>JAITSP010000065.1 GCA_031287725.1 Rickettsiales bacterium
ACCCCTAGACTTTTTCTCCTCTGTACTAGGAGTAGTATTTCTCTTACTTTCCATTCCAACCTCCTCCCTTAGTGAATTATTAGACTTTGTTAGACTTTCTAGCATTAGACTTTCTAGTCCATACCATTAGTTACTGTCAGTATAACTTATTTTTAGCCTTCTGTCAAATAGAATCTTTTACTAGATTTTACCCAAGAGGGATCCTCTAGAGTACCACTCCATGACCAGAAACTGGAATGGACTTGGAAAGAGGTCCAGTGGGGGAACTCTAGGAGAACGGTAGGCTGCCGCCACCCACTTCTCCCAGAACTAGGACTAGAGGAACCTAGCCGCGATGTAGTCCACTGTCCCTGAGGGTGCCGTAGAGCCTAGGATTACACATCAGATAGGTGCCGTTCAGTGCCCACTGCTCATCTAGTAATTCTGGGCTAATTTCGTCAAAATCCCTGCCGTTTTCCACATTCCTGAAGCATAACCCCATGGTCCTGGCTATGGCCATAGAGGCGGCCATGTCCCAGAGTTTTGTGGAGCTCCTGAAAAACTGACAGATGCTCCTATTGGTCAGAGTGTAGATTGACATCACGTAGTTAGAGTAGAGATCCAGCACCGTATAGTCTCTTCTGCTGGTGTCACAGCATCTGCGGCTCAGCACTATGCCCTTTCCAAGGGGGGCTGACTCTCTAGGTTCCAGAGTGATTACCTCCTCTCTGCTGCTGAATGCCCTTTTCGCGTAGTAGCTCGCACTGCCGTCGGAGTAGACGAGATCTCTACTGCTAGGCATGTAGATGGCTCCCATGTAGGGTTTAGCATCTCTGAAGAGGGCCACAGCCACAGCCCAGAGGGGAAACCCCTGGTAGTAGGGGGCACTGCCGTCTATGGGATCTATTATCCAGGTGTATTTCTTCTTTCCATTGAAAAAGTTCGCCACCGGCTCCAGATCCTCCTCATCCAGGATGCAGTGCTCTCCCGTTTTTAGATAGTCGGCCATCCTCCTCCGGAACAGCTTCGATATGTTCAGGTCCGCCTGGGTGACAATACTTCCGTCGGCTTTCAGTGTCGCCGTCAGGTGCTCCTGGCAGTCGATGGCTATTTTTCCAGCCATTTTTATGAAATGTAATATTTTATCTAGAAAATCGTCTTCAATGGTCATATTTCATTCTAATTTCACCCAGGAGTTTCCCGAAGCCCTGGAGTAACTCCAGATGGCTGCTGTTCAGGACATTTCTCCTTAGCACTAGGACGTAGTCTATATGGTTTATGTATAAATTACAATGATTTCTTAAAATTATGTTAATGACCCCCTTGATCCTCCGTCTTATCCTATTTCTCGCCACCGCCCGCCTATCAACTTTCTTTGTGACAACAAAGCCAATTCTAGAGAATTCTCCAAGTCTCTGGCGGCTAGTCACCTGAGTATACTTTTCCTCCGTCCTTCGGCAGAGGATGAGCATGTTGGCATTTTTCACAGTCACCTCGGCCCCCCTCTGGACCCGTAGAAAATCCCTCCTAGACCTGACTGTCAGTATTTTCACCGGAATTCTATTTTCCTCCGGCGGAGGTTGTTTTTTTTATCTCCAGCACCACGATCTCTGGTTTACTGAATAGCTTTACCGGAGGTCCCCAGGTGCCAACTCCAGAGGATACTATGAGAGTACTCTTCGATTTTTCCAGCCTGCCATAGGGTTTCTCATAGAAAAACTTGACAAGTATGTTGAAGGGGAACATCTGGCCGTTATGGCTATGGCCAGACAGCTGCAGATCCACGTTATTTTTCACAGCCTCGTCAAAGTACCTGGGATTGTGGTCGAGGACCAGTAGAAAGGCGTCGCCCGCATCGGCCTTCTCCAGAATCCTATCAATTTTCCTTCTAGCCATGATTCTGCTGTGACCTCCGTCTACCCTTCCCAGCAAGACCATATTTTTGCCGATGCGGACAGATTCGTCTAGCAGGACTCGCATTCCGCACTCCTCTCCGAGAAACTCCAGAATTCTATCGATGTTTGTTCTACCCGTATAGTACTCATGGTTCCCTAGAATGGCGTAGATGCCCTGGTTCGATTTTATAGTCCTGAACAACTCGGCATACTTCGAAAAGCTAGAGTTATCTACCTTCGTTTCCACCATATCCCCTCCGAAGAGCACCAGATCGGCTTTCTGATCATTTATGACGTCAATCATTTTTTTCAGTAGTTTTAGATTGCTGCCCACGGCTCCCATATGGATGTCACTGACAAAAACTATCTTCAGATTCACATCCTTGGTCGTTTCCAGCCGGTAGTGGGTTGGTCTCGGAAAAAGCCTATTCACATAGCCGTAGCAGTAGAGACAGAAATGCACCGACAGAATGACCAGCGTCGTCCTGAACATATTGATCCTCACCCTAAACAGCCTGAGACTCACCCCGAGGAGGAAGCAGAGAAATATGAAGACGTATATCAGAAGAACAAAAAATACCAGATGCTTGATGGCTCTGTGGATGTTCTCAGCTATGGCCAGCCATAGCATGAGAAGGGCTATGAGGAAGGACGCCAGTAGAATTGCCAGCTTTGGACCACCGCCGAGACTGGCGAAGGAGGCCAGATCGCCACCCACAAAGTATACGGCGCAGGTGAAGAGGGATGAGAGAACTATGAAAAACACCAGAGCATAGAGTTCGATCATGGTGAATGTAAAATTAACTACTTCAGGCATAGATATTTACAGACAATAGACATTTATATAGACTCCCGTGGATTCAACTCTCACCGGAAGTGTGCAGCAGTGATCTCCGTCAACCTGCAGAGGATAGTTTTTAGCTGTGGTGGCTATGGTGACGCAATTTTTTCCCGTCAGTTTAGTGATGTTTCTGTTGTTTTTTTTCGTGAACATATAGTGGATGAGCGAAGGGATGGAGATCCTTCTCAGGATGAGCAGATCGAAACAACTGTCCTCCAGGCTAGAGCTGGTGGTCGGTATTTTGACTCCGTAGTACCTCCCGTTGCTCACGCAGACCATAACACCCCTGTACATCTCACCCTCGACCACCGTTTCCAGTTCGCCAAAATTTCCGCCCGTCACTATCTTGAAAAACTCGTAGATATAGGCAAATCCTCCCAATCTACTCTTAAGTTTCTCGCTAACCTGGCTAACAGCCCGGGAGTCAAAGCCAGCACTGGCCATCAGCGCAAAATATCTAGTCGTTTCTCCGGTCTCGCCCAGGGTGGTAACCTTCCCCATGTGGAGCCTCTTCATTCTGCCGCTATCTATTGCCCCTAGAGATTTCCTCTGGGAATTTGTCCTCAGCTCCTTGGACAGGAGATTGGCGGTACCGGCGGGCACTATAGCCACCCTGAAGCGTTCGCGGTCATCCCGCAGGGCTAGAGCATTCAGAGCACTATTTATCGTGCCATCTCCCGCCACTAGAGCCAGCAGGTCTGTGGATTCCGGGTCCAGGAGGGCGATGATATCTCCGACTCTCTGATTTTTCGTCAACTCAAAGCACTGGACAGCGAAACCCCTCTTCTCCAGCTGTCCCCCAAATCTGTGAACTGCCCACAGAGAATAGGTCCTTGAGAGGGGATTTGTTATCAGAACCGCTGTCCTCATTGTATCTTTATTTTATCCAGATCCACCGTCTCTCCGCTGACCTCCAGTAGGCTGCCCTCTAGGGTTACAGAGATATCTCTGAGGGGTCCCGGAGAAATAACCTTGAGGATATTTTTTTTATTTCCATCGAATACTATGACTTCTCCACCGTTGAATGTGACAACTAGGAGATTCCTCTTCCTGTAGACCAGGGGCTTCAGGCGATAGGTCACAGTCCTCTCCTCCAGGTTGCTGTAGATGAACTCTATCTTTCCGCTATCGTAGTCCAGGATGTAGAACCTGTTATCCAGGGTTGTAAAATAAATTTTCCTCCTAGAGTCGTCAAAGGCTAGATTGCCGAGGGGAACCGAGGCGATGGCTTTTTCCCAGACTAGGGCCTTACTCTCCCGGGAGAATTTCACTATACTGTTGGCCATGGAAACTATGAAAATGTCACTGCCATTCACAAATATCTCCGCCGCCCCCTTAACAGAGTCACCGAGGCTAAATTTCAAAGACTCACTGCCCTCTCTGATGACTAGATTATTTCTGGAGTCAACGAAGATGTCACCGCCTCCGCCGGAGGAGCAGCCAGTCAGCAACCCCCCCAGAAGGGAGAGTAGAAGTATTCTAGCTGTTAGTCTCATTTTTACCCGGAGTTTTTGATTTACCACAGCTAGCCCTCAGTTTCCTGAGCTCATTCTCTAGAGTCCTGATTCTTCTCGAACTGTAGAACCTGCCAAGGTCAAAGAGACTAAAAAATCTACAGAGGTGCCCAAAAAATATGGTCACCAGCGATCCCCCAGAGCACGCCATGAGTAGCAGCAGGAATAGTCTGACCTCAACCACGTAGTTCAGTGGAGAGAGATTTAGCTTGACAAAATCGGCATTATTCAGGGCAAAGGCCACGCACAGCATGAAAAACAGAAAAAATAAAATTAGCTTTAGCAAACTATAGAGACCCCTCATCATTTCTGCCCTCCGGATAAAATATTTTCTATGATTTCTCTAATCTGTTCATAGCTTTTGTAGCCGACCTTTTCCTGGTTCTCTATGACCAGAAGGGGAGTCACGTTTATGTTGAATGCCTCCCGGTTGTTTTGCTGCATGTATATGATTTTTCTGTAGAGATCCTCATCGTGGATGCAATTTTTTACATACTCTCTATCCATGCCATACTTTTCACCGAGCTCTGTCAGAAACAGAGTAAAGTCATCTATCCCCTCCACGTCCACCTTGAAAAATTCCTCTGCCATTCTAAGCCTATTTTCGGGCTTGGCACACTGCAGGAGGGCTCCCAGGGGTATGTCCCTAACGCCGTAGAGAGGCCTCAGGGCATATCTGGCAACCTTTCTATCGACCACGTACTCCTGAATAATTTTTTCAATTTCGGGCCTCATTTTTTTACAATACCTGCAGCTAAAGGAGGAATTGTCCACTATGGTTATCCTGGCCCTGACATCACCCACAGCACAGTCCATGTCGAAGTTGCTGAGAAGGTATTTTCTCTTCTCCTCGATGCTCTTCCCCTGGAGATTTCTATTTACAATTATAGTGGCCGTTCGCCCGCGCTCCGCAGTGTTGCCTGCCTTTGCCTCTAGGCGGCTCCTCAGCAGCCTTCGCCTGTGGACAAAGCCCAGCAGCAGCGCCAGCAGAACACCCAGGTACACCGCGTACCTCTTCGCAAACCCTCTAGTAGCGTCTAGGAATCGTCCCATGGACAAAGTCAGTTAGTTCTGATGGGGAATGGTAGCAGCTAGTTAATTATTTGTAAACTCTCGGGTGCAAAAAATGGTATTGCCCAACAATTATTGTTTTCATGTGACCTCTCCGTCCATTCCACTGTTTTCCTGTTTTGTCTGGTGTTTCGCATGAATAGGATTGTCTGTATAATCACTGTGGCCACAGTGGCGCCCCCTAGGGCTTAGCTAGGTTAGCACTTTCTCAGGTGAAGGTTACTGCCACAGTGAGGATAAACTACTTCTCTATTCTTCATTCCATTGCTATTCTTCTCTAGCTTGACAATAGACTGGAGGAGAAAAATAATAAAACAATAACAGCTAGGCAGTCCCAGGTCTTGGCACTCTCATTGAAAATAAAAATTTGTTTGCTAGCCTCGCGGACAGTGAATAATAGTGACTAATCGAAATGTCAGAAATTTTAAATATCATAGCCCGGGAGGTTTTGGATTCTAGAGGCAATCCTACGGTGGAGGCAGAGGTTTTTCTAGAGGACGGTGCGGTGGGAAAGGCAATCGTTCCCTCGGGGGCATCCACCGGTGCCCATGAAGCCTGCGAGCTGCGGGATGGAGATGCCGGGAGGTTCCTGGGAAAGGGTGTCCTGAACGCCGTCAGAAATGTCAACACAGTCATAGCCGATGCTCTCATCGGCATGGATGCTATAGACCAGCGGGCGCTAGACTTGCAAATGCTGGAGCTAGACGGTACGGAGAATAAGACTAGGCTAGGGGCTAACGCCATACTGGCCGTCTCCCTTGCTGCGGCCAGAGCAGCTGCCGATCTCCTGGATCTGCCTCTCTACAGGTACCTGGGAGGTGTCAATGGCCATGTTATGCCGGTGCCCATGATGAATGTCATCAATGGAGGTGCCCACGCAGACAGTGGCATAGACATTCAGGAGTTTATGATAGTTCCTGTGGGTGCTCCTACGGTGAGAGAGGCTATCCGGATGGGTGCCGAGGTCTTCCATAGTCTAAAGAAAATCCTAAAGAAGGACGGCTACACAGTCAGTGTGGGTGATGAGGGCGGCTTTGCCCCAGCACTCAAATCCTCTAGAGAGGCGCTGGATGCCATGTGCAGAGCTGTGGAGGCTGCTGGCTATAGGCTGGGGGTAGATTTTCTGTTTGCTCTGGACTGCGCAGCCAACGAATTCTACCGAGACGGAAAGTATAATGTCGAAAAACAGGTGATGAACTCTGACCAGCTGATCAGGTACTATGACGATCTCCTCAGACAGTACCCCATATTCTCCATCGAGGATGCCATGCAGGAGGACGACCGGGACGGCTGGAAGAAGGCCACGGAGGCTCTAGGGGGTAGGATACAGTTTGTGGGGGACGATAACTTCGTCACGAACCCGAAGCTCCTGGCCAGAGGCATAGCCGATGGAATAGCTAATGCCATACTGATTAAGCTAAATCAGATTGGAACACTGACGGAGACCCTAGACACCATGACTCTGGCACACACAAATGGCTACAGAACCATAGTCTCCCACAGATCCGGAGAGACCGAGGACTCCACCATCGCCCATGTGGTTGTGGCTACAAACGCTGGACAGATAAAGACAGGATCACTCTGCAGAACCGACAGGATAGCCAAGTACAACGAGCTGATGAGAATTGAGGATGATCTCGGCAGCCTCGCAAGGTACGCCGGAAGATCCATAGTCCGCGCCTAGGATTGGAAAGAGGAAGCTCCAGCCCCTTCCTCCGGAAGGGGCTGGAGAAGTGTCTGCCGGATTTTGGCCAGACCAGAGAAGATGGCTGGGGCGGAATAGGAGGAGAGAGTAACTAGAGAAGATAGGTAATTCGGAGGTCTAGAGGAAAAATTGGCTACTTGATTTTAAATCAAAATTCGAAATAATTTACCAAAGAAGTTGGTAGAGAGGATGAGTTTTCGGAGGGATTTTGACCCAGACAGGGCCGGGCCGGTTTTGGCCATATTTTCTCTGGTGGCACTGTGCCTTCTGCTGAAAAAATCCTACAGAGTGTCGCAGATGCTCAGGAATCCGGACAGTCTCCCACTCCTAGTGAGCAAGGTGGAAAACCCGAAGACAGAGGTCGGCCCCCAGGAAAGTGCTGTGGGTCCGAGGTCCAACGGCTTCTATGGCAGGGCGATGGATAGGGAGGGGACGATTAGGATTAGTCCGGATAGACACGGAGGGGGTGCTCCTCCCTCCGCTGGAGACCAGAGAGCGGTTGACCTCATTGTCAGCTCCATTGTGGACGAGAATAGCGAAGGCCCTGGGCCGGAGAAGAAACAGAGAAGGTCTCCGGCCCCTGAGACCCAGTCTTCCGGAGGTGAGTCCGGAAATGGCCACAGAGTCCAGCTGATAGCCCTCAGAAGTAGCCAGCAGGCTGCGATCTATGTGCATAGGATTAGAAAATTGTATGGGGATCTGCTGAAAAACTTGGATGTTTTTGTCAGTGAACTGAATCTCGGAGAGAGGGGAATTTTCTACAGAGTCCAGATTGGCAAATTCGGCACGAGGGAAGCGGCCAGCGGTTTCTGTGAAAATCTTCTGAGGAGGAACAGCGACGGTTCCATTAGCTGTCTGGTGGTGAGATAGATGAGAGACAGAGACGAAAAATCCATAGTCGACCTAATCATCAGCATTGGCTCCCATGTCTTTCTGGCGCTCTACCTCATACACCACCTGGTCAGTGGCAAATATGGCCTACTCTCCCACAGGAACATGGGTGCTCGGCTACTGGAGGGTAGAAGTTTGCTCCAGAGAATGGAGCAGGAGGCAAAGCGGAAGAGAAACAGGATAGAGGGGTTGGCTAGGAGCAACCTGGATCTGGATATATTCGAGGAGGAGGCCAGGCGTAACGTTGGCCTGATAGATAGTAATGAGATAGTACTGATCTACAATGATCAGGGCAGAGAGTAGGATGGGGACCAGATGTGGGATTCAAATTTTCTAAATCTACTAAAGACCCGAATCACCCTCTCCGATGTGATCGGAAAGAGCGTCAAATTGATCCAGAGGGGAAGAGCCAAGGTTGCCCGCTGCCCATTCCACAGCGAAAAGACACCATCCTTCCAGGTTAACGACGAGAAGGGGTTCTACCACTGTTTTGGCTGTGGTGCCCACGGTGATGTGTTTGACTTTCTGATGCGGAGAGATGGGCTGGATTTCAGCGGGGCCGTAAAAATGCTGGCAGAGGAAAATGGTCTAGAGCTACCCCGCTCCAGCCCCCAGGAGGAGGAAAGGCATAGGATAGCCAGAGAGGAGTCTGAGATCATTCAAAGCATAAATGAGAGTTCCTGTGCGTTTTTCCAGAGCTGTCTTCTGTCCCCCGAGGGAGGCGGAGGGCTGGACTATGTGAAGGGGAGGGGGCTGGGCCAGGCGGACATGAAAAAGTTTAGAATAGGTTTTGCGCCTAACAGCTACAGTCGCCTGCTGGGGCATCTGAGGGATCTGGGCTTCGGTGAAGAGGAGATGCTCAGAGCCGGCGTTGTGGCCAAAAACGAAAGATCGCCCTTCGACAGGTTCAGAAATAGAGTTATGTTTCCGGTGTTTGGAGATTCTGGAAAGGTGATAGCCTTTTCGGGTCGAGTCATAGAGAAGGGTGCCATGCCGAAGTACATGAACTCTCCGGAAACTCCGCTGTACCATAAGGGGGACGTCCTGTTCAACTATTTTTTTGCAAAAAGAGCTATAGTCACCACCAGACAGGCGCTGCTGGTCGAGGGGAATATGGATGCCCTGAGCCTCCACAGCAGAGGCATCGAGAATGTGGTTTCCCCTCTGGGAACAGCTGTGACGCAGCAGCAGATTGATAAGCTTTGGAAAGTCGCGGATGAGATTATTGTCTGCTTCGATGGTGACGAGGCTGGCCAGAAGGCATCAAAGCGCCTGGCCCTCATGGTTCTGGCGACGATAGGAGCGGATAAGAGTCTCAGAATCCTATCTCTGCCGGAGAACAGGGATCCCGATGAGATGATCAGACTGTCTGGGAGGGAGTATTTTCTGGACTACCTGAGAGACGGAAAGAATTCCATGGCTCTCTCCGAGTTTCTCTGGGCTAGCGAACTGAGGGAGGTGGGCCTCTCTCCGGATGGTTTGGCGCTGGTCCCAGAGCAGAAAAATAGATTAGAAATGGCACTGGATAGAATTATAGGGGAAATTGGCAATAGAATTGTCCGGAAAAACTTCAGAAATTTCTATAGCAATAGGCTATTTCTGCTGGGCAGAGGTAAAAGCCCTGGCAAGTCCGGAAATGGTGGCGACCGGGCTCTGAACTACAGAGGCGTTACCAACATAGATCCCGGAAAATCAACGGTTCCTCCAAATAGCATAGAAAATATGAAAAATAGTATCAGGAACATTGAGAAATACATGTTTTACCTGCTGATCGGCGATCTAGGCCTTGTGGAAAAAATTTTTCAAAATTATAATGTGGATGTGTTCGCAATAAATTTTTTGAGGCCCGATGCGGCCGCTCTGGTTGGTGCTCTGGCAGAGGCTTCTGGCGAGTGTGGGGCTAGTGACAAAAGTTCCCTAGCTGCTATACTTGAAAAGAACGGCCTAGAGGATTATCTTAGAGGAAGCTCAGGTTTTGGGGTGGGCCCTGGGGGCAACGGTTTGGACCATCTGTATAGTCTGGTGCTCGAGAGAAGCGCCCTGGTGCTGGAAATTGAGATCAGGGAGTTGGCTCTCCTGAATAATAACGAGGAGAGAAGGAAGGTTTTACTCAGAGAATTGGAGCTGCTCAATGGACGTAGGGCTGCTCTGGAAGGCAAATTCCTCCAGTGACTTTGGAAGAAGGTGAGCAACATGTTTTGCATTTAGGATAACAAAAAACGAGAGGCAGATAAACATGACTAGTCGACAGAGAAATTTTACCGATGGCGGCGCCGGAGCTGGCACAGGGTTCGGTGAGGATGCATCCCAGGCCTCTCTGATCAGTGAGCTGATCAGAGAGGGTTCTAAAAATAAATATTTGACCGTAGAGCAGATAAACGGTAAACTGGGTGACAGGTCCATAGGGCCCGAGAAGCTGTCAGAGATAGTCAATGTGCTGGAAAATAATAACATATCGGTGGTAAAGAACGAGGAGGAGCTGGAGGCTTTCTTCAGGGACAGTGGTGAGTCCGAGTATGCCGCCGCCAAAGATGACTTTATCTCGAGAAGTACCGATGATCCTATAAAATCCTATCTACGGTCGATAAGTAACATAGCGCTTCTGACGAAGGAGGAGGAGGTGGCTATAGCCATGCGCATAGAGAGCAGTAGGCTAGAAATGGTAAAAAAACTCTACCGGTTGCCCTTTGTGCTTAAATATGTCATTGACTGGTATAACGGTCTGTCTAACGGCTCCATGCTGCTGCGGGATATCATAAAGATAGACGAGTCAAAGACCAGCGAAATAACTGACATGGATGTGGAGGTGGACATAAATCCTCTTGAGCTGGCGAATGAGATAGAGGGTGGAGACAGCAATGATAGTCTGATAAGCTCTATATTTGACGATGCGGGCGACATGGGCGAGGATAAGGGTGAGGCAGCCGAAAATGATACGGAGGAGGACTTTGACCTATTCGGCGAGGATGACAGCGACGGCAATACCTGTGTAGCCACCGCTGAAAAATCACTGCTGCCGAAGATTTTGACTATCCTCGAGGGCTCCATAGCCATCGCCCAGAGAATACTGAAGGAGAAAAGAGTTTCCGATGGAATTTTAGACATAGATGACCCAAATGTGCAGAGGCTATTAAATACCTTCTCTAAGAAGATAGTGGAAATGCCGCTGAGTGACAACGTAATCTATAGTATTTTTAATGAGCTCTGTCTGGCCGAAAATAAGATAATGGAGATAAATAGAATGCTCTTTGACATGGCGGATATCTACGGCATAGCGAGGCGGGAACTGCTGGAGCACCTGCAGGATAACATCTACGGGGAGGAGCTGCTGGCCAGGCTAGAGAAGCTGGCTGGGAAAAAGTGGAAGAGCTTCGTTGCGGAGAAGAGGGATGACATAATGGAGTGTTCCCAGAGAATAAATAAGATCACAAAGATAATTGGTCTGGACATAGCCTCCTTCATGAATCTTCTAAGGGACATAAAGAAGGCCAAGAAGGAGGAAGAGTTGGCCAAAAAGGAGATGATAGCGGCTAACCTCAGACTAGTCATATCCATCGCAAAGAAATACACGAACCGGGGCCTGCAGTTCCTGGATCTGATACAGGAGGGAAACATAGGCCTCATGAAGGCCGTCGACAAATTTGAGTATAAGAAGGGCTTTAAGTTTTCGACCTACTCCACCTGGTGGATAAGGCAGTCCATGACCAGAGCCATAGCGGATCAGTCCAAGACCATTAGAATACCGATCCACATGGTTGAGACCATAAACAAGATATCAAAAACCTCCCGACAGCTGACCCAGGAGCTTGGAAGAAATCCAACGGTGGAGGAGATAGCTAATAAGTTGCTGATACCGGCGGATAAGATAAGAAAGGTTCTGGCCAACACGAAGGATCCCACAAGCCTCGATTCCCCTCTCAGCGGGGGTGACAGCGAAAGCGTTGTGGGCAGCTTCATCGAGGATCCGAGAGCCGTTTCCCCCTTTAAGGCGGCGGCCTACGGTAATCTCAAGGAAATAACGGCCTTTCTGCTGTCTAATCTGACTCCCCGGGAGGAGAGGGTTCTGAGGATGAGATTCGGCATAGGCATGGATGCGGATCATACTCTCGAGGAGGTGGGAAAGCAATTTTCTGTAACCAGAGAAAGAATAAGGCAGATAGAAGCAAAGGCGCTGAGGAAATTGCAGCATCCAAAGAGAATAGTTAAATTACTCCAGTTTATTGAGAATGACTGATCATCTATCCTCGGGGGTCGGGTTGTATTCTCGGTTGAAATTAAAGCAACCGGGGGGTTGTTTTTTTAGAAAAAGGTAAAAAATTGGAAGAATCTGGTTCGCAGGCATATGGCCGCCACTGGACTGATTCTTTAAAATATTTCTGAAACATTCAGCCGGTGGTAAAATTAACGGAAAATCGAGAAATTTTCCAGGTTCCACCTAGCAAAACGGAATATGACCAAAAAGTTTTCGCCCATTACTTGATTTATTGATATTACATTCTAGACTCGGGCCCAGTTCGGCCGGGCAGAACTGACCGATCATTATTAATAAATGCAAATAGTATGCACAAGATTGATATAGTGAAAGCGATAGCGGAACAGACTGGTTGTCTGCAGAAGGATGCAGGCATACTGATAGACTCCTTCATAGAGATCATCAAAAAAGCCCTAAAAAAGGGAGAAAAAGTTACGCTCATAGGCTTCGGAACTTTTAGTGTCATAGACACTAAAGCAAAAACCGGTAGGAATCCCCAGACCGGCAAAGAGATTAAGATTCCAGCATCGAAAAAGATCAGGTTTTCGGTGGGGAAAACTCTTAAGGAAGAAATTAAAGGTGGTTTGTCCAGTAAAAAGACCGCAAGGAAGAAGTAATTTCCGGGACGGTCACTCCTGGACAGAGTTGATCACATGCTACGGGAGGCTAGGAGCGGTACAGTAGGGGAGGTTTTGGCTGTACCGCTTTTCTGACTGGAATCTTGGTGTTTCGCCCTCCTAGGGATGGGGAGGAGAGCGGGGCCTAGTGGGAGGACTGGGTGACCAGGTTGACCACCCTCTCGGGGATAACTATCGTTCTAACGATTTGTCTACCCTCCAGATGCCGCTGGGTCGTAGGGTCGGCCAGGGCGAGGGCAATTATCTCATCCTCCGTCATACCTCTCTCCATAGTGATGGTGCTTCTGAATTTACCATTCAGCTGAATGGCCATCACAATATTCTCATTTCTAGCAAGCTCCTCGCTAAATGTTGGCCACGACAGGTCGTCGATGGCAGCAATTTCCAGCATTTCAGAGCATAGATGGGGGGCAAAGGGGCTCAGTAGCTTTATTCCAATGACTAGAGCAGAAAATCGTGTCTGCTGCTCAGCAGCGGTCTTCGTTTCAACTTTCTCTAGAAAGTTCGTGAACTCCCTTATTCTGGCTAGCGCCCTGTTGAACTCAAAATTTTCCAGATTATTTGTCACATCTCGGATGACCCTGTGGCTGTACCTGACCACTTCCCCCTCTGATCCCAGGTTGAAGCTGAAGCTCTTGCCGCCGAAGGTTGGCAGTAGGTTGTAGAACCGGGAGATATACCTAGAGCAGCCCCTTATGCCCTCCTCGGTCCATTCGAAATCCCTGTCTGCTGGACTGTCAGACATGACAAAGACTCTGGCAGCGTCCGTGCCATGAACCTCAATTACCCTCTGGATGTCAACCACGTTAGATTTCGATTTACTCATTTTTATAGTGCCCTCACAGTCGAGCTCCTCTCCGGTTGATTGGCTGTAGTATTTCCCTGCCATTTCCTGCACATCCCCAGGATAGATCCAATTCTTCGTCGTTCTACCTCTCCAGGCTCTATGGCAGACCATACCCTGGTTGAATAGCCTATCAACCGGCTCGTCAATGTTGAAATAGCCGCAGTCTCTCAGAGCCTTGGTGAAAAACCTACAGTAGATCAGATGCATCGTGGCATGCTCTACGCCTCCGACGTACTGGTCTAGGGGTAGCAGTTCCTCGCATAGCTTTGCATTAAATGGTTCCACTTCGCTTAGCTCAGGGTATCTGAGAAAATACCAGGAGGAGTCCACAAATGTGTCCATCGTATCGGTTTCCCGCAGCGCCCTGCCCCCACACCTTGGACAAAGGGTGTGTTTCCAGCTAGGATGATTCTCCAGAGGGTTACCCCTGCCGGTGAATTCCACATCTCTGGGCAGCTCCAGCGGAAGATCCCTGTCCTCCAGAGGCACCACGGAGCATCTATCGCAGTGGACCACTGGAATCGGACAGCCCCAGTACCTCTGCCGAGAAAAACCCCAGTCCTTCAGTCGGTAGCTGGTTTTTCTGGATCCAATGGCGAGCCGTTCAATTCTATCCATCACAACCTCTCTAGCCTCCGGGCTGCCGAGACCATCCAGAAAACCAGAGTTAACCATGGTGCCTTCGCCTTCGAAGGGCAGCTCTTCGCATTCAATGACCTTTCTAATGGGCAGACCATATTTTTTAGCAAAATCATAGTCCCTCCTGTCATGGCCGGGGCAGGCAAATATGGCGCCACTGCCGTGGTCCAGAAGGACAAAGTTAGCCACATAGACAGGCAACAGTTGGCTCGGATCCAGAGGATGGATGACTCTCAGGCCACTATCCACCCCCTTTTTTTCCATTGTCTCCAGAGTTTCCTCATCCACTGTCATTTTTCGGCACTCCAGAACAAAATCCGCAATTTTTCCGCTGTCCTTTGACAATTTCTCTGTCAGGGGATGGTCCGGAGCTAGGGCGAGAAAGCTAGCTCCGAAGAGGGTCTCGGGCCTGGTACTGTAGACGGTTATTTTTTCGTCCCCGTAGCCCTGGATTCTAAAATCCATGAGAACTCCCCTGCTACTGCCAATCCAGTTTCTCTGCATCAGTCTGACCTTCTCGGGCCAGTTCTGCAGCTTTTTGTCTATGTCCCTAAGAAGTTCTTCGGCATAGTTCGTCACTCTGAAGAACCATTGGTTTAGTTTCTTTCTCTCCACCACAGCACCGCTGCGCCAACCTCGGCCATCGACAATCTGCTCGTTGGCCAGAACAGTCTGGTCAACCGGATCCCAGTTGACAAAACTCTCTTTCCGATAGACTAGATCGTTTCTAAGGAGCGCTAGGAAGAGTTTCTGCTGTTTTCCGTAGTAGTCAGGGAAACAGGTGGAAAAAAATCTGGAAAAATCATAGGATAGGCCCAGTTTTTCCATGCCAACCCTAAAGCTATGGATATTCCTCTGGGTCCAGTCGGCCGGGTGCATGTGATACCTTATGGCGGCATTCTCCGCCGGCAGGCCAAAGGCGTCAGCCCCCATGGGATGGAGAACGTTATAGCCCTGCATTCTTCTGAATCTGGCCAGCACATCACCTATCACAAAATTTCTGAGGTGCCCCACGTGGAGCTCTCCGGATGGATAGGGGAACATAGATAGTATGTAGAACTTCTTCCCCGGAGCATTCCTGTCGAAGCGAAAACTGTCCGCAGTTTTCCAGTGCTCCTGCCACTTTCCCTCTACCGCTCTAAAATTATAGCCAGTCACCACACCCCTCCTTAGACCATGGCGCCAACGTTACAGTCAAGAAACAAAAAATCAAACGATTCGAGCTGGGCGATTACCTCTGGGAGCGCTGTCCTCCCCCTCCCGGTGGCTGACAGTGGGATGGTCCCCTTTCTATCTTTGGCTAGGAGGCTGCCCCCCTAGAAACTTGGTAATTCTCTACCTCTGCTGCCGTTCTAGTGTCCATGGTGGCCAGTAAAGCTACTGGACCCGGCGCCCATTCCTGGTCCGCCGAATGGACCAGATCCAGGGAATGGCGATGGCTTTCTGGAGAGCTGTCTAGGCACTGGTAGGCCAACTGGAAAATGGGTGCTGCTGGCTATTGGCTCGGAGTCAGTTTCTTCGCCAGATCCCCCTGGGGGGACCATGGGGGCGGAAATGTCCAGGGTCAAAGTTCTCTGGTAATTGCTAGAGGCAGAAGAAATGGGCTCTGGAGCACTAACAGCGCCATCGGGAGACAGCTCCTCCGATCCATTCTCTGGGCGGCCACCTTTGCCACTGCTACTTTTTGCCCTAAGCCCTCCTCCGTTTTTCTCCGGATCTAACCCTCCGCTTTTTTCCTGCTCTGACTTCTCTACCTCTCCTCCTCCATTCTTTCCCCTCACTTTTTGCATTAATTCTTCAACATCCTTTTCCCGCTGGGCCAGAAAACGCCACTTCTCCACAAGTTCCCTTTCCTTCTCTTCCAGCTGTGCGCCAAAGACGATGGAAACCACCTCTATAGCTGCTCCCTCTGTTCTGGGCTCCTCTCCAGGGTCTCCAGAATTTTCTGTCTCATCTCTGATTTTTAGTCTCTTTTCCTCAAGGATCAGGAGGTTCAGTGGATTTTTCGTCTCCAGATATACCTTTATGACATTTCCTTGCCCATCCTTTACGGTTGCTACCGCTGTCTCGGAGCTGCCGCCTTTTCTTTCCTGACCTTTCCCCTTGCCTCCCATCAAATGTTCATAGATTTTGCGCTCTATTTCCTCCCTTTTTCTCCATTTACGAGCTACCACAGCTTCTAGAAATTTTGTCCTAGCTGAGCTGACCATTCCATAGACCATATCGAGAAGTTCCCCAATTCGGTCAGCCTGCCTGCTCCGGCCTTTTACATTAGATGGGTAGCCTAGCAGTTTGTAAAATACTTCTCTAAGATCCGAGACCCGTCGGCTTAGCATCACGGCCAGAGTGAAATAACTTGGAGTAATTCCCATCGTCCCCCCATTGTAGGACTGGAGTAGCTCAAGGTCCTCAGCAGCTAAACGTCTCTGGTCTATGTCAGCTTCTTCGTAGACTTTGACCAGCCTAGAGACCCGGACATGCAGTTCCTCCGCATTTTTCTCCAATTCCTGGAGTTTTTCAGGATCTAAGCTCCTCCCTCGGCTAAACCTAAGAAGAAAACTGGCCTCTGTGCCTTTCGGAATCATGATGATTCCGAGACACAGAACCAACCTGGTGGCAGTCCATCTATTCTTTTCCATACAACTTCCCCACTACTATTCTCTGTCAGAGATGATTCTGGGACTATAGAGGAAAAAATAATTTGTTCAACATTTTTTTACCTATTATCCCAGGGACTAACCCCAGGACTATAGATGGTCTGCCCCAGGTTTGCCTAAATGCGGAGCTCGGCCCTCCTCCCTAGGGCTAGAGGCCCTAGAGTATGGTGAGGGATACTTCCTACATTTCCCTCTTGGGGTTCTTATTAAATTCTTTTATAGCATTTTTCAATTGCCCCTCTTCCTCTTCCTCTTCGTCCAGCCCTTCCTCCTCTTCCTCTTCGTCCAGCTCTTCC
This sequence comes from Rickettsiales bacterium, assembly GCA_031287725.1. GTDB lineage: Bacteria > Pseudomonadota > Alphaproteobacteria > Rickettsiales > UBA1997 > CALXRO01. The sequence goes on from JAITSP010000065.1 coordinate 17,226, forward strand.
TCTTCCTCTTCGTCCAGCCCTTCCTCTTCCTCTTCGTCCTCTTCCTCTTCCTCTTCTTCCTCTTCCTCTTCCTCTTTCTCTTCGTCCAGCCCTCTTTTTATTTCCTCTTGATATTTCTTTTCCTCTTTGGCCCTAAATCTTTTTATTTCCTCTTCTCCTTCGGCCCTAAGTCTTTCTATTTCCTCTCGATCTTTCTTTTCCTCTTCGGCAATAAATCTTTTCATTTCCTCTTGAGATTTCTTTTCCTCTTCGGCAATAAATCTTTCCATTTCCTCTTGAGATTTCTTTTCCTCTTCGGCAATAAATCTTTTCATTTCCTCTTCCCTTTCGGCCCTGAGTCTTTCTATTTCCTCTTCTCCTTCGGCCCTAAGTCTTTCTATTTCCTCTTCTCCTTCGGCCCTAAGTCTTTCTATTTCCTCTTCTCCTTCGGCCCTAAGTCTTTCTATTTCCTCTTGAGATTTCTTTTCCTCTTCGGCAATAAATCTTTTCATTTCCTCTTCCTCTTCGTCCGGCCCTTCCTCTTCTTCCTCTTCGGCCATAAGTCTTTCTATTTCCTCTCGATCTTTCTTTTCCCCTTCGGCCCTAAGTCTTTTTATTTCCTCTTGATATTTCTTTTCCTCTTCGGCAATAAATCTTTTCATTTCCTCTTCCCTTTCGGCCCTAAGTCTTTTTATTTCCTCTTCTCCTTCAGCCCTAAGTCTTTCTATTTCCTCTTGATTTTTCTTTTCCTCTTCGGCCCTAAATCTTTTTATTTCCTCTTGAGATTTCTTTTCCTCTTCGGCAATAAATCTTTTCATTTCCTCTTCCCTTTCGGCCCTAAGTCTTTTTATTTTCTCTTCCTCTTTCTCTTCCTCTTCCTCTTCCTCTTCCTCTTCCTCTATACTTTTTTTCTCCTCCTCCATACTTCTTTTATCCTCCTCTTTTTTTCTCTCCTCCTCCTCAGAAGGGACAGATGATGCCTTCAAGGAAAATACAGGCTTTCCATCCTCAATGTTTTCGGGTTTGGGCAGTGTTACAATGTAGTAACATCCATTTGCTCCAACAGCCTCACAGGAGAAGTTGTTTTTACTATCTTCCCCATAGGCTATTTCCTTTCCTTCGACAATCAATCCAGGACTGTCTTCTTTGAGCTTCACTGATCCAAACAATCCGCTCTCAACAAAAGCGGTTCTTATTTTTTCCCAATACTCTCTGGATCCTGACTTAAATGTTATTTCAGACATAGTATTTTAAAAATTTTTTCTGTTCCCACAGCATATCACAAATTTTCTCCCCAGGCAACTGGCTTTTTCAGCCAGGCATCTAGGTGTTATCACTACTTTTTTACTTTTTCGAAGACCCAGTTCTCCCATTTAAGAATAATGATTATATGATAGGGAATAATTCCAGGAAAAACGACCAAAAAAATATTTTACGAAAAAATTTTACCTTGGACATGGTCAGTAGTCGGAACCAGAGTGAGACAGCCAGAGGAGAAATGCCGGGACACTCTAAATTTACTCTAGTCTACGGCAGACTCGGAGTGGCGAACAGAATTCAGCTAGGACCCTATAGTAAAAGAAC
>JAITSP010000001.1 GCA_031287725.1 Rickettsiales bacterium
GAAGGAGAAGGAGAAGGAGAAGGAGAAGGAGAAGGAGAAGGAGAAGGAGAAGGAGAAGGAGAAGGAGAAGGAGAAGGAGAAGGAGAAGGAGAAGGAGAAGGAGAAGGAGAATGCCGTAGAGGAAGATACAGACGCTTCGGATATAGAATTTGGTTATCCAGTCAGAGATCTGAAACTGGATGTTGGGAAAAAGGAAAATCTGAAGAAAGAGTTGGATGTTCCCGCTGAGCAGCCTACCCAATTGTCGTCGAGCCCGTCGATTTGCGGCAGATCCCCCTCTACATCCCTATATTCCTACCTAACCTCCGACTGTTCATCTCTTTCGCTGTCATCAAAGTCCAGCTTGGTATTGTCCAGAGAGCTGTCGAGATCTCCTTCCCGGAGTCCGGCTCTATCGCCGTCAGTTTTTTCAGTGTCAGATAACCTGGAGTTGCCATCTACTCTGAATTACCAGCGTGATGGCAACCCTGGGGATGGCGATGGGTTCCATATCGTTTCGGGTATGGCCAGCGACAGCCAGGAGGTTGGAGGGGGAACGACAGGGACTGGGCAACGGGTGCCCACCCCTTCAGCCCAATCCAGCCTTCCCCAGAGTAGCACGACGACCGCTGGTCTAGATCTTCGGCAGAACGCTGATGCTGGTCAGTCGGCTTCCACGGCCTATAGTAGCAACCATGGTGGATTTTTTATACACAATAACTATGGATCGGTGATCAACCAGGGACAAGTTTCCACCGTGGCGCCTGCTACGGGAGTTGTTCCTGGGTCCGGCGGTCATCAGATGCTGATTCCTGTCACAGCTCCCCTCTTCATGGAGATTGTCGCCGAAATCGGCGCTAACCAGAGAGTCGTGATAGGTCGGCAGCAGGTTGGTCAATTGGTAGGACAACTCGTCCCAGAAGGCTACAATGGGCAAGGGGTAGCCGGGGGCCAAGGCGGCCAGCTGCAGATGGTACCTGGTAGTTTTGCCCCCATGGGAGCTGGTCTAGTTTCTGGTGGGGGGAATGGGCGTGGGCAGCATGGTCTAGCTCCCGCTGTTCCAAGGAATCTAGCGAACACTAGGCGGGCGGAATATCTCGACTATGAAAATGTTGAGCCGCCAGAATATATCGACTATGAAAATGTTGGGCCGTCGGAAACTGACCAGGCTCCCTTCGACTATGGCCTGGGGGGAACTGGCCGAGGGCGGGAGTCGCGCATTTCGAGGTCCTCTAGAGGGAAAAATACTCAACGGAGGGGCCGAGGCGGCCAGCTGCAGCTGGTATCCGAAAATACTCGACAGAGGGGCCGAGGGCGGTGCAGATGGCGGTACAGGGGGCGGTCAGCTGGCTATGTTGAAGATCCACGGGGGGAGGAGCAGGAGGATGGCGAAGCCTATATTCCGGTTGGCTATGGCCAAATTAGGGTAGCCGAAGGTCATCAAGAATTTGTCACTGCAGATGACACTGCAGGCATGCCCAATCCTCCAGAGTATGTACCCTGGGATCCGGATGACAGGACATCTCCGCCCAGAGAAAACAATGGCCGGAGGCTGAGACTGGAGGCTAAAGTCTTTTACCCAAAACCAAAAAAGTAGATGATTCCGAGGATGGTGGTGAATTGGCGATTAGTGTGTGGGGCTAGAGTTGTTATCCAGTGGCGGCTGGATGGTTTATCTCCCAGAGTATGGGGGAGCACGCTGTAATGTATTTATATGTTTACATAACCATATAATGGAAGCTTTATGAAGTTACCTAGTAGAAATTTCGGGGTTCTGTCTCTGCTGGCCCTATCCCTAGTTCTAGCTGTCGGCTCCGCTAGGAGCGCTTTGGCATCGTCGAACGGTCGTCCTCCTGTGGCTGGTGGTTTCTCTGGCTCTATGGCGAAAGAACACGAAGAATACCAGGATGTGGTGAAAGTTCTGTGGAGTGTTCTAGGTTCCCAATTTACAAGATCCCTGGCGGCCGGCGAGCAACTGCTGAAACCAATGTTGGCTCTGCTCTGTTTCCTAGAAAACGTGCTCTCCAGAGGGGCCATCGCAGGGTTTGCCTCCTATCGGGTGAGGCTTCATAGGCTATACAGTGCCGTATACGACAACAAATTACAATTTGAAGATCTTATTCTGGAGGTTGGTCTAATCTCTCGGAAAATAATCCTGGGTGTGACTCCTAGCTTCGAAAATTTTTGCCAGCTGGCTAGCCTGGTGAAATATTTGTACATAAAAGTCTGTGATAGCTATGGGAGTATTGCCAGAGAAAATGAGAAACCCGTGCCCGAGTGGCTGGCGATGGCTAGGAATTCTCTAGCTTTCTCTGTCGATACCCTATTGACTGGGGCGGGTGTCGAAGGGAGGGGGCTAGAGCTGAAGGATGTATCCCCGGAATCGCTGCTATTCCTCACTCCGGGTCTAGTAGCTCCCGGGAGTGTCAAGCTAGGGCTGCTAAAGCCAGACATCTCTAAAAAACCAGTGATAGGGTCACTTATTATTCGGACAATTGAGATAGGGGTCAAAAAAGCTATGCCAGAGGATTCGAAGAAGCTGGCAGAACAACTAAGGATGTACAGGTGGAAGAAAATTGATGACATCGAAAAAAAGAGGATGCTTGGCAAATTCAGAGATCGTGCTTCTATGGGTAAAATCGAGAGTAATCTGAACACTCTGCTGAATAATATGGTTTCGGTTGAGATGGAGATGAAGCTGGATTTAGAAAAGCTCGTTGGGCGCCTAGCGGGTTCTATCGTGACTGAGCTCTATCTTCTCGGGCTTGTGCTATTGGATTTGGGAACAGCTGCCTCTTCTCCAGAGAGACTGGAATTTGCCGATGGGCTTCTTCTGGACCTTTTCTGGTATTTAGATAGGCTTGAGTTGGGAAAATTGGATTTTGGCGATAGGCTGCTGGATCTAAATATAATGGTTAGGTGGCTCTGCGAGACTATGGCCTCTATACCCCCCAGTGTGAACAGCAGAGATAAATATGCGGGTCCCGGGATTTCTTCCATCGGAAAAAAAGATCCAAACCAGAACAGACCTCTTATCCAACTCTACTCCACCTTTGTCAGGACCTATGGCCCTGCTGGAGCCTTTGTATTTACTCCCTGGCTGGATTCCGCCATTGTGCATATAGTCGCCAGAGATGTGTTGTCACCTACCCTAGCCCTCGAAAACTATGGGGAGCCGAAGAAGAGGAACGTGGGCAGTGGGTCAAACTTATCCTTGGAGTTTGAAGATCTCGTAGAGACATTTGTTTCGACGAAGGGTGAAGTCGTCATAGCACGGAAACTTACTCGCATAGTTACCTATATCCTAATGAGAGAGGGGTTCCAGTGGAGCCATGTTTCTGGCTATTTACACGCTTTTCCGGGGCCAGTGGCCGGCTCCCGCCATGCCCCGGTCGTGCTTAGGCTTATGTATCTGATTGCTGCCTCTAAAGTGATGGTGTCGAAGTTGGCTATAGATAAAGCAATGTCTAAAGAACAGGTGGAACTCCTGGAAGTCAGGTTTAAGACTCTTCTAGAGGACATTAACTCTCTCGACATGTCGATCTGGGCTAGCAATGCAGCAGCACCTCTGATGAACCCCATGGCTGGCCTAGAGCGGATAGTTTTTGATCTCTTTTCCCTTCTCTACGATGTGCTGGATGCTAATCCGACTCTAGGGAAGAGTGCGACCAAATACATGACGAAGATGTTTGAAGCCTACTATGATTTTGTCCGGGAATATCTGTACGACAATGAACATGCCTCCGAGGCCCTGGCAATTCTCCTAAGCAACGCTGAGACTAGGGGCTATGGCCAAATCATCCCTTCTGTGAAAGAGCCCGTCCTCTGGAGTAGTCTCCTGAGGGAGAGGGAATATATAGCTGGTATAGCTGGCACCATTCCTGACACCCCAAATTTGCTGGGATTTTCGACGGATCTGAAGAAGCCCGACCCTTTTAGCAGAGAAAATATTTTCCTCCACACTGTGGTGGCTCTCAACGACAGACTGGGGTTCTGGGTTCTGACCCATGAATTTCCTAATCTGAGGTTGCTTACGGAGTCGGCTGTGCATTTGCTTTCGCTGCTGCGAACAAATCCCTTTGTACAGCAAAACGAAGTTTTCAGCCATCGATTTCGTGCACTGTTGGAGGATAATGTGCCATCTTCTAGTAATTTGGAGTGGCTGCTGAGATTTATTTCCGAGATCATTAGGATTGCCGAAATAGTGGGGGAGTGTCCGGTGACTGTCCATCCTACCATTAGTGTTCCCCATTCAGGCAATACCTACGACATTGTGACTGTCTGCGAAAGTGTTTCCAGGTTCTATGAATTTTTTGTGAGGCACTATCTCAGTCGTAGCACCCATGGACCAGGGCCTAACTTGTCCGGGGGGAAACTGGCGGACGATCCAGGTTCCTACGGCATCCTCTATAGAATCATGAGGAAATACTGGCAATTGCCAAGGATGTCGGTGCCGGAGGAGTTGACCATGGGCCGCCCAGGTGTTGAAGATCCTATTTTTGCTCGTGTTGGGCTCGGGGCCCCAGGTATTAGGGGAGAAATATTGCCAGGAAATATTCAAGGGTCACTAGTTGAGATTCTACGAAGGATCGTTGGCACAGAACCCGACAGTAGTGTAGTTGATTCACTGGCCAGCTCCATTTATGGTGAATTAGTCACCGTGACCGGGCAGCTGAGGGAACAGATGACTAGGACTAGAGACGAAGCCCTCGGAAGAGCACTCAGGACTGTCATAACGACAACAAATAGGCTTTGTGACTCTCCCCTGGCTGGGCTCAATGAGCTAGACAATGTAGTTCTCACTATCATCGGCGCATCCTCACGTCTAGTGATGCTTGAGTCACCTTTGTCCAGGAATTTCCTGAACAGCAGTTTGGCTCTGCTTAGTCTCTACACAGATTTTTTCAGAAGTTACCATAGGGAAACCGAATCCAGCTGGGCGTCAGACGTATTCTACACTCTATATTCAAATGCTGTGGGGGCTAGGATGGTCACAAGGGTCTCTCATATGAAATTTCTTTCAACTTTACCTCCCCATTTTACCTATCTAAGGATAGAACCCCTCGGGCCAGTGGAGCAGTGGCAGAGCCCTAGAGAGAAAATAGAAGGGGGGTCAAATAGAAGGAATAAAAACATCCTTTCTGTCCCTCTGGCCACTGGGGATAGGATCGAATACGATAGAATTAGAATTGGGCTGCTCGAACTAATCTACTACAGTATCTACAGAGGGCAGACTATGGCCGACGACCCCATAGGCCATGATGCGCTAGCGGTTTCCACCATATTTTTGGTAATTGCCATCGAATCTGAACTTCTAAACTTCAAGATAGAAAAGGAAACCCAGACAAAGCAGAAGGAAAAAATCAAGGAAAGATTTGACGAAATTAAAACTAGGTTCAGAGCACTGTTGTCTTTGCTAGAACAGCTGAGTAGGCCAGGGATACTCTACGAAGAGATTGTCATTGGTGAGAATCTAGTTTCTCCGCCGAATTTAAACACTCTAGTCCTATCCCTTCTCTTCCTTGCTAGAGAGATGAGGGAGGGACTGGCTCTAGATTCCGAGCGTTCGCTGCTGGGCAAGTACGAATCGAATTTGAAATTGCTCTACGGTGAATTTGCCAAAAAATATCTGGGGATAGATGTGCCATCAATGCCCAGCGACGATAGGGGGGGAATGATTTCCGGGTCCAGTCTCGTCCCTGTCTATAGCATCCCAGTTATTGCGAATTCGGTGTCTCTCTCCGGAGAGGATGAAATGTTAAAGTTTATCCTAAGAATCCGCAGCTCTGAAGCTGAAGATGTCCTAGACAGGCAATTGGCAAGCTCGCTGGTCAACCTGGTTTTCTGGATGAGAAAAAATATTTTTGGTGTCCCCGGTGGCGGTCTATACCTAGAATTCCACAGTATTCTGAGGTACATGGTCCCACCAAATCCTGGAGACTTCGACTGGCTCTCCACGCTTATCTCCAGGCTAGTCTGCATCGGCTGTAACCTCGAACGCGCTACCGCCGGTGCGCTGCTTCCTATAAAATTTTCCAAGAACATAGCTCTAGGTGGTCTATGCCCGGTACAGCACTTCAATCTCGAGAGCGAAGTTCTGCAGGTGGAGGACTACGAACTCGAACTGGGGCCAGAGGAAAACAGAGGAAGAGATAGCATAGACATGTGCGGCCTGCTAAAGGCTGTCATCGGCTGCTATAGAGTATTTGCCAGCAAATATATGGCCGGGGGGCCTGGCTGGCTAGTGGTTTCCAGTGTCAGGGGTGTCGGCTGGCCCAGCATGACCCTAGCCGACTCCATCGTGAAGAGGGATAGCCAATTTTCAGCGATACCTCCCCTCGTCAGGAGCTCGGCTCCATGGGATATGCTCCTAAATAAAACCTGGAACGAGATGCGCCGGCTGGTCATAGGTATCTTCCTCAGGGGCGAAGAGGTGGGTGCGCGCTGTCTCTACAACGAAGACATAGATGCCATTGCAGGTACAATCTTAAAAATAGCTAAGAATGCAGAACAGTTATCACATAGTCCTATCCTCCGGGGAACCCTTCCGATTGTCTCCGGGGCACTGCTAAGTTTGATCAATGAAATTACTAGCGGCAGCGGCCTACGGTCTATCATTGGGGTGCTCTCCGAGAACATTATCCCCGCTGTAGAATTCTTCTACGAAACTGTATGTCTCTATAGGTATCTACTTGATCTGTTTCTATGGAGTGCTCCGCACAAGGCGTTTGTTCCCTCTAATTCAGTGGGAACGCCGATTGTTCTGGTGGAAAAAGAATTTGACGATCTGATAGAGATTGGTACAGCTGCCAAGAGAAATTTAGCTAACTCCATGCTATTCCACGCGTCGAGACGTTTTCTATCCAGCGGCAGTGGTGTTAACGTTTCAAATTCCTCAGACACGGAGTTCAAAGGACATATCATTAATCTTATCCGGGAGGTGAGTGGAATTTTGGCCGATCAGCAGAAAAAAATTCTTTCTGGTGAGAAAACCCCTAGACACACCGAAGGGGTTGCGGGTAGAGTCAAAGAACTTAGCGCCGTAGGGGTTGTGGGTAGAGTCAAGGAACTCAACAACTACATCTCTCTGTTGAACACGTCCATCCAATCATCTGCGCCCTGTCTCGATAGTCTGGTCTTCTGGCTAGTTGAGTTTAGTAGGAACCTACTGTCCAATGATCCCTATCTAGCTAAAGATGAAGTCCTTAGAGAGCTGGCTGGGGTTCTACGGAGCTACACAAATTTTCTCGGTGAAGAATTATCGCCAGAGAACTACCCCTGGCTGGAGGCAATAAATTCTCTCCTATCAGAGCTCCCTCCCGAAGATGGGGAAGAGAATAGTCTAGATGAGAGGGGGAGAAAGAGGAGGAGAGAGGAAAAGATTCTGGGTAAGCAGGGTGGCTTCTTTAGCGTAGACAACATAACTAGCTCTATTCTGGGGATTCTCAGAGGAGGGAAGTCGAGTGGCTCTGTCGGGTTCGATGCCAAATCTTCTGCTGCCAGCTATGAGGCCGGAAACGGTGTTTTTGATATTAAAAAAGTTACAGAGTTTGCGGCTTCGTTCAGATGTCTAGTTCTGACCATGAGGCGTGATCCCGTTAACTTTAGATCCTTCGCCAATTTCAGGGTTTTCTGCCAGTGGCAAATTGCCGGAATCCCGAATTCTAAAAATTTTGATTGGCTTTTAAATTCTGTTCAGGATGTAATTCTACTGAGAAGACCAATGAATAATTTAAATAGCCTAGGCGCTTCAGCTGGTCCAGAGGGTAATATCTACGTGTCGGTGTTACTTAACATCTGCTGTAAATACATGGATCTTGCCAGGGGACACAGGCCCAGCTGGCTGTTTTCATTATTTTTGAGGGCTGATCCGACTAAGCTTCTGCACTCCATTGAGACGGTTCTAGATAGGGAAAAATTTGCAGTGTGGTTTTTGCATCCCGATGGATTTGAATCCTTGAATGAGGACGATAATAACAATAATAACAACAACAATAATAACAGTAACAGTAATAGTAACCGTGGCGGGAGTGTTATTTTGAATTTGGATGGCCCCAGAGAGGAAGATAGTGTAAATAAGGAGAGTGAAGAGGAAAAAAAGAAAAGGGAAGAGGAAGAGGAGAAGAGAAAGGAGGAGGAAAAAAAGATGAGAGAGGAAACAAATAGGAAAAAGATGATAGAGAGGGAGAGGATAAGGGAAGAGGATAAAAAGGAAAGTAGCAGAAGGCGCGCTAGACTAATGGAAGAACAGAGAGAGAGGAAGAAAATAGAGGAGGAAAAGAGGAAGAAAAAGGAGGAGGAAGATAGGAAGGAGGAAGAGGAGAGGAAGAAAATAGAGGAGGAAGATAGGAAGAGGGCGGATGAGAAAAAGAAGGCAAAGGAAGAGGCGGTTAAACAAAAGAAAGTAGAGAAAAGGAAGGCAAGGGAGGGGGAGAGGAGAGAGAGAAATATGAAGAAAAAGGAGGAAAAAGAGAGGAAGGAGGCGGAGGAGAAAAAGAAAAAGGAGGAGGATGTTGGGGAGAGGAGAGAGCTAGTGAAAGGGAAGGAGGTACAATTTGTAGGGGTGAAGACAGTAAAAATGTCGGGGCGACCGAAAGTTGCTGGGATCGGGAAGAAGGCGGAGACAGTGACTGGGGGCGAGAAGGTTGGCGTCAAGAAACGCAAACATAGAAAAAAGAATAGGAAAAAGAAGAAGGGGCCTTCTGAAGAGGTGGAGTTTGGGAATATTTCGAAAAAAATACAGAAGGAGGAAGAGGAGAAAAAGAAAATGGAAGGGGAAGAGGAGAAAAAGAGCGAGGAGGAGAAGACGGCGAAGGGGCCGGGTGGAAATTTGCTGGACGAAGAGACAACTTCCATCTGTTATAGTCCTTCGCTCTCGTCCAGTGCGTCCTATTTCACCTCTTCGCTCTCGTCCAGTGCGTCCTGTTCCAGTTTTTCGTTCTCATCGTCGTTCTCCCGTTCTGACTATTCACATTCGTCCAGTGTGTCTAGGTCAAGCTGCTGGTCCATTAGCAGGTCACCGTCTCCAATATTTTCGCCGCCGCTTGCCGATGTCTCTTCCTCTAGCGGAGTTTCCTCATCGTCAGCCTCGTCGTCGAGTTCGTCGTCGAGTTCGTCGTCAGTCGAGAGAATAGGATTCTCACCCCTGGCCAGCCCGCCTGTTCCTCTATTTCCGCTCCAGACAGTCACACTTCCGGAGGGTGCTGGGCACGGTCCCGCGGAGACCTTGGAGCCATCCACAGATAATTTGTTGGTGCCAGCCTCATCTCAGAATGATGTGCTATCCAGCAGCAGCGAACGATTAGCGTCAAATGGTGGCCAGAGGTCGTCTGGCGCCCGGGAAGAATATGACTCGGAGGGCTCGGAGCTGCCGCCCTCTGACCTCAGGACAGTAACGCTGAGTTTCAATGCTAGAATCGATGATAATGATAACTTTATCTTCCTAGAGAACGCGGATCCAAACCTGGAGATGAATCGACCAGAGATGAATCAAGGAGGTTATCAGGGTAACCGATGGGGTCGAGGAGGTTATCAAGGTAACCGAAGGGGTCGAGGAGGTTATCAGGGTAACCGAAGGGGTCGAGGAGGCTGGCTGTTCCCAGGTCCAACTAGCTCTAATTTTCCTCGATGAGGAGTAGTTTTGTTAGGAAGTAATAGTTTAGCCAAATGAACGGAGGATCTATGAAGTGTCTAGGCACCAAGAATTTTAGGTTTTATTTTACCCTAGTTTTGCTGTTGGCCCCTGTGGCCGTCCCTAGATCCACCGCTAGCACTTTGACATCGGCCAGTGCCGGAGTGCTAGGGGTGGTTAGAGATTCTGTGCCAGAGGTCTTTGTGGCCAAAATAAAGTCCTGTCTTGGCTGCCTTCTTAGGGGTGCCGGGGTTAGCCTGGTGGAATATAGGGAACTATTTATCTGTCTAGATAAAATTGCCTTCGGGATTGCGAAATACTATAGATCGCCAAAACTAAGGAAGAACTCGAAGGAACACAACCAATTGCCAAAGTTAGTCAAGAATAGGTTAGCTGTCATTGAGGACTCACTCAGAAAGTGTCTCACAGATGTTTCCTCTCTCTACATCTCCTGGGGAAAAGTTGCTGCCAATCCCACATTTAGGTTGGATATGTACCGCTCTATACTGCCCCTGCTGGTCGACTTTCTGAAGGCTGTGCTGGACCTAGGTTCTCTGGGGGGAGCAGTCCTGGAGGAGGAGGAGAGAAGGGAAATCAATGGGCTTCTGCTGAAGTTGCTGCTATCCTATAGGAGATTTGCTCTAGATATTTTCAAGGATGACGAGGCCAGCGATGTGGAAGGTTTGATTGCCAAATACAGTGCGGCCACAAAGGTAGAGTTTCCGAGAGAAATCGAGGAGGACGGGGCTATGGTGGAACTATTCATCAAAAAAGACAAGAATATGGTGAAAATTGTAAATATTCTGTCCGTACTTGTTCTCCATCTGCAGGAGCCCTACAGATCTATCTGTAAAGATATTCCTCTGGATAAAATGATTGTGCGCGCCCTTGCCCTCGTCAAGATAAAATTAGAGAGGCTAGATGGTGACTCATATTTTTCAGTGGTGAAGTCCAAAATCAAGTTTGCCACTGCCTTCGAATTTTTGGTGGGTGGACTCTGTTCTCTGAATCCGGAAGATCCGGATGCGGACTTTACGAGTTTTTTGATGCTTGTGATATCTCATTTTTTCGCACTCACCGATTGCGTGTCAAAATTAAATTTCCATTTTGACACTGGAGCCAGGAATTATATTTTTGGTATATTTTTGAGGAACTACCACGAATTTGCGGAGGAATATCTGGGTGGCCTTATGCCCAGCACTGTGCCACCCCCGATGACTACCGGCGATTCTCCAGCCTCCGACCCTCCACAGCCAACGGTCGTGGTTCTGGAGGAGGTGGAAACCCGGGGAGCGACAAAGAAGAAGAACAGAAAGAATAGGAAACGGACTGAGAAGCTGGCGCCCGGGAAGGCGGGGAAGGAAGCCGAAGGTGCTATCCAGCTAGAGGTGACCGTTGGCAATGGGCTCTCCGAGGAATCTGGTGGTTTGCCAGGCCATGGACAGATGGATCAGAGTGCTGATCCCTTTGCTGTGCTGTCTGACAGAAGATTTATCATTGACTCTATGGAGCGGCTCCTGTCTGTCCTCAATAGGGCCATCGGGGGTGGTGCACCCATTCCCTCTAGAAGCTTTCAGATGGGTCTAGCAAATGCCGCCGTGGCCGAGTTTATCATGGTAGCCAAACGGCTGCTGAAACTTGGAAATGATTCGGCGGCCATTCTAGAGGCCGGCGCTAGGCTATGCCAGGAATTTGTACTGCTAGGGACCCAGGAGCTGGTCGGGAAAAATGAGGAAACCGCCCTTTTGAATTTCGAGCAGCTGATTGAGACATTTGGCAGACTTACTCCCTATCTCCTCGCAGTTGACTCGGAGGGGCGTGATTTTTTCTTTAGACACAGCATATATATGCTCAGTCTCTACCGTAGATTTATCAGACTGCGAGGAATGGAGGAACCCATATGGGTGGATGAGCTGATTTGTCTTCTGCAGTCGATCGTAATTTTGCCGGCAGGAACGCTGCAGACCATGACAGCCACAGTGGATGATTTGGAAGGGGGGTCGGTTTTAGTGACTTCCCAGAGCAAATTAACTCTGGAGAGGGAAGAGAAGGTACCTGCCGCTGGAAGCTCTGTCGGTGCTAGCCATTCGCTAGGCCAGGTAGGTGCCGGCGTCCTGGGGACTGAAGGACTGTCTAGCCTTCCAGCCTCGGCTGCGACTCTAGAACCGGTGGTTTCGCTGCAGGGAACGGCTGAATCAGGCTTGGGATGGATGTCTCTAGCAGACCTGATAGTCAAAATTTTGACCGAGAGGTTTGCCGCTGGTGGTGGCCTTACGCTCCAGGGGCGTCTGATCGTCGGAGTGCTTGTCGAGTCCACGGCACTACTCGCCAATTCTCTGGGCATTACACTCTCTGCGGCCATCGCCAGTCCTATTCCCAACTCCCATCCTGGGGTGGGGAGTCAGATCTGGGGTTTTGTCAATTTTGATTGGTTGGATGGCCTTATCCAGCTATTTAGCACTACCATTGGCAAAATATCGGCCCGGGAGTCAGGTGAAAACTCGGTTGAGGGAGATGGAAGGGTCGGGAGGCTCTGGGTAGCTGTCCGCAGAATATATAGAATTTTTGCTGTGGGGTACATAGGAAAAGAGCCGGAGTGGCTGTCGGCCCAGGAAAAGGATTTCGCTCTGGCACCGAGGGTGCTAGTGTCTCTTGAGCGGCTCAGGGCACGCTGCCAGGGTATAAAGGGAATGACGGTGGCTAGTAGTTCACTGGAACCAGGGATGGCTGGGAAATTTGGCAGTGCCATTCCAGGGAGGGGGAATGGTCCGTTGATCCTGGGCGATGAATCCAGGGAAATCATCGGAAGGAATCTGAGGATCCACCTAGTGAATAGTATTCTAAATACCGCTTCGGATATTCCGAGGGGGGAGGGAGTTGCTCTGCTGAGCAGCGATGTGAATGGTGTCGCCAGTGCCATTGCCGATGAGCTCTATTTCCTGCTAGAAATGTTGTCTCAGCCGGGGCTGAGCGGATCGCCGGAGGAGCCAGAGGTTGGCGCAGAGTCTAGCGAGTCTGGGCCGCCCCTGGTCGATGTCTGGAATGACATCAGAGGATGCCTAGCCCTATTGACTCTCAAGACATGGTCTCCGGACGTGCTATTGTCTCCGGAGGAGATAGTTGTTTGGCTTTCTAGAGTTGTCCATAGGATTCCTAGCGGATCTAAAAATTGCCAGGGGTGTGGCCCAGAGTATCTGCGCCATTCGAAAATGGTGGTCCTCTACTTTGACTTCAGCCTACGCTATTGTTGCAGGAAACCTTCTCCTCTGCTGCTAGAGATAGCTACTCTGGCGCTTGACCTAGCGGCCGCCGAGGGTAGCGAGCTGGCTAGGGTGCTGGAACAGCTGGGAGAAAAACTGCTGTCTGTGGTTCCAGATGTGGTTCTGACGGGTGAGGCTGGGAAAAAGATCTTGGCAATAGCCGACAGGAATAGAAAAATAGACGAGGATGACCTTAGAAATTATGTTTTTGGTCTTCTGAGGATAAACCTGAATAGGAAAATTTTGGATCGCAGGGCAATAACCTTTAAATTCAGCTATGAAGCTCTAATGGCTGAAGCGAAAAAATTGGCTGCGTCAATGGTAGCCGCGCTATCCAGCTTCCTTAGAGAATTCCTGGAGGAGCAGAAGGTGGTAAAGGTCCGTGACGATTTGGCTAGATCCAGCGAGAGGGTTCTGAGGAAAATTCTCCATCGCCGGGGCGCCGACGTTGGATCGGATCTTGGCTCTAGCTACGATTTTGATGATTTCATAGATTGGATCTCTGAGCTCAGGAGGTATCTTCTAAACTCTGGGCTGAAATGCACTAGACTATTAGCTGAAGCATTGGTGCCATATGAAACATTCCTGGGGGAGCAGGTGTCTGCCGATGCCATAGAGGTAATTAGATTTGGATGCTCTAACCTTCAAATATCCCCCGATGCGTTGGATTTTAGCAGGCTTGGCACTCTCTGTAATTTTCAAATAGATAATATACTGGACTGCCTTATATTGGCTATGGAAAAAATGAAGGGAGTCAGGATGACGCACGAGCAGGTCCCTTCGTCATTTCATCTGCTGGCGAATCTGATCAACCAACTCAACTATGCCCTGTTCAGCGATTTGCAGACCTATGGTAAGACTATCATCGACAAACTTGATTCGATTTTCAGGACCTTTGCTCCGAATCCCGACACCATGGATTGGCTCAGTGAGCTCATCCAGGTTCTGGGTATTTTTATACTGGAGCGCTATAGTAGTGATACATTGCTCCATTCACTGCTGAAAGTTGCCGCTGCCTACACGATATTCTGTAGACAGTATACGAACGGCGAACCCGAGTGGATTATTCTCTACGATGTCGAGAAGCGGTCGGCTAGGGTTAATTCTGATCTGCTGGCTATGGATTTGGAATATTCTCCAGTACTCCTGCTGCTACCCATGTCTACCATGCTACTGAAGGTATTAGAGCGGCCAGACCTGGCCGGGTCTGTCGATGTAAGGCTAGACTCTGCGAAAAAGTCAAGGGAAAATAGAATCCGGGAGGAGGAGATGGAGAAAGAGAGGCTCAGGGAGAAAAAGCTAGCGGAGAGTAAAATAGAAGAAGCGAAGAGTAAAACGGAAGAGGAGATCTATAGAATGACCGAAGGAGTGTCAAAGAAGAAGCGAACTCAGGGTACTGGTGGAAGAGGGGCGGAGGGAGTGAAGAAGAAAAAGATTAGCCTAGACGCGAAGCAGAGTGTGCCGGTGATGACAAAAAAAGAACGGAGGGAAGAGAAGAGGAAAATGGAAGAGGGGCCCAGAGAGAAAAAAATTGCGGAGACGAACAGGCGGACGGACGCTAGAAATAAAATGAGAAAAAAAAAGAAGCTGGAGAAGATAGCCGAAAAAATAAGGTTGAAGGCTAGGGGAAGAGAACTGAAAAGGGAAAGAAAGAAAAATGAGTCTAGGGAGCAAATGGAAATGATAGCCAATAGAGGGCGGGAAAGAGAGGAGATTAGGATGATGGCGGGGGTAATGGGCAGAGAGTTGGCCAAGAGAAGGAAAGAGAAAATTTCAGAAAGAAATGGCTCTGAGATTATGAAGAAAATTGATGAGCGGGACAGGAGAAGGATTGGGGAGTCGGAAGAGAAAAAAAGCAGCACAGAGGAGGACGATCTACTCGTCAGCTGTAGCCCTTCTCTCTCCAGCCTATCCTCCCAGCTTTCGGAACAGCGGCAATTCTCCCCCTCCTCTAGGAGTTCAGTGTCACTACTCTCGCTGGGGTCTGGATCTATCTATTCGGATCTTTCGAGTTCCGAATTCGACGACTGTCCGATTTCCCGGTCACCGCCGCCCTGTTTTGGGTCCGGGCCTGTCTGTTCTGGGTTGACTAGCTCCTGCCAGAGCTCACAGGTGGATTTAAATTATGAGTCTCTAGATCCTAGAGAGATGTATTTAATTTCGCCGTTGCTATCGCCAAAACCAGAGGTGTCAGCATCTTTCCCTTCCCCAGCAAATTCTCCCCACTCTTCTCCCTTTCTCTCGCCCTCTCTGTCATCTCTCCACTCTTCTCCTTCACCTTTCCTGGTGCCTCTGGTTTCTTCATCATCTTCTTCATCATCTTCATCATCATCATCTTCTTCTTCTTCTTCTTCTTCTTCTTCTTCCTTACCGTCTTTCTGTTCCTCTTCTCTCCTGCCTTCGCCTCTGTCCTGTTCCTCCTCCCATTGTTCGCTCTCTTCTCCGTCATTTTCCTGTTCTTCCCTTTTCCCATCTTCGCTGTCCAGTGCGACCAGAGACAGACAGCTGCTAGCGGCCATAGATTATGGTGCCCCTGGCTGGTCTGCTAGCCAAGGGTCTTTGATGGTGCCGGCTGCTGTCACCACCTCTAGTCCGTCATACTACCGATCACTACGCGCGTCTCAGACGAGGAACGATCACCAAAACAGTGGGGTCGCTGCGGCTTCGATGTCTGGTGGAGCTATCCAGAGCTATCCGATGGACTACGATTCCCAGCAGATAGGAGGCCAATCTGTCTCATTTGTCTATCGCGGAGTTGGTGACCCCCGATTTGTTTACCAGGGGAATGGAGAGGAAGTTGTAACGGCTGCGCCAGTGTTGAGTTTCCAGCCGCAGATCTATTCCTATGGTGGAGTACCCCTGCTGGGTGAGGGTGCTGGCTCTGGGCACTCTGGTGGTTCATTTGGCATGGCTCCTAGGGAATCCCTTGGTTTTTCCTATAGCCCATATCCATATTCTAATGACTGGTCGTCGTCCCAGCCCTCTGTCACCTACGATGAACCCGGGATTTTGGGTGACAGACCATCCGGATCGGTTCCTAGATCGGTCCAGGGTGCTGGCTCGAGAGGGCGGGGACTCTCGAGAGGGCGGGGACTAAATCCTACCACCGTTGGCTCTACTCTGAGAACACCAACTAATCTGGGAATTGGCCAGGTACATACCATCACATTGCCCGGGGAGGATAGTTCTGATGTGCTGAGTTTGTCGGGGGAGCAGGGGAACAGAGGAGGCCAGGATCCGACTAGGGGGAAAAAACCTCTAAATCCCAATACCAAAATATTTGTGCCAAAATCACCTTCAGCCGAGGTTAAGCGCAAATGATTTTTGGGACTATTGCAAATTAGGTCTAATGTAGAGTCGTTCTAGTGTTTACCCGCCGCTGGCTGGCTTTTCTGAGGATAGAAATCCAGAGGAAGCCTAGTCTGGGGATCGCATCTACCCCGGCGGAGGAAAGGTGGGGAGTGTATAGGTCCAAACACAGGTGAGACAAAAATTATTGAGAAATAGAAATTCACAGGTAGACTCACGCTAATCTTGGCTTTTCCGGGAGGCACAGTTTGTATCGCAAGTATGTAGAACTGATAAATAGGCTTTTACCTAATTTTAAAGTGGAATCCTGCAGAGTACTGAACTATGGCGTAAACAGCACGGCAGTGGTCATCAACAGAGACTATGTTTTTAGATTTCCCGCCAGACAGGGTGTACTGGAGGAGTACTGGGTAGAAAAGAAAATTCTAGATGCCGTGCGGCCACATATAAAATCTACGTCCGTGCCAGCAATAGAGATTTGTGGTGATAGTGACGGAGCCTTCGCGTGGCATAAGGTAATCGATGGAATTGACTACTACCACGCGGTTGGCCGCCTGGAGGATAGGGGTTTCAAGAGGAGTTTGGCCCAGGGCTTGGCAAAATTTTGCCAGGAGATGCATTCCATAGGTACAGATGCTATAGATTTTGTGGACACACGGCAGTTTAGCACAGGTGAATTTGTATTTGATGATAAGTCCCATCTGCTAGGAGAAGTACTTGGCGATGAGTATCCGGGGGATCTGGAGGAAAGGCTTAGCTACGTAGATAATTACAAAAATTTTGATCCAGATGACGATGTGCTGTGTCACAACGATCTGCACGAGGAGAATTTCATAGTGAATGACGCTGGACTTTCGGGAGTTATAGATTTCTCCTGTGTTACCAGAATGAAGCGCGACTCTGATTTTACACATCTGTTGGAATATGACCCGCAGCTAGCCTTCTGGACAGTGGAGGAATATGAAAAACTCACCGGGAAAAAAATTGATATGGAATATGCCTATAACGTTCAAAAAGTTAGGTGCTATGGACTACTAATATGGTTTTTGGAGGAAAAAAATGAGAAATACATAGATCTGTTCAAAAAATTAATAGCAAATTTGAATAGAATTGAGTTCTAGGAAGGATGGCCTAGACCAGTCCTACCGCCATGCCTTCCCCGCGGCCCAACCTAAGATTCATGCACCCAGGCGGGTTTCTACCGTAAAAATCATAGTACCCGGGACAAGTTCACTCAACTTTACCAGGAGGTAAATGCGCGTAACCCAAAGATCTATTTTGTCTCACATGTGTCTGGACCTCTACACCACCAGCCTCCAGAGCAGCTAGAAAAAATTTAACATTCTTCCCAGGTCCACAGAACTGGATTCCAGGAATAGCTAGGATGCTGGAGCCTTAGCAGTGGAGAAAAGATAATAATCTGTG
>JAITSP010000040.1 GCA_031287725.1 Rickettsiales bacterium
AGAAGCTATGGCAGAATTAAGAAGACTTAGTTCCGATAGAACAGCTAGAGCACTCTATGAGGCTGAGCTGAGGGCTGAGAACGATAGAATAGCAGATAATGCATCGGCTATGAAGGAGGGGGTAGCGAAGGGGATAAGAGAAGGGATAAGTAAGGGGATGATGAAGGGGATGATGAAGGGGATAAACAAGGGAAAAATGGAGACTGCCCTGGCGATGCTGATAGAAGGTTTACCATTATCCCTGATAGCTAGATGTACCGGGCTAACCATTGACGAGATCAGAAAACTTGAAAACCGACTGAGAAAAGCCTAGCCTAGAGAATACCACCGGCCAACCATCAGAAATAGGAGAAGCCATAGTAGGCTAACCAGTGACGAGATTAGCTCTGGCAAATTCTCCTGGAGAATTCAGCGAAGAGTTGGCCAGGCATCTCTATAGGATTAGACAGCCAGTCTGATTCGGGTGAAATACCAGAAAAAACAGGAAAACAGTGGAATGGCTGGGGAGGTCGCAGGAAAACAATAATTATTAGGCAATCCCCTCCGGACTAGCGGATGGGTTGAAAAATGTTCGGCCGCTGATATCTTCTGGAACAAAGAAATATTTCAGACTGGCTATGGACAGAACTAACATATACTTTGACTATCAGGCTACAACCCCGATGGATCCCCGGGTTCTAGAGGAGATGATGCTAACCATGACTAGGGAGTTTGGCAATGCCAGCTCTAAGAGCCATGCATTTGGCTGGGAGGCTGAGGCACAGGTTGAAAGGGCAAGAAAACGCGTGGCGGAGCTCCTGGGGGCTAGCGCCGATGAGATATTTTTTACGTCCGGTGCCACGGAGTCAAACAATACGGTGATCAAAGGTGTGGCCAGAGCCAACAGGAGTGAGACTAGAAACCATCTGGTTACTCTGAAGACGGAACACAAATGTGTGCTGGAGAGCTGCAACTATCTGAGGTCGAAGGAAAATTTTGATGTCACCATCCTGAGAGTGGGGAAAGATGGCCTGGTGGACATGGAGGAGCTGGAATCCAGCATAACGGCCAGAACAATTCTGGTTTCGGTCATGGGAGTTAACAATGAGATAGGAGTTATGCAGCCTCTGGAAAAAATAGGGGCACTGTGCCACAGTCGAGGTGTCTATTTCCATAGTGACTGCGCCCAGGCCTTTGGAAAAATCCCTCTAGATGTGAACAGGATGAACATTGATCTAATGAGTATCTCTGGCCATAAGATATATGGGCCTAAGGGAGTGGGAGCCATCTATATCCGAGGGAAGCCAAAAATCAAGGTTGAGGCTCTGATCCACGGAGGAGGTCAGGAAAGGGGGATGAGATCCGGTACACTTCCGGTGCCTCTGATAGTTGGCCTTGGAAAGGCGGCCGAGATCGCCGGATCCGAGATGGACAGTGACAGGGCAAGGATCCAGAGGCTGGCCGACAGACTAATGGATAGCCTACTGGAGATTGACAGGGTGTATCTGAATGGGAGCCGGAGCCAGAGATGGCCGGGCTGTCTGAATTTCAGTTTCGCTGGCATCGAGGGTGAGTCACTGATTATGGCTCTGAAGGGAATGGCAGTATCGTCGGGTTCGGCCTGCACATCCTCTACCCTTGAACCCTCCTATGTTATCCAGGCTCTGGGCACTAGCCCGGAGATGGCACACTCATCTCTGAGGATAGGTCTGGGCAGATTTACAACCGAGGAGGAGGTTGACCTTCTGATAGAAAAAATAAAAAAAGAGGTTCCAAGGCTCAGAGAAATGAGCCCAGTCTGGGAGATCATGGAAAAGGGGGGTTCCTTTGGCCCCGACCTGTAGCGGATAGTTCATAAATACAAAAATTGAAGGATGGGGGGATTGATTTTATAGAATGACGGTATATAGTGAGCTATATTTAGCATATACAACAAATATCTAGCCCTATGGTAAAGAGTAAAAAAACCTCCGATAAAACCTCAGTCATTCCCTCAGAGGCCTGGGATACTCTAAAGAATGCCTTTGGTGATGGAAAGGTGGCAACTGCTACTCCCACTAGCAGTCTGGGAAGCCCTCAGAAGGCCACCGGCGATCTAGAGAAGGGTAGCAAGGACAATGGGGGAAAGGATGTACCCCGGGGAATCTAGGGAGACCAGAGGAATGGACCTGGTCTCTAGACTGGTCCCCATCTTTCTCTAGCTGGCCCACTGGAAAGCTCTGGTGCCAGCTGAGGAGAGCTGGCCGTGAAAAACGTGAAAAGTGAATGCTCCAGTGCCAGAGGGGATTTTGGAAGTTTCCCTGGCTGTTGAAAAATGATTTGTTGCTGCTAGAGTGGCTATATGATTTGGCCTGGGGCCACTAATGAAATGATCAAGTGTTCTTTAGATTTCTATTGCCAATTGCCTTCCTACTGCTGATGGGTAGAGCTGGCGAGTGTGATGTCATAGCCAACAGAAAGGTGGTAAACAGGGATTTTGGCATCTGGAATGTCTCCTGTGAGGAGGATGAGATGTTTGAAAACATCAGATGCATTATGTTTGTGGAAATAACCGAGAAGACCATAGTCTTCGTGAATCCCTATAATAAAATTCCAGTTCTGATAGTCTCTAGAGATAGCTATCCTAACAGGAATATCTTCGTCAAGGTGGATAATAACAAACTTCTGGTCTCCGGGTCAACGGCAGATGAAAAATATGGTATAGTTTCCTTCAGCGACAGAGATGCGATGGCCATGTTCAACCAAATTAGCTCTGGAAACAATTTCTACATGAGATTTGCCATGAGAAAATCCTCATTCCCAGAGGGATTCAAGGAGATCACGGTAAAATTCCCGCTCTCCGAATTTAAAAGGGCCTTTACTTATTATGAGGAACAGGTAAGTAAGTATCCAGTTAACAACTCTAGATGAGAGAGGTCTCAGGTGCTATGGCAGTGAAAGTTGCTATTAATGGCTTCGGAAGGATAGGAAGGTGTGTCTTCCGGGCCTACTTTGAAAATATGAAAAAATATAGGAACATAGACATTGTTGCTATTAACGATCTAACTCCCATTGGGACAAACGCGCACCTTCTAAAACATGACTCAGTTCACGGTCCATTCCCGGGAACTGTGGAGATAGGGGGAGATAGCCTCCTGGTCGATGGAAAGGCGGTGAGAGTGTGCGCCGAGAAGGATGCTGCACTTCTGCCCTGGAAGGCGATGGGAGTGGATGTGGTCTGCGAGTGCACAGGTCTGTTCACAGATCGGGAAAGTTCCAGCGCCCATCTGAGAGCGGGGGCAGCCAAGGTCATAATATCTGCTCCGACTAAGGACAGTACCGTTAAAACGGTGGTCGTTGGAGTTAACGATGACAGTCTAACGGCGACAGATGATATGGTGTCAAATGGATCCTGCACGACTAATTGCCTTGCCCCTCTGGCGAAGATTTTGGACAGAGAGATAGGTCTAGTGAAGGGTCACATGACAACAATTCACGCCTTCACCAATGACCAGAGAACGGTTGACTGCGCCCACAAGGATCTTAGAAGGGCAAGGGCCGCCAGTCTGTCCATGATACCGACGACCACCGGAGCTGCGAAGGCCGTTGCTCTGGTACTGCCGCAGCTGAAGGGCAAGTTGGATGGAGTATCCATCAGGGTACCAACTCCGGATGTGTCCTTCGTTGACCTATCCTTCGAGGCGAAGAGGGGGACCAGCGTTGATGAAATTCATTCGCTAGTCAAGAGGTACGCTGCTGGAGAACTGAAGGGTATACTAGACTACTGCGAAGAGGAGCTCGTATCCGTTGATTTCCTGCACAACACCAACAGCTCTATATTTGACATGTCCCAGACTAAGGTGATAGAGGGTAACTTCGTCAGAGTCGGAGCATGGTACGACAATGAGTGGGGATTTTCCAATAGAATGCTCGACACTGCTCTTCTGTGGATGACCAGGAGGGTCTAGAACCCTAGGTAGGATTATTTTCCAGATCGCGCGCGGCCGCCGCCGGCCGCGCGCGAGGGGTAGAACCTCCAGCCCCCCTGGCAGGTGTTTAGTTTCTCTCGGCTACCATTCTAATGGTTCTAACATTTGGCTAGATACCATTATTAACCTAGCAAAAAAAGAGCTGCCGGATGCAGATTAAACTGCATAGACTAGCCACCACCACAGCAGCAGCCCTGGAAGCTCCTCTAGGGTAGGAGATTAATTAGACCTATTTCCAAGATCCTCGGCCCACTGGGCTAGAGAACTACCAGCCTGGCTAGGAATGGTGGCCAGGGTGAGGTTCTCGGGTCTAGGTTCAGATATATATCTATACCCGTATCCGCCAGCTCTTCTCTAGCACTCTTCTAGCCCCACCATCCGTTATTCCTGGGATTTTCCATTAGTTCTAGAATTTCCTCCTCGCTGAGGCCGGTATATT
Source organism: Rickettsiales bacterium (assembly GCA_031287725.1). GTDB lineage: Bacteria > Pseudomonadota > Alphaproteobacteria > Rickettsiales > UBA1997 > CALXRO01. The sequence continues at coordinate 4,387 of JAITSP010000040.1, forward strand.
TAGCTATAGAGGGCAGCGAAACGCTATCTCTCAGCATTGCCAGGGCGGTTTCTACTCTACCTTCTACTCTACCTTCTACTCTACCTTCCTCTCTGCCTTTCCTGATACCTTCCCTTCTGCCCTT
>JAITSP010000016.1 GCA_031287725.1 Rickettsiales bacterium
ATACAGATACAATAACTATAGACCCCATTCGAAGCTTGATTTCAAAACTCCCATGGAGTATTATTTATCTCTGAACAGAGTGGGGTGAATTTGTCTCATATGTTATGGACCTGTACAATATTTGCACTATATATTGCATTTAGAGAAATGCGATTGTAGCTTTGGCTATGGAGATAGAAATAAATATGGAAGTCTAGAGAAGATATGTCTAAATTACTGAAAAACTATTCGGAAAATAACAGAACCGGTTCCGTCGGAAATATGGCAAATGGCAAATATAAAAACCAAAAAAAAGGAAAACTGGTTGAGCCCCCAAGATTGGATGTTGGCCTAATCATTGATAGGAAGGAGCGGCAGTGAAAAATACGATCGATACGATCGCAAACGTCGGCGAAAAATGTTTTGGCTGTGGCGCCTGTTCACAGCTCTGTCCGAAAAACGCAATAGCGATGGAATACAGTTCCGAAGGATTTCTACAGCCCGCCATTGATGAGGCAAAATGCGTGAACTGTGGTGTGTGCCTGAAATCCTGTCCTGCGGGCAGCGAGGCATTCAGACCAAAGACAGAAATGCCAAAATGTTTTGCGGCATATGCGGACGACAGAACGGCGATGGAGAGTTCTAGCGGCGGCCTATTTTCCGTCTTGGCGGAATCTCTGCTGGATGCCGGTGGCTATGTCTGCGGTGCGGCATTTGACAGAGATTGGCTGGTTGCCCATAGGGTTGTAGCCGACAAAGGCGAACTGGACGCATTAAAAACAAGTAAATACCTACAGTCAGACACAAAGCGCGTCTATTCCGAAATCCGCGAACTGCTTGAACGGCAAAAATCAGTTTTGTTTTCGGGGACGCCGTGCCAGGTGGCTGGGCTCTACTCGTTCCTCGGCAAAGACTATGCTAGTCTGCTGACGATAGATGTATTCTGCCACGGTGTGCCATCACCCAAGGTTTGGGAAAAGTATATCAGAGAAATTACAAACGCTGGCGAAATAAAATCTGTCAATTTTCGTGATAAATCAAGCACCTACGCGGAAGGGGGGATTCCACCAGTTTCCGCTGGCTGGAAAGATTATTTTCTTACGCTGAGGGGGCGTGAAATTAAGGTGCTATCCCAGCACCACCGAGAAAATATATTTATGTGTGGATTTTTACAGAATCTATATCTGCGGAAAAGTTGTGCGACCTGTCCCTTTACAAAAACACCACGAACCAGCGACATATCGCTCGGCGATTTTTGGGGCTATGGGTGCGTGGATAGAAAACGCGACACGGGAAAGGGAATGTCCGCCGTTCTGCTGAATAGCCCAAAGGGCGAGAGATTTTTTGCTGGCCTAGAAGAAAGGCTATCTTTTTTGCGCCCTGTTAAATTGAAAGCCATTATCCGGGGCAATCCCATTCTGAGAGAGCCGTGCAAAACCCATAAGAACCGCGATAGTTTTATGCATGGGTTTGCAAATCTGGCGGGCGACGGCATATCCGATCTGATTGCGAAATACTTGGGGTTGCCAGACGAAAAAGCGGTTGGTCTGATGAATTTTGCCAGCTGGATCCATTTCAACTTTGGCGCCATACTGGTTGGCTATGCAATGGAGCAGGCCGTCCGGAAAGTTGGCTATAGCCCCAGCACTATAAATTTCATTCCGAAACACGAGTTATTTGATGCAACCGGTGCCAGCGTATTTTCCAGTTTCCGCAGAAAATTTATGAACCTTACCGGAATATGCACAGATAAGGCAGGATTATCGCAATACATAAATGAAAGGTTTAACAAACTCTGCATTGGCGCAGATCAAGTTATCAGAAATTGTGGTTTTGATTTTGTTTACTATCTAGATTGGGCACATGGCAAAAAATCTTTGATTTCCTATGCGCCTAGCTTTGGTACGGCAGAATTGGGTATGACCGACAGCCAGCGTGAATATGCAAAACAGTGCCTGCACAGATTTGATGCCTTCTCCATCCGCGAACATTCCGGCGCAAAAATTATGGAGCGCGACTTTGGCATTGACGCAAAGGTCCTCTGCGACCCGACGATGCTTCTTTCCGGGGCGGACTACCAACCGATTATTGACGCGGAGGCGGTTGTTAGATTGCCACCCGAATATGTCGCCTACTATCTTCTTGACGAAAGCGTGGACGTACTGGACGAAATAAAAAAACATTATCCCATTATTAATGCCTACAGGGATGAAGGCGGTGACTATCGCACTGTCGGCGACTGGCTGAATATAATCAAAAATGCTAAATACGTGATAACGGACTCTTTCCACGGCGGTGTATTTTCAATAATATATCAAAAACAATTCATAGTTTTGCCGACGGCTGGACGCGGAAACGAGCGCATAGAAACTCTGATGTTACAGCTGGGACAGAATAGGTTCATAGCGGACGGCCGAAAAATAACCGAAGATCTGTTCAGGGATCCAATTGACTACGCAAAGGTTGCGCCGACAATGGCTAGGATGCAGGCAGACGGGTTTGCCTATCTACAAAATGCGCTAGCAATAGAGCCGAATTATAAAAAATCGCTGGTGAATATGACCGCCAAATGGATTAAATTGTTTAGCATATTGCCACTGCTGAAAATAAAAAGAAAAGACAACAAAACAAGAGTCCGTCTCTTTGGGATTATCCCGCTACTCAAAATCAAGGACAAAAAAGTTTATCTGTTTGAGTTGAGCTGGCTGCGAATTGCAAAAATATGGGGTTTTTGATGGCCAAACCCCCTCCACTATCCTAGAGGCCCAGCTAACACACCACTAGCGATGGGCTAGAAATGGCCATGGAGCACGGTCATCTGGAGAATCTAGCAATTCTACTGTTATTGTTTTTTTCGGGGATATGTTGTACAATGGCTAAAAACGGAAGGGCATGCGATGTTATTTTTACAGCTTATGAACGAGGCGGGGGTTTCCATGAGGTCCAATAAACTCAGGTCATTCCTGACGATTCTTGGCATCCTGATAGGTGTCTGTGCCGTGGTTCTGATGGTGGCGACGGGCCAGACGGTCAGGAACGAGATAAATAGGGAGCTTGAGTCTCTGGGAGGGAATAAACTTATCATTACACCCGGTTCGGCGAGGAAGGGGGGTGTGATGGATCGGGGAAACAGACTGCCTCTAAGGTACCCAGACTATCTAGCCATAAAGGATTTGAGAAACGTTAAGTACTCTGCTCCAATTCTCCAGGCCTCCGCCGTCAGAGCGGTGCACAGCTCGAACAACTGGTCTACGAGGGTGGTGGGAACGACGCCGGAGTATTTTGTCATAGAGAACTACGAACTGGAAAGTGGTGTGATATTTTCTGAGCAGGATGTGACGGATGGAGTGCCCTATGCCGTCATTGGCCAGGTGATTGTGGAAAAATTATTCGACGAGGGAGAGAACCCGGTGGGATCGATAATAAGAATAAGGGGAAGACCCTTCCGGGTGATAGGAACTCTGAAGGGAAAGGGAGGTGGAGCCGGACCCATGGGTGATCCGGATGACATAGTGGTAGCCCCACTTTTCTCCGTTAAGCGAAGACTGACCGCCAATAGGATTCAGAATTCCATCCATGTGATAGAGCTGATAGCTGACGATGAGCGGACTCTTCCCTTTGTACAGAGCAGAATTACTGCACTGCTGCAGGAGAGACACAGAATTGCGGCAAATGAGGAGGATGATTTTGAGGTTATCAATATGAAGGAAATTGCCAACAAGGTGAGCAACATAGCACTGATACTATCCATTTTGCTGACATCCATAGCCTCCATATCTCTGCTGGTGGGTAGCATAGGGATTATGAACATGATGCTGGTCTCCGTGACCGAGAGAACTCGAGAGATCGGAGTGAGAAAGGCTCTCGGGGCTAGGAACGGTGACATAATGATACAGTTTCTCCTCGAATCCGTGCTGCTCTCCATGGTGGGTAGTCTGATAGGTATGATCCTGGGCATAGTGTTCTCCCAGATAGCTGGCGCGATCCTCGATAAAAATGTGCCCGTAAGTGCCGTGACCATAGCCATTTCCATGGCCATCGCAATCATTGTGGGCATAGTCTCTGGCGTAGTGCCAGCTATGAAGGCCACAAAGCTAGACCCAACGGAGGCCCTGAGGTACCAGTAGAGAGTTGAGAGTGTATTCTCCAGGGGCGATTGAATTTGACAAAGGCGAAGTCTCTGGTAAACTCGAACTAGAGTTGATGAAAAGCTGAGATCAGTGATATGGGAAAGTTAGTAGAGAGACCCTGGGGTAACTTTGAGGTGCTACTGGAGGCCGAAGGCTACCTGGTTAAGAGGCTGCTAGTCCATCCGGACTCCAAGCTATCTCTCCAGTCACACAGCCACCGGAGCGAGCACTGGGTAATTGTGGAAGGTGAGGGCAGGGTCACTCTGGGACAGGAGGATTTTCTGAAAAAAAAAGATGAGCACGTCTATATCCCAAAGGGAGTAAAGCACAGGCTAGCCAATGGGACGGGAACCGACCTGGTGCTAGTGGAGGTCCAGAGTGGCGATAGGCTGAGTGAGGACGATATAGTTAGATATGAGGATGTCTATGGCCGAGTCTGAGGAAAATGTAGTATTTAGAACTGATAAATATGTATTTAAAAAGTTCACGATGGATAACTTTGATGATTTCTGTGCTCTAAATCAGAATCCTGAGGTTATGCGCTATGTGAACCATAACGGCGGAAAGCCAAAGACCTACGAGGAGTGTGTAAAGAAATACAGGGACATAGCCTATTCCCAGGAGAAATTTGGCTACAGCTACTGGGCTGTCCATGGCAGAGATGGTAATTTCATCGGCCAGTGTGGGGCGCTGAGGCTCTGGCTGACAGATTCGAGTGTATTTTGCTATGCCTTCTGGCCTAGGTATTGGGGCAAGGGCATAGGGACCGAGGTCTGTAGCATCGTTCTGGACTATCTGTTCAAAAATTTTCCAATTATAGATAAAATGGAGACGACAGCTCTCAGCGAGAATGAGGCCTCCACCAGAATACTCAAAAAAATTGGCTTCGGACACATTTCGACAGGAAAGGAATACGGCATGGATCTAGAGTTTTTTGAAATCAGAAGATCTGACTATGTTGAAAAAATTGCTAAAACTAGCAGCTAAATTCATCTACCTGGCTACTCTGACGGCCATAGTGGCTCTCTATGGTGTGTTTCAGCACTACAGTAGAAGTTTACCAGAACATTCGAAGCTAGAGGACTACCAGCCACCCCTGACCAGCAGGGTGTACAGTAGCGATGGTCTTCTTCTCAGAGAATATGCAGAGGAGAAGAGGGTTTTTGTGTCCATAGACAACATACCGGAGGTGGTCAAACAGGCTTTCATCTCCGCCGAAGATAAGAACTTCTATAGAAACAGTGGTCTGGATCTGGAATCCGTGTTTTCCGCCTTCGTCTACAATCTGCAAAATTACTACAAAAATAGGAGCACTAATTTCAGAGGAGGGTCCACCATAACCCAGCAGGTTGTTAAAAACATGCTCCTATCCAATGAAAAAACAATTGAGAGAAAGATTAAGGAGGCCATACTGGCTGTGAGGGTCACTAGAGATTTTGGAAAGGATAAAATTCTAGAGTTGTACCTGAACCATATTTTTCTCGGAAACAATTCCTACGGAGTGGCCGCCGCCGCACTAACCTATTTTGGCAAGTCTCTGGACGAACTCAGCCTCGAAGATGCGGCACTGCTGGCATCCCTGCCAAAATCTCCGGGCAAGATAAATCCTGTCAAAAACTATCAAAAGACGATGGAAAGGAGGAACTGGGTTCTGGACAGAATGAGAAAGGATGGCCAGCTGGAGGAGGAAAGGTACAGGGTAGCCCTGGGGAATCCCATAGAGCTGAGGAAACCGGAGAAGAGGGACGACTATTTTAACTTTGGCGCCTTTGTGGAGGAGGTCAGGAAAAGTATGCTGACCAGATTCAGTGAGGATGACCTTATGCGAAAAGGTCTGATAATATCCACAACAATCGACCCAACCATGCAGAAAATCCTGGACAAAGCTCTGAAAAATGGTCTGGAGGAGTATGACCGGAGGCATGGCTACAGAGGTGCTCTGGGTAATATCTATGGCGACGGTGGAGAGAGCTTCCAGCTAGACTGGTCCCGGAGACTAGAGAGTTTTGAGATCAGAGAATACTACCGGACCAATTGGCGAAGGGCTGTGGTGCTGGCCATCGATGCTGAAGGCCAGCGAATAGGCATAGGGATGCTGCATAACCCCGATCTGAAAATCTGCGAATCGGACAACCTCTCCACTGTGGGGGGCCTAGTCGTGCTGACCGCCTCCATGAGGCTAAAGAATATAAAGTGGGCCGTAGAACCACCTCCGGCGGCGGAAATCGATAGTGAAGATAGCGGAAAAAAACCCCTCCGGGAAGCTAGAACTGTGAGGGATGTGAATCTGCGGCTGGGGGATGTGATATTTGTTGAAAATTTGAACTGCAATGAGGACTACCTACTCAGACAGACTCCGCTTGTTAACGGTGGCGCTGTCGCCATAGATCCCCACAGAGGCAGGATTTTGGCCATGGTTGGTGGCTACATAGATTCGGAGATCAACTTTAACCGTGTGACCCAGGCCAATAGACAGCCTGGGTCGGCAATGAAGCCTATAGTCTACCTCACAGCCTTTGAGAATGGCTATAGACCGTCGGACACTGTCATGGATGAGGAAATAGTTCTTAGCCAGGGACCAAATCTGCCAACCTACAGGCCCCGTAATTTTGGTGGAAAATTCAATGGCCTTGTGACACTGAGAAAAGCCATGCAGGATTCCTACAATGTGGCTACGGTAAGGCTGGCGAGCCAGGTGGGTCTCAGTAGAATTGTGAGAAACATAAGAAAATTCGGCATAAGCGATAGGCCAAAGAGGCTCTACTCGGTTGTCCTTGGATCTCTGGAGACACACCTCCTGGATCTAACCAGAGCCTACTCCATGATCGTAAACGGTGGCAAATACATTGACATCACAACTGTCGAGAAGGTGCAGGACAAGTATGGCAGAGTCATATTCAGAATGGATGGTCGATCCTGTGGAAAATGTTCGGTGACCGAGGAGGACATCGATAGGGTGGAGGTTCCGTTTCTGGAGGACGATAGGCCTAGCATTACGGACAGTGGCAGTGCCTACCAGGTGACCTCCATAATGGAGGGTGCTGTGAAGTATGGCACAGCTCGGCGCCTGAGGGAAATAGGTAAGATCGTGGGTGGCAAAACAGGTAGCAGCAGTGATTTCAGAGATGCCTGGTTCGTAGGCTTTACCCCCGATCTGGTCCTGGGTATCTACGTGGGCTTCGACGATAACAGAACTCTAGGGGAAAATGAGACTGGCTCTAGAGCTGCGGCGCCGATATTTGTCAAGGCCATGAGAGAAATTTTGAAAAACGAGAAGTCTGTGCCCTTTAGAATTCCAGAGGGCATAGTGTTCAAAAAGATTGATATGAACACTGGCAAAAGGCCAACGCTGGCCACTCCGAAGAACAATATAATTCTAGAGGCCTTCAAGGCCGATGATCCCGCTGCCATGGAGAACAGCGGTTTTGGCAGAGACTCCACAGGGGAGCAGCTGAAGGAACTGGGAATCTATATGGACAGCAACCCCCAGGGAGATAGCCAGGATAGCTTTGGCTACGAATACGAAAGCGATCTGATGGATGGGTCGGGGGGCACCAGGCCGGAGGATGGAGGTCCTAGCCCAGAGACCAGGAAGGTGCCGGGCAGCGAGGTCGATATAATTAATATGAATTTCTAGCATGATAGTTCTGGGCGTAGATCCGGGTCTCCTGAAGACCGGCTATGGGCTGGTGAGGTCCGAAGGAGGTGGTCTCTTCTACCTGGCCAGTGGCACAATTGTTACAGATGCAAAAATGCCTATCGAATGCAGACTGAAAAATATTTTCACCGGACTGAACGATCTGCTGATCCTGCATAGGCCGGACTATCTGTCCCTGGAGGAGACATTTGTGAATAGCAATCCTCTGACCTCGCTGAAGCTCGGCCAGGCCAGAGGGGTAGCCATCCTCTGTGCTGGACTGAATAATATTGAGGTTTTTGAATACAAGCCCAACACGGTTAAAAAGAGTGTCACGGGTGTCGGTAAGGCTGCCAAGGGACAGATAGGCATCATGGTTAAATATCTGCTTCCGACGGTAACTCTGAGGAGTGAGGATGAGGCAGATGCTCTGGCTATAGCCATATGCCATATAAACAACTTCCAGGGTCCGCTGGCCAATCGCTAGCCATTGCCAAGAAGCTAATTCCCCAGGGTTGTCGCTGTCCTTCCCCCAGGTGGTGCCCGGCCCTCCCTCCGGAATCAATCAGCCAGGGGCCATCCGGTCCCTCTGGCTGGGTGCCGGATCTGGGGCCGGAGGAGTAAATTTTCTAGCTATCGAGTTTTCTGATTCTTTCGAGATGGCGCCCTCCCCCAAAGGGGGTGGCCAGAAAAACTCTGAGGTTCTCAAGGGCACATTCCTTCCCTATCATCCTTGCTCCGAGACAGAGAATGTTTGCGTCATTGTGCTCTCTCACTAGCCTTGCCTCCAGACTATGGTGGCAGAGTCCGGCCCGTATGCCTCTAAATCTATTGGCTGCTATGGACATGCCAACTCCCGTACCGCAGATAAGTACTCCAAAATCTGCCTCCTTTCCCAAAATTTTCTCTACCACCTTTTTTGCATAGTCTGGATAGTCTACCGGACCGCCACCGTCCGGACCTAGATCCATAAAATGGAAGGTGCTAAATTCTCCGCCGGAGTCAATCAGAAATTTTTTCAGCTCCAGACCTGCTCCATCGCTAGCGATCGCTACATTTTTTGTCATTTCTAGTTCCTAAATGGTTGTGTAGTCATAGTACATACCTAAAACCAATATTAAAGTTATTTCTTGGGCTATATTTGAATATATAGCCATCCTTTGACTTCAAATCAACGAAGCTATCGTAGAGTCTATATCTAACACCTAGCAGCAGCTGATCCGTAAGTGCAAACTCAAAGCCTGCCATAAACTGGTAGAGAGGGGTAAATTCACTGTCAATGTTGAGATCTAGGTCCTCTAGACTAGTGCCGACGTGTCTAAAATTGCTCTTCGCAATGCCAAAGCCTGCGGCAAAGAATGGTATGATCCTGGACTGGTTAACTTCTACCATGAAATTAAGGATGTAGTTCTTCGTTTCTGCTATGCCGCTGTCCACGCTCTGTTGGCCAACTAGGGTCGGAGCCCCCAGAGAGTCGGAGTAGTCAAAATACTCAAATTCCATGGAGAAACTTCTAGTGAAATAGTAGCCAAAGGTGGCAGAGTAGGAGTTCTTCTGTTTGCCAGTTTTAATCTTCGATTCGCCGTTTCCATTATTTTCTATTTTCTCCAGAGAAAAATTCTTCAGGAAAAAGTAGGCGGAGACGTAGTATCTTCCCTTCCGGTAGTAGACAACTCCATTGCTATCTGGTCTGTATTTTAATTCCCCTCTGTACTGGTTAGCTATCTGGTCTGTGTTTCTATAGACATTCATTAGTTTTCTTGGTCTGTCCTCGTTCAGCTGTCTGGTCTCTAGACCGTCTGGCAGAGTTAAAATTACGTCGGCAGTGGCTTGGCGAGACCAAAAACACAGCCAGGCCAGCCAGAGGAGCAACTCCGGGTTCTTTGGCGGGTTCCTAGTGGGCATATCCCTCCCGGCCGTCAATCATCACCGGTGCCAGAGGAAGAGCGAGGATCGGCAGCGCCCTCCGGCTGAGGATTAGAAATCTATTCCTGGAACCAAGATATTTAGAATCAAACCTTAGGCCAAAAAATAAGGCTGGGCAATGAATCATTCGAAAATTAAGGGTTGCGTGCATATTTTATGCTGAACTTTTCGAGTTGAATTCATATATATACTAGACAATTATTTTTTCAATAGATCTGTTTCCAGGTCCATTTCAGCTCCCGGCTGTAGACTCTGGCCATTAGATTAAATTTCTCTAGATCCCCTATCACCTTCTCTGGGATGAAAATTCCATTTAACAGAGAGCTAGAAATAGGTTATAGTGACAATAGACCTATTTTCAGGAAATCCCTGGCCCGCTGGGCTAGAGAATTACTAGTCTGGCTAGGAATGGTGGCCAGGGTGAGGTTCTCGGGTCTAGGTTCAGATATATATCTATACCCATATCCGCCGGCTCTGCTCTAGCACTCTTCTAGCCCCACCATCCGTTATTCCTGGTATTTTCCATTAGTTCTAGAATTTCCTTCTCGCTGAGGCCGGTGCATTCAGCCACAAGATCTAGGCTCAGACCTTTCTTCAGCATTGCCAGGGCGGTTTCTACCCTACCTTCTACCCTACCTTCTACTCTGCCTTTCCTGATACCTTCCCTTCTGCCCTTCCTGATACCCTTCTTCATACCTTCAGCTAGGTCGAACTTACGGTCCACCAGCTGTCTCCACTCATCCCAGCTCCTCACAAAGTCTCTGTCTCTACCCCTCT
>JAITSP010000017.1 GCA_031287725.1 Rickettsiales bacterium
GCCTCGAGGGTCTCCATCGGCTATGGTGGGCGATTCTCTTCGGAGCTGATTAGCAACAGCATCAGACTGGAGGCTAGCTTTAGCTTCTAGAAAACCTATCCCCGGGGGGTTCATCCCCCCGGGACTCTGGAACCCCCATCTGTGGGCCCTCCCATCTATCCCCTCTGGGGACGACCCCCACAGCCATCTCCGAAGGAGATGGCTGTGGGGGGTTCTGGAATCTCTCTAGGGCGTAGTAGAACGTGAGTTTCTAGGGAGTGGGCAGTCGTGCTCTGAATCTGAGCACAGTTAATTCTCGTTTGATTTTTAAAGATCGGGGAGCTAGCCTGGACTGGCTACTGGACCAGCTGATTTGAAACTCCTCTATAATTTTTTCAGACTAGCAAATTTTTTTAGGCTAGGATTATTTTGACAGCCACGGCCCCCAGAACACCTTGCCAATCCTGCTAGGCTGCTCTGGCGCTCACCTAGTCTCCAGCCAGTCCATTTCTGAATTTACCCTCCTAGTCTCCCTCTGGACCTAGCCACTCTGGACCTAGGGCATCAGAAGTCCGCCATTCACATGGATTGTCTGACCTGTAATGTAGCCTGACTCCTTTCTAGCGAGAAAAGCTATGGCGTTGGCCACATCCTCCGGCTGGCCCAGCCGGGCTGTCGGTATGTTACTCAGAATCTTGGTCCTCTGGGCCTCATTTAGTTTGTCAGTCATGGGAGTCTCAATGAAACCTGGGGCAACGCAGTTAACCGTTATGCCCCGGTTGGCGAATTCCAATGCCAGTGACTTCGTCAGACCCATGATGCCAGCCTTCGAGGCAGCATAGTTTGCCTGTCCGGCATTGCCCGTGAGACCAACCACAGAGCCTATGTTTATAATCCTCCCGTATCTTGCCCTCATCATTCTCTTTAGAGCCTCTCTGTTTAGTATAAATGTGGCCCTGAGATTCACATCAATGACCTCTCCAAAATCCTCTGCGGACATGCGCAGGGACAGCGTATCCTTTGTCATTCCGGCATTGCAGATTAGAATGTCTGGAGCACCCATTTCACCGTCAACGGTGCTGAACAGCTTTTCAATCTGCTCGGCATTTCCCCCTAGGTCACAGGGAAAGCTGAAGAGTTTCCCGCTCTCGGCCTCTAGCTCATCTAATAATTTTTTCAACCTACCACTATCCCTTCCACAGAGACCGACCACAGCCCCCTCTCTAGCAAAGAGAAGAGAAACTGCGCGGCCAATTCCTCCCGTCGCGCCCGTTATCAGAACTTTCTGATTCTCAAAATCTAGCATGGCTACCTCCTAGGCTCTGGGGCAATGGTCGGAGTATTTCTGATTAAAGTCAACGCCCCCTGTACAGGTGTACAGGTCCACAGCATCTGAGACAAATTCACATTGCCCCGTTTGGAGATAAATAGTACTCCCCCTCTGAAATACACTAGCCCACGGTCGTTGACCTCTAGTGCCCTAGCATCTCTCGTTTTCTATCCCTCCTATCTGCCCAAAACTTCTTGATGGCTCTGTAGGTTAGATAGGGCGTATACATAGAAATCATCAAATATTTCACGCAAAAAACCGGGAACACGATAAATACCGTCGATAGCGGTAGTATTTTGTCAAAAGCAGCATATACAGCACCATGGCTGTAGCCACAGAAACAAAAGTACTGAAGTATAAGAAGAAGAAACGGCAGGATTTCAAGTAGTAGGCAGGAAATGGCTATTTTTTTCCGATCTCTAAAGTAGAAGGCCGTCGCCAGCAGATCTAACATCACAGATGCGTAGAAGGTTGTAAAATATTGATTTGGGAAATCTATGTCGCTGTCCATACAGGCACCAGCCGGAATATATTTAAAGGCTAGGCTAGATCCAAGGACAACGTAAAAGTAGAACATAAACATATATTCATAGAATGACAGCAGATTTAACTTTTTGTCTTTGAATCTATGAATATAGAAATTTAAAAGCACAGTGACAGCAAACCCCGAGACAAAGAGAAAATAGAACGCCTCCAATAGATGTTTCAACAGAACCTCTTCCTGGATGCGATCACTGTAGTATATTTGGCCATAGATACGGCCATAGACCCAACACCGGTTCACTGTGAGCAGAACTAGATTCACCAGGGATCTAATCGGTCGTCTGTAGAGTGGGTAAGAGAATCCGTATTCCTCCAGCATATAACAGAGTCAATGACCGTTGTACGGCACCCGTGCGGAATCCATTGCTAGGGAGATCCAAAGTCGTTGAATACGGATTTGCACCTCCCCAGCCTTTCTTTCGCCAACTCCCTCGCTGAAATTAACCATGTCTGAACTTTTCTGTATTAATCTTCACTGAATCTGCCCTTTCCCATTCCTCCTATCTGCCCAAAACTTCTTGATGGCTCTGTAGGTTAGGTAGATTATATACCCAAAAGTTGACAAACATTTTACGCAAAGAACCAATAATGCGGTGTATAAAGTGGCATACCCCATTAATATGGCCAATGTCTGGAGGGCGCCAGAATATGTTGTATCGGGGGAGTCACAGTGAAAGAATTGCATTATAAGCAGAATCGGCACAGCTTCAAGCAGTAGACAGGGAATGGCTATTTTTTTTCGATCTCTGAAGTAGAAGGCCGTTGCCAAAAGATCCAGCACCACAGATGCGTGGAGGATCACGAAAAATTGGTTTGGGATAATATCTTCGGCCATACAGGCACCCTTCGGGACAAGCTCATATAGCGAGCCAGGTCCAGCGATGATGTAAAGACAAGACATGAACATGCAGCCGTAGAATGACAGCAGATTTAACTTTTTGTCTTTGAATCTATGAATATAGAAATTTAAAGTTATGGTTAGAATCATGGCGACAGCAAACCCCGAAACAAAGAGTAGGACAAGCATATACACTGAGTACTCTACCAGATTGACAGCTAGATAGTAGAAGCCACCGTAGTGTGCCATCTGATTACCTCTCCCCTATCCTAATCCTCGGACAGTTTGTCATAGAGTTTGTCCAGCTCTTTTTTGCGTCTGTCTTCCGCCACGTCTTCCATCGCAGCTAATCGTTCAGGCCAGTCTCTGTGCTTTCTCAAAAACCTGAAATCTTCTTTAAGCATCTTCCTAAGATCCCCAACCATCTCAACGCCTCTATAAGCTTTCCAGGCCCTCCACCTAAAATCATAGCAGATGTGCGCAAAGGCATCGTAGCCGTATTTCCCACTGCCTTCGGGTTGAAACTCATCTCTTATATTGTTTATAGCCTCGTCCATGATGTCTGCATCTCCAACAAAATCTCCCCAACCTATAGACTCTCTATATGGTTTCATGTTCTCATCGACATCGGTACGAAGCCCTCCAGGGAAGTATCCTATAGTAGTACCATTACTGAAAATTATACTGCCGTGATTCAAATCCTGGGCAGGATCATCCTCAGTGCTAGTGTGAATAACAACTCGTCTGTCATCCTTCCTAGACGTCGAATGTCTCCTTGTAAAAACAAATTCCTCGCTAACACCGACAAGTAGACTAATCAAAAGCGCAGCTCCAGTGAAAATACAAAACCCCCTTGTGTTTATTATTAGTGGGTGGAACGAGACTCCACAGAAGCCTCCCACATGCCTAGCGGATCGAAGACACAGCCAGGGCCCACACTCCCGGGGATGGTAACAGAATAGCCTAGGAAAGTCAAGAGCGTATTTTTTTGTAAGAATTACCTAACTGTTATCGTTTTCCTATTTAAAGCAATAATCATTAGGCAGTCTCCAAATCCTGGCTGGTCTATCCTGAAGGTTCCCTGGGCGATGGTAATTGTCCCAGGGGCTTGGCTTTTTGTTGAAGTCTATATCTAGGCAAAAACACCTAGCAGTTTTTCCAGTGGGTCCTCTGGGTGGCTATATTCTGCGGCTATTTCTAGCCAGTTGTTTTTAGATAAAAATTTCTACAGAGCTATTGCACCGGGGGCTCGGCTAGTTTCCCACCCTTCTGGTTTTTGTATCTACAATTTTACCCGGGAAACTGGTCGAGCCCCTTTCTAGATAGTTTTTCAGCAATCTGAACACATCTTTCGGTTCCCCAAATCCGGGGGGCAATGGTAAACTAGCCGGGCTTCTAGCGGGTTAGCCGGAGAGGCTCTGGGGGCAAGAACAAACAATTAAACACGCTCTCCACAATATCCAGGGACAGCTGGCAAATAATCCCAATCAACAAGCTGATAATTGACACTCTAATCACCCGCTGGCCTACTCTCCGTAGGATATTCGGCTGGCGTCGGTCAGGGTCCTGGACTAGGCTGGGAGTGGAAGTTTTGTTCCTCTGGCCCCTTGAATCTTCAATGGCCGTCTCCCTTGGACAGATACTAGTGTTTAGCACCCTAGGCTCACTCCCCAATCTTTTTTTCTCTTGGCCATTTCTTTTAGGGTCCAACACATCCCCCATATACAGATCCACCCCTCTCCTGGTCCATTCCTGGGGCTCACCCTCTAGGACACCCCTCGCTCCGGCAAGGGCTGGTGCCAGCACAGCCACAGCCAATAGCGCTAGGGCTCTGGCACCGATAATTTTTCTATTTAGCATAAAACCTCCTCTCTATTAAAAGACACATTCCACCGTCTCCCAGAGAAATCCCCCACACTCTCCAGGGATCCCGCCAACGGGAGCGAGAATACTAACTGTGTGGATTATAGGGCAAAAAAAACATTATTCAATGGGTGATGGAAAAAAATTTTCCAGAGAACGGAAAACGGGCGGGGAAAATAAATTTTCTAGCTCTCTGGCTAGAGTTTTCCGCTCCATTCACAGTCCCGAGCAGCGGCGATGCCCATTGAACCCAAAAAATGACAGAGGAACCTCCCCATCAGCCATCGGATCTACTATCGTCGCATTTACTAATTTCTCTGAGATTCCCAAGAAGTTTCTCCATATCTTCTGGCAGAACAGTCTCGAAGGACATGGGTCTGGAGGTTATCGGGTGTCTAAAATCCAAATGCATGGAATGGAGTGCCTGCCTTGGGAATTTTTCCACAAAATCTTTGTAGGGATTGGCCTTTCCGGCTATTTTCCTGGCGGCACCTCCGTAGAGCCTATCCCCAATGAGAGGATGTTTTTTGCTGGAAAAATGGACCCTAAGCTGGTGTGTCCTGCCGGTGCTGAGGCTACACTCGACCCAGCTAGCTACACTTTTAAATTCTGCCAGCGTCCTATAGCTGGTCAGAGAGTATCTGCCATCCTCGGCCATCACCATCTTTAGCCGGTTATGCCTATGTCTAGCAATGAAACCCTCTATTTTACCGCTCCTAGGTACCATAGTCCCCCACAGAAAGGCACTATAGACTCGTTTCAGTTCTCTAGCTCTGAGCTGTTTTCCCAGAGAGTCATGGGAGAAATTATTTTTAGCCACCACCATGAGTCCACTGGTATCTCTATCTAGTCTATGGACAATGCCCGGTCTCTCTGGGCCAGCCAGGTCCGACAGGTTTCCTCCACAGTGTTCCAGAAGGGCATTCACCAGCGTGCCAGCGAAGACACCGGCACCCGGATGCACCGTCAGTCCAGCCTGCTTATTTAGCACCAGCAGCTCCGAATCCTCATAGAGGATGTCCAACTCTATATTCTCTGCCTTCGGAGCCAAATCTGGAGGATCACCCATTTCCACAGAAATTTCATCCCCCTCGCTGAGCCTTCTAGCATTATCCCTCAGCTCAGCACCGTTTCTCTTTACGCAGCCCATCTCCACCAGGCTCTGGATCCTATTCCTTGAGATGCCACAGCTAGAACCCTCCAGCTCGTTGATCTTCTCCAGAATAGCCCTGTCCAGCCTAACGCCAGCGGTGCCACAGATAAACAGTAGATGCCTCACAGCCACTAGCGATAGACCACCAGGTTCCCGAGGATCTTTCCTAGATCCAGTCCTTCCAGCCTCAGACTGTCCGTGGCATACATATCACCAACCCTAAGCCTTATCAGCTTTGACACATAGCCTAGCGTACCGAGGGACCTGGCAATGTCCTCTGCCAGACTTCTCACATAGCAGCCCCGACCACAGTCCACAACGAGTTCAGCAGTCCGCTGGTCAACGAAACCGCTAAATTTTATATCATTTATTAGCACCCTTCTAGTCCCTAGCTCGACTCTGATGCCCTTCCTGGCTAGATCATAGGCTCTCTTCCCATTCACCCGGATGGCAGAGTAGGCTGGTGGTCTCTGCTCTAGAAAACCCAGAAAATTAGCCAGGATAGCCTCCAGATCAGATGCCCCTGGCATTAGACCACCTTCCTCCAGAATGGAGCCATCAGCATCGCCACTATCTCTGGACTCTCCAAAGGTTAGGTGGAAGAGATAGGTCTTAGAGTGATCCATCAGAAACTCCGCCTGTCCAGTTGCTCCGTTTAGAGCTATGGGTAGAACTCCACTGGCCAGAGGATCCAGCGTACCCCCGTGGCCAACCTTCCTAGCTCCACTAATTCTCTTTATCAGTTCCACTACCCTGGTGGACCGGTAGCCCACCGGCTTATTCATGTTAAGCCAGCCACTGGGCTGTTCTCTAGCCAGAGAATTCCCACCGGCGGCGGAATGGTCTCCCGATTTCCTATCCACTGGAGACGTCCCTCCGGCCACTGCCTAGAAGAAGAATCTACTTTTCAGGCTAAACAGGTTGTACCTGCTATCGCCTTCCCCTCCATTAAGTCTCACAGCCTCCGGCAGATCAAATCTTTCTCTAAACCAGGAATGCTGGGCGGTGAATCTTAGAGAATTCACAGGTCTCCAGTTCAGAGCCAAAGCCCACTCTTCGTGTCTGCCGTAGTCAAATGGTCTAGTGGTGCTATAGTCATTGAAATTGCCATTGGCATACCTCAGTGCCAGTCCAAAGGTCCCATAGCGACCCCTGCCGAGAGGATTCCTCACGCCTTCGAATTTGAATGAACCTTCATCGTACTTCATAGTCTCCCCCGTCAGATTAATGTTCAGCTGGACAGCCAGAGCACCGAGTCTTCTAGTCTTGGCTCTAGAGGAGGTATCGTCGAACTTGCCAAACCTGATCCTTGGCAACCCATACTCTAGCTGAATATTAAATAGACCGTAGTTTAGGGCCGCCTCCAAACCAATCCTATCTGCACCGAATATCGGCAGGGAGCCAATGCTGGAGGCATCAGTCCCCGTCATAGGGGTCGACAGACTTGGAAATCTCCTGTCCTCGTAGAAATAGCTAACGCCCAGATGAATCAAATTGTCTCCATCCCTCCAGGGGTTAAGGTTAAGTCTGCCGCTGAAAATGGTCTTGCTAATCTGTTTGCTGTTGTCTCTGAGATCGTTACCGTAGACTCCGATCTGCCAATTACTATGCCATCCGCTGTACCTGAGATTTAGGCCAATGCCCGAGGTTGTGAAAAATTGTACATTTTTCCTGCTGACATTTCTGCTATTGCTGTCTCCCAGATTCATTCTGGTCTTCCCATTCATAACGCTGTGATTTCCATTGGTGTCAGCCTCCATGGAAAATGGCAGAGTGATCTGGCCAACCATCAGACTGAGGCCCCGGGCTAGGTCCCGCCGGAAAAATAAGGAATCCAGCGCCACATCTCCTCCGCCCAGTGCTAGCTTAGCTACCAGATGGTTTTCATCGATTACCTTGAAATCTGTAATGAACAGAACGTTAGAAAGATGGACATTGCTGTACCTGTTGCTGGTTTCCCGGATGCCAAAGAGCTCTCCAGCTCTGCCTCCATTGCCATTACTGGAAAACTCGCCGTGCACCCTGCCGGAGAACTTCAGGCGATTCTGGCTGTCCTCCTTCCCGACTGCTGGAGAACTGCCCAGCGGAGCTAGACCCATGAAATGAAGGAGAGCTAAAGAATACAGAACTAGACTAAACTTTTTCGATACCACCTAACCTACTCGCGCCTGTGACAACTGCGGCCGAGCGTAGCCTCTTTTTTTTAAAAATCAAATGTGGATTGGGTTTTTTGGGATTGCCCAATAATTATTGCTTTCCTGCGGCCTCTCTAGCCATTCCACTGTTTTCCTGTTTTTTCCGGTATTTCACATAGATAAGATTGTCTGTGTAATCACTAGACCTGTTTCCAAGAAATCCTCGGCCCACTAGGGTAGTGAACTATTGGTCTGGCCAGGAACGGTGGCCAGGGCGAGGTTCTCGGGTCTAGGTTCAGATATATATATCTATACCCGTACCCGCCAGCTCTTCTCTAGTACTCTTCTAGCTCCACCATCCGTTGTTCCTGGGATTTTCCATTAGTTCTAGAATTTCACTCTCGCTGAGGCCGGTGCATTCAGCCACAAGATCTAGGCTCAAACCTTTCTTCAGCATTGCCAGGGCGGTTTCTAGTTTACCCTTCTCTATACCCTTCTCTATACCCTTCTCCATACCCTTCTTCATACCTTCCCTTCTACCCTTCCTGATACCCTTCTTCATACCTTCAGCTAGGTCGAACTTACGGTCCACCAGCTGTCTCCACTCATCCCAGCTCCTCACAAAGTCTCTGTCTCTACCCCTCT
>JAITSP010000069.1 GCA_031287725.1 Rickettsiales bacterium
AAAAGAGGAAGAAGAGAGAAAGAGAAAAGAGGAAGAAGAGAAAAAGATAAGAGAAGAGGAAGAAAGAAAGAGAAAAGAAGAGGAAGAGAGAAAGAGAAAAGAGGAAGAAGAGAGAATAAGAAAGGAAGAGGAAGAGAGAAAGAGAAAAGAGGAAGAAGAGAGAATAAGAAAGGAAGAGAGAAAGAGAAGAGAAGAGGAAGAGGTTAAAAAATTAGAGGAAGATGTTAAAAAATTAGAGGAAGAAACTAAAAAATTAGAAAGAAATATAGAATCCATAGAAGAACAGCGGAAAGATTATGATGAGAAAACGAGAAAAAATGAGGAGGAAACCAAAAAGCTGAACGAGAAGATTGCAGAGCAGGAAAAAAAAGGAAGAGAGGATGAGGAAAAAAGAAACAAGGAAAGAGAGGAGAGAAAAAAGAAAGAAGAGAGACTCAGAAAGACTCTTGAAGATTTTGGAGTGGAAATAGGGCAGTTCGACCCGAACAACTCTCATAGAAAGTAGTCTGAGAGACTTCCTGACCGCTGGGACCAGCAAACCCTCCGCCCCTCCAGGCTGAATCCAGCCTGGAGGGGCCGGTCTAGGTTCTCGGCTGCCCCTCTAGTCTGCCTCCGACGTCCCCGCCGGGGACAGGAGTGTACTAGCCCTCTGTCAGAAGCCTATTCCATTCCTCTTCGTTGATTATCTCTAGGCCTAGCTCCTGGGCCTTCTTTAGTTTGCTCCCGCTATCTCTGCCGGAGACAAGGATATCAAGCCTGCTGGAAACACCACTGAGAATCCTCGCTCCCAGCTCCTCGGCCCGGGCCTTAGCTTCAGATCTGGTCATGGTGTCCAGGGTCCCGGTAAACATTATGGTTTTTCCCTGGAGTCTACCAATGCCCTCTGGACTAGGGGTGCTAGAATGATTCTCTATGGCCAAAAGACCCTTCAACTCCTCTAGCATCTCCACATTCCTCCTGTCCTCAAAGTAGTCCAGTATGGCATTTGCCGTTTTCTCCCCTAGGCCATCCATGGAGCAAAACCTGAGGTACTCTTCGCTGTTCCTATGTCGTCCGAATAGATCTCTTCCCAGAGCTAGCCTGAAGCTCTCCAGTAGATTGTCTAGAGACCCATAGTTCTTCGCTAGCAGCTTTGCCGTAACTTCGCCGACGAATCTGATGCCCAGAGCGAAGAGAAATCTGGCTAGAGAGATGTGTCTGGATCTATCTATGCTGTCGAAGAGGTTTCTAAGGGATTTCTTTCCAAAACCTTCGCAGTAGAGCAGCGGTGTCGACGGATAGCTAGCCAACCCGGCTCCTCTGGGCTGTCCCAGCTCATACTCTAGAGTTATCGCTCTCTCTCGCTCCTCCAGTTTAAATATGTCTGCAAATCTTCTCACTCTCCCTTCGCTGTAGAACTTTTCCATCTGTCTCTCTCCGAGACCCTCTATGTCGAAGGCGTTCCTTGACACAAAGTGTCTGAGACTTTCTACCACCTGGGCCGAGCAATTGATACCGCCACTACACCTGACAACCACGTCGGAGTCATAGGATTTTGCTGGACTGCCACAGATCGGGCATTTGTCCGGAAAGACAAAACTCCTGCTGTCCCCTCCCCTCCTAGAGATGTTGACGGACACCACCTGGGGTATGACGTCGGCCGCCCTCTGGACCACGACCTCATCCCCCTCCCTTATGTCTTTTTTTTCTATCTCATCCCTGTTGTGGAGAGTGGCATTGGAAACAATTACGCCACCCACATTGACCGGGTCGAGCCTGGCAACGGGAGTCAGGGCTCCAGTTCTCCCAACCTGGATGTCGATCTTCCTTATCACTGTCACTGCCTGTTCAGCTGGAAATTTGTGGGCCAGAGCCCATCTAGGATGGTGACTGACGGAGCCGAGCCTCCTCTGGAGGGTCAGATCATTGATCTTATAGACCAGGCCGTCTAGATCGTAGTCCAGACTGTGTCTCAGCCCCTTCATATACTCAAAGAAGTCCATGATCTCCTCTAGGTCCCTGCAGAGCTTCGTCTCAGCAGCTGTGCAGAGGCCAAATTTGGAGAAAGCTTCTAGAAGATCCTTCTGGGCTCTAATTTCAAAATCACTGGAGAATTCCCCGAGGGCATAGACAAAATACCTGAGATTTCTTCTAGCCGTTACCGCCGTGTCCAGCTGCCGCAGAGAACCGGCCGCGGCATTTCTCGGGTTAGCAAATATTTTGTCACCGGTCTCCTGATTTTTTAGATTTAGCTTTAGAAAATCACTCTTTGACATATATATTTCGCCCCGCACCTCAAGGACCCTGGGCACAGCGGAGGAGGCCAGCCTCAGTGGGAAGGGTTCTATCACCTTTAGATTCTCCGTTATGTCCTCGCCGACGAAGCCATCGCCCCGGGTGGAACCCTGGACAAGGAGGCCATCTCTATAGAGAGCGGAAAATGACAGACCATCTATCTTTGGCTCGCAGAAAACGTCCAACTCCTCGCCTAGACCGAGAAATCTCTGGCATCTTTCGAGAAAATCCTCAACATCACTGCGGCTAAAGCCATTCCCGAGAGAAATCATAGGAATTCTGTGCTCAACCCTGGCGAAAGAATCCAGTACTCTATAGCCAATGCTCTCCAGAACATCCTTCCCTCTGGAGGGAGAATATTTTTCTGCCAGTTCTCTGAACTCCAGCTTTAGCCTATCATAGTCAGCGTCCGCCATGGAAGGCTCATCCCGACCGTAGTAGGCTTCGTCCGCTGCCAAAATTTTTTTCTTCAGCTCCTCTAGCCTAGCCTCCTCCCCCATGGATCAACCTGCTCCCGGAGAATTTTTCGCTGGCCTTCGGTTTGACCTGAAACACTGCTCACAGACTGGCACGAACACCACACCCTCACCCTCTATGTCTATGTCGGCATCACTTCCTGCCAGCTTTCTGGTGTAGGTGGCCTTTCCTCCACAGACATCACAGAGGGCCGTCAGATTTACCACCTCATCGGACAATCCCAGGGCTATGGGATAAATTTCCCAGTACTTGCCATTCGCTATCCTATCTAGGCCACCCATGAGAATGGTTTTACCCCTCTCTCTGAGAAAATCTATCGCCTCTCTAAAGTTATCCAGCTTAAAAAACTGAATCTCATCGAGCACTACCAGATCGGCCCTGCTGCCGAGGATCTCTCTGATGTCATCTATGGCCCTTGCCGGTAGAGGCCCCACCTCGCTATCCCTCGAGGCGATGACATCCACATCCCTCGTGTCCAGAGTTGGCTTAAAGCATTCAAAGGACCCTCCTATTTCTCGCACTTTCCGTATCAAATTCAGGCTCTTGCCGGAAAACATGCAGCCTGTGTAGAAGATAACCTTCCCCCTGGCCACCGGGAATCCTCTACCCCCCTCCATCTACTTCCTGGCAGTTCCATGGCCAGCCGCCGCCTGGCCACCGGTGGGAGCAGCGGTCGTAGTCCCAGCAACCCCACTAGCAGGAGTTGCCGAAGGGGAAGCTGCCGCCTGAGCCCCTGGAGCTTCCTCATCCTTTCCTCTTCCTATAATTCTGGCTATGAGAATATTATTCCTGGAGACTGGCCTAGAACCCTCCGGCAGAGCCAGGTCCCACAGCCTCACCGACTGCCTCAGCTTCATATCCTCGCAGTTAACCTCTATCTCGCTGGGAATGCTATCGACAGGACATATGAGTGGCAGTTTCCTGACCATTATGTTGAGGTAGCCGCCCCTCTTCAGGCCCATGGACCTGTCCGCGTTTTTGAACCTAATGGGGACCAGCACCTTGACCTCCTTTCTGCCCTCTAGAGATAGAAAATCCACGTGCCTTGGCCTATCGGACCTCGGATCCAGATCCACCCTCTGGCAGAGCACCTTGAGCCTCTGCTGCGGAATTGCTATGTCGAAGATCCTCGTCTCGATCCCCCCCCTGAAGTACTCTTTTTCGAACTCCCGCACATCCACAGCCAAAAATATATTGTCCAGACCGCCGCCATAGACCACCGCCGGCAGTCTATTGTTCTTCCTTAGTCTCCTAGCCACTGCGCTCCCCAGATCCTCCCTTGGGAAACCGGCTAGACTCACAATCTCAACCATACTCCTCTCCTTCTAATTAAATTAAATATCAAACTAACTGCTGGAATGCTGTCCATCCCCAGCGGGGTTCTCCTCCACCTCTCTGACCATGGAGTTGAACTGCGACTGGCTACAGAGACCCAGCATAACCGGATCCCTGGGTTTTATTTCTTTAATATTCCAGTGCGTCCTGTTTCTTATGGATTCTATCATTGGTGTCGTGGTATTTATCAGCATTCTTATCTGCCTATTGGTTATATCCGGAAAAGACTTCAGCAGATAGAGTATGCCATCCGGCTTATCTCCCCTCCTCGCGAGGGGAACATAGGTGACGCTCTTCCTACCCTTCTTTTCGACCACAATTTCGTCAGCAACCGTTCGCCTAACCTCCAGTCGCCTGCCGGGTTCCTTCTCACAGGCCTCTATCATCTCCCTAGTCAACTGATTGCTGTCAATGGGATTAGAGGGAGTTATGTCGTTGGCCACATCACCATCCGCCATGCCCTGGACCTCCAGCAGATGGATATCACAGAACTCCGCTATCTGCTCAAAGGTTAAAGCCGTATTCTCCACCAGCCACATAGCCGTGGCCTTTCTCATCAGAGGCACTCTGCCCTGCATCTTCCAAAACCTAGACGGTAAAAATTTGTAACTAGGATAGGCGCAACCATATTAATTTTCAACAAATTTTATTGGACCCATTTTTCCCCTCCAGCCCGGGGCTAGAGCAAAAACCTCCGTCACCTGTCCAGTCTCTCCCCAGAGAGGAATCCGGACTAGACCAGTTTCCAGCGGGGACCGGAGTTTGATCTAGCCTCCGGTGATCCTAGAGCTTACATGAGTCCGGTTTTTTTGAGGTATTCTTCGGCATATTGGTTCTTCTTCTCATCCGACTGGTCAGCCAAACGTCCCTCCACGCCCTGGGAATGCATATGCTCCTCTATCTTGCCCTGCATTCCTGATGATTCAAGAGCGCTGGATATACTTCCCGATTTGCGGATCTCCTTCTCTTTACTCTGTAAAAGTTCATTTCCAAGCTTCTCGCTCCGTTTCTTCTGTTCCTTTGAGCTGAGATCTTTGAAACCGGCATCCTCACCCTCCTTTTTTTTCAAATCCTCCTGGAATGCCGCACTATTTTTGTAATCGCTCAGCCCCTTCTCTGTTTTTCCATCCACATTCTTCAGAAAATCACCTCTCATCTGCTTCCTCTCATTCCTTTTTTTCGTCTGCTCCTCTCCATATTTTTTTATGGAGTTACCCCCCATCCTGCCGGCCACAGACTTAGCGAAACCAGTCCCCGTGCTCTTCATAAAACCCTGCAGGGCTCCTCCTCCCTTTGAAACCATGCCATTGGCTAGGCCAGCCATGCCACCGCCTATGGACACGCTACCGGTAGCACCAAAAATGCTGCTGCCCAGCTCTGCCGCTCCAGTCATGAACTTACTCATGAGCACGCCGACTATGTAGAAGGACATTATGCTGTAGAAACTCGGCATACTTTCATTTATAGTGTTAAGACCTCCGAGTAAATTTGAGGTTGGGATTTTCCAGAAGGAAATCATAGAGAGTGGAATGCCCGCTATGTTCATGTTGAGTATCCCCAGCCAGCACACTGTGTAGCTGAAGGTAGCTTTTATGAAATTGTATATGAGTATGTTGAAGAACGACAGCGTCATTATCAGAAATATCTGCTGCCCGGCAAAACTGATCAGCAGGTTCACCCAGTTGTCCAGAGTTTTCTTAGTTCTCTCGAAGAACATGAAGAGTACCACCAGTGGGAAAAAGCATAGCGTCAGAGATATGTAGACCTGGGAGTTTAGATACATGGTTATGGCTGAAAATACCCCGACTACGTAATTTATCACTGTTGTGAACACCAGGTAGAGGTATATGAGTCCGAACCAGCTGGAAAAAGCCAGACCAAGCATTTTATTGAATATGGGATCGGAAAATATCAATTTCAAATTGGAAAAACAGGTGGAAAATAGCACGGACTTGTCGGAATAGTTTCTAGTGGCTAGAGCTACGGACAGTTCAGAGTCCAGACTGGTTTCAAAGGATGCCGCTATCAGGAACAGTATGGAGTCCACACCATCCTTGAAAAATTTGACAATGAATTTATTGAAAAAATCCCAGCCACTTGGACTAATTATAAAATATATGAAACAGACTCGGATTACCTTGGGCATGATTTCCGATTGGGTAAAATTTGTCAGTCCAAAAAAATAGCCAAATCCATAGAGGGTTATCATCAGTACCAGCGCCAATTTTGCCACAAACTGGTACAGAGGATCTCCGATGAAATTTTCGAAGACGACCTTGACAAAACCTCTGCCATCGGCATATCTTTTACAGTTACCCACCACATTGGTGTCAACTCTCCTGCAATCCTCATAGCAAGAATTGCTGTTGGCCGCATCCCTATAGCTACAGGAGTTACCATTTTTGCTGACGTCATCCTCGCTGTAGATGACACAGCCTACGTTAACCTCATCCGGACAAGGCGTGGGAGACCCAGACTGTTGCCTCAGGGGTATTTCGGAGCCGTCTATGAAACCCAGAACTAGATTAAACATGTCCCTAAAATAGGTTACTATCACATTTTCCGTCCTATTCACAGTTCTAATTCTTATCTGATAGCTTCCTGAGTTATCGTTCAGACTATTGTTTGTGTCTGCTATTTTGAAGAACATA
Source organism: Rickettsiales bacterium (assembly GCA_031287725.1). Classification (GTDB taxonomy): domain Bacteria; phylum Pseudomonadota; class Alphaproteobacteria; order Rickettsiales; family UBA1997; genus CALXRO01. The sequence continues at coordinate 6,738 of JAITSP010000069.1, forward strand.
TTTAGATTAGTGTCACTGTCCCTAGCGTCAAAATATTCGTTGCCGACAAAATTTGGATCGGAAAAATCAATGCCGTAGCCACCCGAGGCCGTCCTCAGGAGCCCAGCCGAGTCAAATTTGAATTTCGTGTCCCCAGTCATCACCAGCCCGTTGCCCAGGTCGCGGTACTTGACTATTTCCAGAATTGTATTTTTACTGGACCCCCCATAGTCCGCCATCTTCTCGCCGCCACTGTATACATTTCCCGGATTTCCTGTGTAATCTTTTCCGTCATTGCCAATGAAGACAGCTAGCCTCTCCCCATTTTTATAGCTCGATGATTTATTGAGGGATATCTTTAGAAGATAGGGTGTAAAAAGCTCTATGCTGTTAAATTTTTTCAGTAAATTATCAAAAGTCCCCACCGCATTGCTCCCACCTATCTCTTTGATCACAAAAAATCTGATAAAATTACTGCCCTGGGAATATATGTTTTTGTTGAATTTTACTGTGACGGTAGAGGTACTCTCAGAGGATTTGACAAAATTTTTCATCAGTCCTCCGCTGGCGATGTTAAAACTCTTCAGCTTCTCCGCCCCGAGAGCCACATCCTGGTCGGTCAGATAGCCATTGGCGTCAACATTCGGAGCGTTGCTGTTGCTTTTAATTCTTTCGAAGAGACCTTTGAAGTTTCCTTTGTAATTCTTAAGGCTGTAGCACTGGGGAAGACTGATGCCACAGTCGCTGCCATTACCCTCGGGACAGAGTTCCTTGTAGTAGTAAAAATGCGAGGAGTAATTTGTGTAGCTCTCGGAGGATCCTCCCCCCTCGGTGCTTGCAACTTTGGTGGTTTTTTCCTCGATGACGAAAAGGTTTAGCAGATTATCCACCATGGAATTTATCGCAGCCCTGTCACTACCTGTGATGCTAGCGTTGAACGCAATGCTATTGGCTCCAGAGGCACTTGCCTTGACCCTGTGGGTTTCGTTACCATCTCCATCGACGATTCCTTTATAGATGCTGTAGCTATTAGAGCCGCTCAGGTAGGCTTTACACTTTACGGCCGCGTCGTACACCTCCTTCACTATCTCATCGTAGCAGTTCTTACAGATTATATCATTTCCCTCAGTCTGGTCGTTACACGTGTCGTACACCTTGGCGCTGCTGTCACAATTATGATCCGTCTCATTGCAGGACTGCAGATAGCTATAGGCCACGTAGACGGTGTTCCAGAATTCTGATAGTTTGGTGGCGAAGCTTGTTGAGCCAGCTACGGCATCCGCCAGAGTGTTAGGATGCTTACAATTCTTACTTCTATAGTTTACATTGCGGAATTTCCCTACCAAGGTATTTTCCTTGGCGGTACAGTCATCCACGGGCACAAAGCAGGTAGGTTCCTTGGCCCCACCCTCCAGAGATATCTCGGAGTAGGTGCCATTCTCCACCATGCAGGCGCTCTCAAGGTCGAAGGCCTCTCTAGCCTTTCCATAGCAGAAATAGGGGAGTTTCTCCTTTACAAAGGCACTGAGCCCTATTCCCTGGCCGACATAGATCTGATTCCCCTGGGGATCGACGGCTGTAGCCTGTTTCACGTTGATGGTTTCCCTGCCGTCCACGTCCAGCCAGTTGCTGTAGTCCAGCCTGAGCACCTGCCCCTCTCTGACAAAAATCGATTTATCTAGCAGAGCATTATAGGTGCTTTCTGTCTGCTCCAGATAATCCAGCGTGGTGACATCGGCCGAACTAATGATTGCCACGGGCCTAAAGTCGCTGCTGTCCTCAAAAAACCCGTCAAATTTGCTGGAAAGATCCACGGATGGATTCGCTATGCGCAGAATATCTGGGTTTATGAGGGTGTACGCTATTTCCTGGCTCAGATCTGTCGGCAGAGAGGGAATATAGAGAAATAGAAGGCCGCTGGACTGCACCCGGTATTCCTTTAGAGGTAGCAGTTTTATGGCCAATCCATCTGTGCAGCCCGTACTGGTACTACTGGACAGCTTTATGGTTGAGGATAGGGGATGGTCCTTCGTTGAGTAGCGGTTGAACACCATCTCTTCGCCACCGGAAGCCTTGATAGTTTGCCATTTTGCAGCACCACTGGCTCCCCCATGGACATAGGCGATGGTGTTGGCGGCGGTTTTTCCATTACTAACATTATAGCCTGTACTTTCATTCTCGGCGATAGAAAACGAACAGTTCCCGGTTGTCTCCCTGCCTATGTACTTTATGGCTATTTTTACCGGCATATCCACACTGAAGGGAGAAAAATCACTAGCCAGATTATTCCACACGAAACCCTCGCTAAATCCCAGATTACCTAGGATCTGTCTGACGGTGTCATTGTTCACTAGCGAAACTATGCCAGGATTGGCAACGGAGGGGTCCATCTTCAAATTGTTGTCATTGCCAATGCGGACCATGTCCATCAAATTGCTGGCATAGACGTAATAGTCTCCTTTGAACAGAGCGGCTTTGTAGAGATTATTGTAGTAGTTATCCAGCGTCGAGGCAATGCCAATGGAACTGTCATGCCTAAAGCGACAGTCAGCAGAGCTGCGACCTCCGCCGCCGTCCTCATCTATATCGTAGAGACAGCTAAAAAATGAGTAATTCGGCCTCTGGAATTTGTACATATCCTCAGGCCTATTGCCCTCTCCCTCAATGGCCAGATCACTCCTAACCTCGATGAAATCCACGTAGCCCCTGGCGAGAATATTGCCTATATTCGAAAAGTTAGAATTATTAATGACAGTTTTCTCGATGTCGATGCTAAGATCTATCGTCTCACCATCCTTCGAGGGAGAACTATAGCTTATGTGGTCTAGACCAAGATTTTTAGACATCAATTCCGCAGAATTGGTATCCGAATCCAGCACTATGGTCCCTGAAACCGTAACGGAAACGTAGACATCTTTCTCTATCCTTATGCCCACGTAGCTACCAGCTTTCTTCACATTTGCCTTGATCCAGGCCGATGCGTCCGGTGTCGTTGTGCTCGCACAGCTATTTTGGCAGGCATCCACGCAGCCTGAGAACAAATTAGTGGCGGCAAAATTGGCATTATCCTGGGTCACACCAGTCGCAGCCCCCACACTTTTATCTGTGTCGGCCATATCTAGATCAGAACATTTCTTCGTAGAGGCTTCCACAATTGAGTTCATGCTGTCCTCGTACTGGCTGTCAATCTCCTTCAGTTCGCTGAGGGATTTGTTTTTGAGACAGGATTTTATTGTTTCATTGGTGTTTGAGGCAAGTTTCTTACTTGTATCGTAGTAGCAGCTGTTCTCCGCGGCCATTATATTTACTACGTCAAAGTCACCACTATCTCCAAAGTCATCGGAGTAGTAGCAGAAATCCATGGAGTTGCAGGCTAGCAGGGGTAGCACTAGACAAAGAATAGATAGTCGTCTATGGAGGCTCACGGTATTTTTTTGATAATCACAATCTCAAGATTAGTATCATAATCATTATTATTTTCAACAGTTTATGAACAATGTAAAAAACCTTTAGCCAGTGCCACTTCCCGCCGTTCCTCCCCCGGGATACTGGCGCTATTCCAGAATTCTAGCTTTTTAACCGCCCTCCGGGCGACCATTTACCTAGCTAAACATCAATTTCTCTGGAGAAAAATGGAATGGGCACTAGAGACACCCCCCGCCCGGCGTGGGTTGCCCAGGGAGTTCCCATCCGGAATTGTCGGCCCATCCTGGCCTGTTCCCCATTGCCCAGCGAAAAACATCCCCAGCACCCTCTGACTCTCTTCAACCACCATGGTCGCTGGCTATAGTCGGAAAAACTGGACAACCATAGGAAAAACTGGATGGATCTGTCGCCAATGGACTAACTGTAGAGCTGTTTCAGTATTTTTTCTCCTAGCTGCCTAGCCTCTCCCCCGCTAGGAATATGGAAGAAACCTAGTTTACAGCGAAGCCTAGATGAATCCCTTATTTTTTAGGTTTTAAATAGAGCTACCCCCGGGGGTGTGCTCTGGTGCCGCCCGGTCTCCTGGACCAGTCCAGGGGGGCGACGGAAATCCCCATTTCTTGGCTCTGTGGCCTCCTCTGGCTAGGGTTTTTTACCTCCATTCCCTCCCGCCGGTGGTCCATTTTTGTTTGTACGGCCAGGGCGGCTGGGATGGCGACTAACCTCCATGCCCTCAAATTCCTCTGTGGCGAGATCTATGGATTTCGAATTTACCACTTTTCTACCGCTAGCCAGAGCTTTGCCAGGAGCCTTTCCTGTGGAGCCAGGATCTTTCGATAGTTTCTCTGTCTGCTGGACTGGCTCCAGAACCTCTAAAATTTCCCCGCTGTCCCCGAGGACCGCCTCCAAACCGGATTTAGCTATTTCCCTCGCCATCTTCGAAACTATGCCCTCGCCGGCAAGGGCCAGGAAAACTCGTAGGCTTGCCATTGGCTCACCGTCGGACGCATCCCGTCCCCAGCCGGTGGCGTGACCATCCACAGCTATGACCAGCGGCATTTCGCTAAAGTTGCGTCTCAGGTGCTCTAGAAACACCGGCTCTGGTCTGCTGCGGCGCGAATCGTAGCATAGCACCAGCACTCTGCCGGAATCCCTATCCTCTAGAATCTTTGCTGCAACCAGTATCTGTCCCCGGGCCGCTCTAGGGGAGGTCCTTGGGGTTCCAGTGTCGACGAAGATGTAGTCAAATGGCTCGCCACCTCTGGCCAAAGACCCCAGCGCCTCTGGACCGATGCTATCCTCCGGGGACACCAGGGCAACGTTCTTGCCCATCTGTAGACTGGCGAAGCCGCGACCCTTCACCTCCACTATGGATTTCAGCTCGGCAACCTCTAGAGGTCTGGCTATGGTTCTCCTCGGCTCCGCATCCACCAGATCATTGATGTATTTTTGCCTCTCTGCCGCCGAGGCGCAGAGAATATAGTCATCGAGAATACTGTCGTAGATGTCCATGTCCTTCTGCCCCAGAGGAAGACTGAAGTCCTCTCTGTTGCCCGTCAGGTATAGAAATTCAGCCAAATTCCTATCTCGAAGGGACTTAGGGGCCAGCATCGACTGGGATAGCTTGCCAGAGCCGCACAGTTTCTGATAGGCGCCCCAGCCACTTTCCCTTAGGCTTGAGTTGCTCTCAAGAAAATTGGAAATTAGACCTCTTCGGTAGATTTCCACTAGAACAGCTAGTGACTGTTCACCCCGAGCTTTGCTCAGCAGCGACAATTTGAATGCTCCTCTATTCATTCTTCTCCCCCCATTTTTTCTTTTTAAAGACCCAGGTGCTCTCCCACCGGATAGTTGACCCACTAGGTCCTATGATGGGTAGAAGTCTAAATATAAAAAGTTTAAAGTAAATAGTTATGAACCCTCATACTTGGAAAAGTTGGAGGATATTTATCAAATATATAGCATATCAATCACCTGTACCTTGGAGCAAAATTTCCCGTGTTCTATTGGGTACGAGTTAGAATATAGCATGATAATTTTTATTATAGAATAGGAATATAAAAATTTTTTTGAAAGTTTGAATATTATGTTCTAACTAGAAAGTAAAGTGATAAACCCACCATATGGGACCCTGTCAGAGAATTGTAATCATTAGAAAATCAGAAATTATCCTGGACAATTTTCCTCCTCTCCCCAGACCTAGGGGCCGGTGGCACACTAATCATCCTCTCAATTTTCTGGGCTCTGGACCTGTCGGTGCAGCCTGGCTAGGTCCGGGAAACCTGTCCCGGAAATCCCCTCCCCGAAACCCGGGGAACTGGAAATGGCGGCCTCTGGAAATCTATTTTAGCTTCTCTCTGAGTAGATCATTGGCCATCTGTGGGTTTACTCTGCCACCACTAAGCTTCATCAGCTGGCCCACAAAAAATCCAAAGATTTTTTCGTTGCCAGACCTGTACTGTTCGAGCTGTTTTGGATTTTCCGCCAGGACCTGGCTAATCAAATTGCTGATCTCGGACGCATTGCCAATCTGCCTCAGACCCCTCTCATCCACTATGGCTCTGGCGGTTTTACCTGTTTCTAGCATGATGTCCAGGACGTCCTTAGCTATTTTACCGGAAATGGTGCCATCCTCTATGAGCCCTAGCAATTCTGAAAAGGCCTCGGCCCCCACGGGACTCTGCTCAATGGCTAGGGCTAGTTTATTTAGTCTACCCATCAACTCCGTCGTTAGCCAGCTGGCGGCCAGCTTTGGATCGTGGCTGGAGACCAGTTTTTCGAAATACTCGGACATCTCTCTGGTGCCACTGAGGATCTTCGCATCGTACTCCGCCAGGGAATAGTCTCTGCTGTACCTCAGTCTCCTGGCTCCGGGCAGCTCTGGCATGGTCCTTCCTATCTCCTCCAGGAGCTCTCGACTGATGGATAGTGGAGCTAGGTCTGGCTCTGGAAAATATCTGTAGTCGACAACATCCTCCTTAGACCTCATGGTTCTCGTGGTACCGCTTTCGGCCTCAAACCTTCTGGTCTCCTGGTGCACGGTGCCACCACCTTCGATCAACTCCACCTGCCTTCTGGCCTCATGCTCTATGGCTAGGCCGACACTCCTTATGGAATTAACATTCTTAATTTCGCATCTTGTGCCATAGACCTCATCTCCGACGATCCTAACGGACACATTGGCATCACATCGCATACTGCCCTCGTCCATGTTGCCATCACAGGTCTCGATGGATCTTAGAAGCATTCTCAGTTTTCTTAGGTACTCCATGGCCTCTCCAGGGCTTCTCATGTCTGGCTCCGAAACTATCTCTAGAAGGGGTATTCCCGCCCTGTTGAGATCTAGGAGACTGTGGAGGGGGCTCTGGTCATGAATCAGCTTGCCGGCATCCTGTTCCAGATGGGCCTCCCGAATCCTTATTCTCTTTCTGGCCTCATCCTCAATCTCGACCCAGCCACTTTTGATGATGGGCAGAAAAAATTGTGTAATTTGGTAGCCGTGGGGTAGATCAGCATAGAAATAATTTTTCCTGTCAAATATGGACAGGAGATTAAATTCCGCATTCAGAGCTATTCCAGTTTTTATGGCCTGCTCTACGGCAAATCTATTTGCTATGGGCAACTGGCCCGGCATAGCGCAGTCGAAGAATGACACGTGACTATTGGGCTCAGCTCCAAACTCTGCCGAACTCCTAGAGAAAAGTTTACTTTTAGTTTTGAGCTGGCAGTGCACTTCTAGCCCCACCACCACCTCCCACTTTGAATTTTTACCCTCAATGCTATAGGACATATTCTAAATACCCAGAAAAAACCATTGATCTGCAGTTAGCTGAGGCTAGCGCCGGTATTATTATTTACAACATCTGGCGACTGGGTTGGTGGGGTGGGAAAGGATCCATCGTAGGTTAGAGCAAATGTAGAGTCGTTTGGATATTTCTCCGCCGCCGGTCTAGCTTCTCCGGGAAGAGGAACCTGAGGGAAATCTAATTTGCGATGGGGCCCTCTAGGTTTGATCTAGCGTGAAACAGACTCCTATTCACCATTTCCTCGGCCCTGCCTATCCTGCTCCTCTCCACCAGTCTCTCCGGAGGAGTCTCCACCGTCCCCTAGAGAGACTCCATCTTCATTGGTTTCCTCTGTGGTGCTGTCAGATTTTCCGCTGTCGGATTTTTCACCCACCTGTTGGGGGAGGAGTTCTATATTCGGTTGATGGGCAAAACTATCTACGAATTCCTCAAGTTTTTCCTGTTTCAGCTGTTCAAATATATCATTCCTTGACTCTTCGTAGGTCTTTACCTTTATTTTTCTAGCATCATCAACCCTAATGATGTGCCAGCCATTTTTGGTCCTAACGGGTCTGGATAGTTCACCAACCTTCAGTAGAAAGGCCACCTCGGCGAACTCCGGGATGGCTAGGCTATCCTTCAGGACATAGCCAAGGCTGCCACCATTGGCTGCGCTTTCTCTGTCAAGGGATTTTTTTTCTGCTATAGTCTCAAAATTATTAAATCTTAGGATTAGATTTCTGATCCTATCGGCCTCCTCCTCCGTTGCCACAACTATATGGCTGACCTTTCTCTCCTCTCCATCGCTGAACATGTCAACCAGCTGCTGATATCTTGCCTTTAGATCCTCCTCTCCTATGGAGCCAACTATATTCCGGCTCAGAAATTTTTCCCTCACCAGCCTCTCCTGGTATCTTCTAGTCAGAAATTTTATTTCCTCCTCTGCCGCTATTCCATATTTTTCGGCCACTCTGTAGATAACTCTATCCACGTAGGCCTCTAGCACAGCGGCCCTCAGGGTTCTCTCATCCATTTCCCCCTGCCCAGGTTCTGGTCCATAGGAATCTCTAGCTAGGTCCTTGAATTCCTCCAGATCTCTCTCGTATATTCTAATTCCATTTACTCTAGCGACCAGCTTACCCCGCCCAACCCTATGGTATCTCCTCTGGTGATCACAGACTAGGGTGATGGTGAATAGCGCCACAATCAACAGGAAGCCTAGGGCCGTGCCCATCAGCAGTCGCCTCTCATCCCTTCCCATGGAGACCCTCTAGAATAGGCCAGGGTAGCTTCTCTAGAGCCCGGAATTCCTCTCTCGGGGCCAGGAGAAGCCTCTGGCTATGGTGACAGTGTTTCCCGGGATCACTGGGACTAGGCATCGTCTCTGAGGGACTCTTCGGTAAGATCGTACTTGTCCAATATGTCCTTTATGATCTTCTCCGTTTTCGCTATCTCCTCAGGTTTTCTCGTCACATAGGCATTCCTTCGGGCTGTTTCTATTTTCTTTCTCAGAATCTTCTTCTGTTCTTTTATTTTCTGCGTTAGCATATCGTTCTCTTTTTTTATTGGATCCTCCTCGGCTTTCACTTCCTTCCCAGGTTCATCCTTCACCTCTGAGGTGTCTTTGACTATCTGTCCGGTCACAGACTTCGGTCCCTCGGTTCTAGTTCCTGACTCCGGAACCTTAGTTTTTGACTCTTCAACCCTGGTCTTTGGCTCAGCCACAACCTCCGCCGTAGCCCTACCTCCTAGGTCCTTTCCAGTTTTTCCAGCTTCCAATCCACTTCCACCCTTTGGTGATGGATTATATTTAGCAGATTTATTTTTATCTTCAAGAGTATTTATTTTTTTACCTGTCCCACCCGGAGACAGAGGGGGGTTCTTTGTGGGCTCCACTATAAATTTTTTGGCCCTCCATCCTAGCTGGGCAAACTTCTCCCGGTTTCTGGAGTTCCTACCAATTCTCCTCTGGGCAATGCCTCTAGAGAAGTTATTATACATAATTGTAGAAATTAACGTGTTAATTATTACTATGATTACCAAAATCTGCCAACTCTCATTCTGGAAAATTCCCAGAGCTATAATTAGCGAATTTACGCCATAGATATTTGCCAGCAGCAGAGCCCTTGACTTTCTGGAGAAATCCTTTCCCCAGAGGAGATGGACGGCTCCCAGGAGAACAAAGAATAGCCCAAGACATAGGCATGGCGAGTATATATGGTCCAGTAGAACTAGTACTTCGGTCTCCACAGAGGTTCTAAATTTTAGACTCCTAGTTACTATTCCGCTCCAGGAACAAATCAAGGGATGGGAGACTGTGCGGATCCATAGCATTCGAGACAAATTCACCTAATCTGGTCAGAGATGGGCGATACTCTCCAGGAGTTTTGAAGCTAGCCTAGATGGAGTTCGCAGGGAACCGCCAGAAATTGAATCAAATGGATCTGTTGAAACAGACTAATGGCTGAAATCTACGGCTGGGAACTGGAATGGACTTGAAAACAGGTCTATCCTAGACTTTCTCTGGGGATTTGGGGGTCTATTGAAAATTACTTTAAATATGTCAACCTGGGGGAAGCGATTAAATTAAAAATTAGTTTGGCTCTGCGAATGTTCTGGTCTCCAGTCCAGTGACCGGACGAGAGCCCTGTTAGAAACAGCGATGATCTAGTGTTTTATGTCACCGAGTCTTCTATATATTCCCATCCCTCTGCTCCTGCTGCTGGTGAGTGCTAGAGTCGAGGCAGCCGCTGCAGTCTGCTCTCTCTGCGCCGCTATGATTGTTTCAGGCCTTGGCCTAGCTAGGTTCCTGGGAGCTGGCAGCTGTATTCTGGCCATCTGGCTGGGGGCTCTGCTGCTCTGGCTGTGTCAGATGAACGCGAAACTGCTAGAAAAACTGAAAATAAGAAATACCTACTCTGTCACCATCGGCAGTGTTGCCACCTATTGTCTGATTTTACCACTCTACGCAGGTGACAAACCACTACTAAGGTTCAACGGAAGAACAATTCTGGGCATTGACGATTTCCTATTTTTCCTATTCCTGGGAACCTCCGTTCTCTTCCTGAGTCTTAGGATCTACCAGCTAATGAAGGAAAAAAATGGGAAGCCACACTTTCCCTTTGAGAAAGTTGTTCTGCCCCTGGTGAGTTTGACCCTCTGCAGTCTTCTGGTAAACTATCTGATGGGCTAGAGAATGAAGATCATAGACAACCTCGGCGATTTCATAGAGAAAATCGAGTCGACGAAGAAAGCCAATAGGCTGGATGTTTCCAGCGATGAAGATCTGTCGATAGCCATAATGAATCTCATTAGCATAGAGGAGCATCTTTTCTTCAGTGGCGCGAAGACTCAGGATAGTCATTTCTATGACATGATAGAGGAAATCAGAGAATGCAGGAAAGAACTCCTAGGAAAAATCATAAAGTCCTACAGAGGTGAGGTCTGGTGTATCTCCAAACATCTTCTGGCTAGTTGCATGAGGCTGATGGAGGTGGGCACAAAGTGTCTACATTCGGACAGGAAAAATGAAGCCTACGATTTTTTCGAAAAGGCCTACAGCCTCTACTGTCTCTTCTGGGGACTAAATCTAGAGAGCTTCGACGAGGAGACCGCTAGAAAGCTGATCTCCGAGGTGGATAGGGATACCCTGGACAATATAGATGGCGACAACGATTCTTCCGCCGGTCCGGCCTCTGGCGGTTGGCCCAGCGGTAGTGCCAACGGTAAACCTAGCACTGCTCCGGAGACTGGAGAGGGAAATAGAAAGAGTCTTGGGACGAGACTCAGGAACTTTGTGGCCAAGGTCCTAGACTGCTGCAGAGAATAGCCCAAGTCCAGCCGCATAATTTTCTATTCATCCAGTTTCTCGCCTCTGGGTTGACATTCTGAACTAACCCTAGAATTCAACTCACAGCTGTCCCAGCTGAGCTGCTCCTGGGCTACGCTGAAATGGATAATGTCCTAGGCGCCTGTGGTCCCCTGGCTCTGGGAAAGTGCTACTATTTTCTGGTGGGACAATTTTAAATGCCTCGAATCTATTCTGGGTAAGCCTAGGATATTGCAAAATATAATTTTCCCTGTATCCAACGGTTAGTGTTATTAGCGATGGTGGGGAGAATTGGTGTTTTCATTCACGGCGAAGGATATGGCCATAGATCTTGGTACAGCCAATATTTTGGTGTACACTAAGGGGAATGGCGTTGTTTTGAATGAGCCGTCGGTTGTGGCTCTCATAAATAACAATGGCAAGAAGGTTCCCTATGCCTTTGGCAGAGAGGCTAAGATGATGCTTGGAAAGACTCCAGCTCTCATAGAGATCATAAGACCCATGAAGGATGGGGTGATAGCCGATTTCGAGGTGGCTGGGGAGATGATAAAGTATTTTATCCAGACCATCAGCAGGGGTAAATCCTGGTTTGGTCCTATGATTGTGATATGTGTGCCGTCGGGTTCCACCCCTGTCGAAAGAAAAGCTATTCAGGAGGCTGCCGAGAGTTCCGGGGCCAGAGAGGTTTACCTGATTGAGGAGCCCATGGCAGCTGCCATAGGGGCTAACCTGCCAGTTATGGAGCCTATTGGATCTATCATAGTTGACATAGGTGGGGGTACGGCGGAGATAGGTATCCTATCTCTAGGTGGCATGGTCTACGGACGATCCGTTAGGGTTGGAGGCGACAAAATGGATGAGTCCATAATAAACTATGTACGAAAGCAGCATAATATGCTCATAGGGGAGGCCACCGCAGAAAGGATAAAAATGACAATAGGTGCCATTCGCCTTCCGACTGACGTTGGCGATGGGGAAACTATGAAGGTGCGAGGGAGAGATCTGACTAATGGGGTACCAAGGGAGATAACTCTCTGCGAGAGACAGATAGCCGAGGGTCTAGCTGAACCTATAGGCCAGATAATCGATGCCATCAGAGACGCCCTCGAATCCGCTCCTCCGGAGCTTTCGGCTGACATAGTGGAGAAGGGCATAACACTGAGTGGCGGCGGATCCCTTATCAAGAATCTTGATGTAGCCATAGGCGAAGCCACAAGCCTAACTACGGTGGTCGTTGAGAATCCACTTCTCTGCGTCATAAATGGAATAGGCAGGGTGATAAATGACTTCAAGAATCTTAGGAGTGTGCTCTTTAAACAAAGCTAGCTGAGGACAGATGAGACCCATCTACAGAAAGAAGAGGGGAATAGGGGGTTTCTACTGGAGTTTCAGCTACCGCATCCAGAAAATCATAGGAGAGCTTTTCTATGGCCTGCTGATCCTGCTAAGTGCCTTTCTCATCATCCACTGTAGATCCCAGAAAAGTCTCGAGGGCAGAATCAGGACACTCCTTCTAGGTCAGCTAGGCCTATTCAGATTTGCGGCCAGGAGTGTTTCAATGGTTCTAGAGGAGTGTGGGGCGAGGTTTGTCTCTCTGTGGTCGCTTGATAGGAGAAATAGAGAGCTCCTCAGAGAAAACTTTGATTTGAGACTGAAATTGTTTGAATTAGGCATGATAAGGAGTGAGAATAGTGATCTCCGGGAACTACTGAATTTTACCTCTCAGAATCGGATAGGTGACTATGCCATCAAAAAAATCAACATTATAAATGCTCAGGGGATGACCCACAGTGTCCAGGTCTCTCTGGACGAGGTAGAGCTAGCTCGCATAGCTGAGCAGGATCTGGTGCTAGACAGATTCGGTAATCTTATTGGTCGGGTAGTAAACATAGCCGGCAACAGGGCGGAGATTCTGCTAGTGACGGACTACAGATCCAGAATACCAGCGACCCTGGAGTCCAGTAGACTTAGGGTAATACTAGGCGGTAATGGCAGTGATCTTCTCACTACGGAATATTTCTTCAACAATGGCCGTGATGCCCTAGACGGCGAGAATGCCTACACTGCCAACGATGGCGATATCCTACAGGAGGGAATACTGATCGGTAGGGTGGTGGGGATAGGTAAAAATAAAAAATTTGCCGTGAAGCTAAATGCAGATCTGAATCTATTGGATTTTGTCGTAATAATCTCTAGGAAATCTCAGTAACCGGAGGACTCAGGCGAAGCCAGCCAACCCTGCTAGCTCCCATATTCCTCCCCGCCAGAAATTTCGTGCCCTAGGCCTAGCCGGGTGGTTACCGGATGCCAGAGCTAGAGAATTCGGTCACCAGATCCAGATCTTTCTTCAGCATGGACAGAGCAGTCTCCATTCCCCCCTCTTCATAGCCGATGCATTATCTGCTATTCTATCGTTCTCAGCCCTCAGCTCAGCCTCATAGAGTGCTCTAGCCGTTCTATCGGAACTAAGTCTTTTTAATTCTGCCATAGCTTC
>JAITSP010000011.1 GCA_031287725.1 Rickettsiales bacterium
TGTCCCAGTCCAGCACTAACCCGATTCTACAGTCACTTCCCTGGCGGAGAGGGGAGTTTGTTTGACCTCCAGGGCGAATCTTTCGGCACTTTACTTTTAGCGGAGAACACTGTAGAATAGCCCCAGAGACCAGGGATGGGGTGATGGTAAGAGTAGCCGAGAAGAAGAGAGAGGAAGATGTGGCACCAGCCGAGGTGGTGCCCAGTGTGGGGCCAAGTCCAGAGAAGAGAAAGGCGCTGGACGTGGCTCTGATGCAGATTGATAAGCAGTTTGGGAAGGGTTCTGCCATGAAATTTGGCCAGAGACCCATAGAGGGTGTCCAGGTGATATCCTCGGGATCGCTGGCCGTTGACACGGCCCTTGGGGTGGGTGGCTACCCGAGAGGCCGGGTCATTGAGATATATGGTCCCGAGAGCTCCGGTAAGACCACATTGGCACTGCATGCCATAGCCGAAGCTCAGAAGATGGGGCTAACCTGTTCCTTCATAGATGCAGAGCATGCCTTCGATCCATCCTACGCAAAGGCTCTAGGGGTTAATCTGGAGGAGCTAGTCATATCACAGCCCTCCTACGGAGAGGAGGGGCTAGAGATAGCCGATACTCTGGTTAGGTCGGGGGCCATGGACCTCATAGTCATTGACTCGGTGGCGGCGCTAGTGCCAAGGGTCGAGCTAGATGGCAACATGGAGGATAACCAGATGGGGCTCCAGGCTAGACTGATGAGTAAGGCCCTGAGGAAGTTGACGGGCTCCATCTCCAAGACAAACAGCACAGTGATATTCATAAACCAGATAAGGATGAAGATTGGTGTTATGTTTGGCTCTCCGGAGACTACGACGGGGGGCAATGCTCTAAAGTTCTACTCCTCCGTCAGACTAGACATAAGGAAAACTGGAACCATAAAGAGCAAGGAGCAGATGGTGGGAAACACAACCGTTGTCAAGGTTGTTAAGAATAAGGTCGCCCCTCCCTTCAGAGTGGCCGGCTTCGAGATCTACTACGGCGAAGGCATATCCAAATTGAGTGAGCTGGTGGATCTCGGAGTAGAGTATGGCATACTGGAAAAGTCAGGCTCCTGGTACTCCTACGGAGGTGAAAGGCTTGGCCAGGGTAAGGATAACGCGAAGGATCAGCTAAGGGCAAATCCGAAGGTCGCCCTAGAGATAGAGGGTAAAATCAAAGAGAAAATGAAGTCCCTGCCGGATAGACTGGTGGTGGGAAAAGTCGAAACGGGTGAGGAACAGCCGGCCTCCGGTTGAAATTTCAGCCAGGAGACAGCCCTCTCCCGCTGGCGATTTCTCGGCTAGAACGGGTCGGAGGTTTAGCTAGGTTGAGATCTAGCTTCTCTGCATACCCGTTGCCGGTTCCTTCGAGTTTTTGGGGAGACTCGGCGGGGATGATATGAGCAGCGTGCTGAAGCCTGTGGGTGACACCTTCGTACCCTTTAGAATAGTCATCAAATTCGACAACGGTTGCGAAGCTGTGGATTGTATTTCCTCTGAGGCTTTAGTAAGATTCTTTGGAACATCCACTGTGGTCGACCCTTTCTCTGGCGATCTAGCGGTTTCTTTTTTCGTCCCTTCGCTGTTGCTGAAGCCCCCTAGAGGGGCCACTAGGCTAGACTTTTCCTCTCCCTCCGGTGATTTGACAACTTCTTTCTCCGCTCCCTTGGCTTTTTCTCTTACCTCTCTGAATGTATCCAGCGCAACATCTAGTCTACCTTTTAGATCATCTGCCTGTCTGTTCATCTCTTCACCCGCTGCCACGAACGTTTTCAGGTTTTCTATGAGTCCGGCTTTCTCCCCGGGTTGTTTGTTGCCAACCTTGGCAGAAATGTCTTTTATTTTCTCTTCAAGCTTCTTCCTGTATTCATCGGCAGTGTCCTTTTTATACTTCCTGTATTCCTCATCCCCGAGCCCAGGGACTTCACCCTCCAGATTCTTTAGCTTTCCCTCAAAGATTTCAAATGCTTCTTTGATTCTTTTGTCTAGCTCCCCTAGGAGTGTTTCGCCCCTAGCCAGCTCCGCTATTCTACTTTTGATATCACCCAGGGTGAAGTTTTCAACCAGGAGCTCACTCTGCACAGTGCTAACACCCAGAGTAGACATTATCTCCTGAAGCTTCTGTATCTGCCTTAGCATGAATTCGTTGGGAACATCATTAGGCCTCAGCCACTTATGTTCATTAAGTGCATAGGTTTGGATTTCTCTAGCTAGCAGCTTTTCCACTAGCTCAGGATTCTCCAGCGCCATCAGCACCGAAGCCTCCGCCTGGAACCAGCAGTTGCCAAGCGCCTGCTGGGCCAGATTTATAGCTCTAGAGTTTTTCGTGACATTGCCGTAGATGCGATCAGTCTCCCTCTGAAGTTTGTCTGTCGTAATTCTACTGCTGTCATAGACGTTGATAAAACATTTGCTGGATTCGTTTAGTTTATCCCAGCCCACATTCTTTATCTCTTCCAAATTCACTATGAAACACACCGCGTGGGATGCTAAATTTGGGTCTGCGTCCGTCATCATAACTACATATCTTTCTTCAATACTCTTTATATTTTCTTGATTTATGCCGATGGACTCGAGAAATAATGTCATGCTGCTGTAGGAGGTTTTTCTTGTGCCAAATCTGAAATTTTTGAGATCTCCATTCTTCGCCATTGAAAACATTATGGCCTGGCCCTCTTCATCGTAGCCACCCTTGAAACCGGCGGCACATTTGGCAGCCCGGAGTTTGATCATCTTCTCTGCGCTGGCTTTGAAGAGTCCTATGACGTCAGCGGCGGTAACATCCTTTAATTTTTTGTTTGTTTTATCCAAGACCTCCATGGCTCCTCCGGTCACCAGGTCCTCTATGTTGTATTTTCCGCTACTGAGCAGTTTATTGGCCTCGTCGGCCTTTATCACTATTGTTTTCTCTACCTCTGTGCCTTCCCCATAAAAATAGTATTTGATATTGCCATGACCGTCATTTTCCCAGAATGGCTTCAGTTTGGCCAGCGAATCGTCATCCATTTTAAATTCACCCTGTTCACCCCGGACGGGTTGTTCGGCTAGCATCCGGTATGAATATGAGCCACTACTTTTGTCAAAAACGCGGTAGTAGTAGATGTCGCTATCCTTCAGTACACGGAATGTTTTCACTTCCTGACCACCGAAAAACTCCCCCTCACTCAGGTCGCCATTCTTGCTAGTGAGTTTTCCATAGCCTTCACGCTTACAGTTCTTCCAATCTCCCTCATAGACAGAGCCGTCGGAACAGGTTGTCCTTATCTTTCCATTGCAAAGGGAACCCCCTACAAATTTCCCACTCTCATAGTTTCCGTTTAGATGGAAAACTTCCACATTTTCACCAAAGAGACAGCTATGATTTCTGATACCTCCTTTGTAAATTGATCCATCGGGTCCAATGATGTTTAAAGATCCATCTATGAGTATATTATCTCCAAATCGTCCTTTTTTATAGTATTCACCATCCTTACTCTTCAATTCCCCCATCCCATCGAACTTCCCGTTTCTATATCCTCCTGCGTAGCTGATGTTGTCGCTGAGTTCCATTACCACTTCTCCCCCCACGAACTCACCATCTGCAAATTCTCCCTGTCTAAGCTCTTTTTTTTCGGCATCTATCCATGTACCTCGGCCATGGGGCTTGCCATCTACACCAACTCTGCCAACGTAGATACTGTCATCTTCATAGATTATCTCCATTTTTCCACCCTCGAGCGTCTTCGTTTCTTCAGCTTCGG
>JAITSP010000093.1 GCA_031287725.1 Rickettsiales bacterium
ATACAGATACAATAACTATAGACCCCATTCGAAGCTTGATTTCAAAACTCCCATGGAGTATTATTTATCTCTGAACAGAGTGGGGTGAATTTGTCTCATATGTTATGGACCTGTACATGGAGCCGAAGGCTATTGACTAAATATTAGAGGTCACTACAGTCTCCTGCCGGCAGTGTATTTTACTGGTCTGATATGGTGGATCCTGAGAAAGTGCTGAGTGAATTCATGGCGACGAAGAATAGGGAGGCCCTGGGTGAGAAAGCTCCGAACATTGGAGAGGATGACGATAATTACATGACAGACAATAGGATATTGACCATATCCTTTACCGACCAATCTGTCTCTAGAGATGACAAGGCAATGGCTCTAGCGAAGAAAATAATGACTTTCATCTTTGCAATACCGCTGTTAATCGGCGCCATGTTTACGGTTCTATATTTTCTATTGAAAATAGCTCCATCCGTTCTATTCTTCATCAGAGGTTTCTTCCTTGGGCTCGGTAAAATATGAGCGGAGTGGTTGAATTTCCTGGAGAAATGCCAGAGTGGTTTAATGGGATGGTCTCGAAAACCATTGTGCCTCTCTGAGGTACCGAGGGTTCGAATCCCTCTTTCTCCGCCAGAGTTTTGAATGGCCATAGCCGAGAGGAGCTGGAATATTTGGATGGGGGTTGTAGATAGCAGATCTGCTAGGCGCCACCATTGGGGCTATCCAGGAGTTGAGGGAGATTGACGTTGGCCCCCCTGGGGGGGGAGGCCAAATGCCGACAGAGAGAAGGTTTTTGGAGTGGAAAACTACAGAAAATATAGGAGTAGCGTAAATCCTAGTGGAACTGTTGCAAATTAGTTTTTCACCACCTGTCTGTCTCTCTAGGAATGGGAACTCGAAAAAAACCTAATTTGCAGCGGGGCCTTGATTTCAAAACTCCCAGAGAGTATTATTTATCTCTGGCCAGAGTGAGGTGAATTTGTCTCATAGGCTGTGGACCTGTACATTTTCACAGGACATTTGACTCGAGAAAATTTTTCCTGTAGAATAGATTAACTATTAATAGTTAAGGTTATACTATGGACAAAATTAACGACGTGATAAGATCTGGCTTTATTATTAGCAACCTCCTTACGAATAGACCGATTGAAATAGCGAACCCACATCCGGGCAGTGGCGGGAGTGTCAATGTCCAACTATCGCTAGAGGAGGAACGGACGAACATGGAGCTGGAGGAGGAACGGAATATGGAAGTGTTCGTGACAAATACCAAAGTGGTATATGGGAAGAGGTTCGTACTAGGGAAACTTCTTGGGAGTGGAGCACATGCCGAAGCTTACAGCGTAAATGATCAAGTAACTGGGAAGACGTACGTGCTAAAATGCACGACGAGCTCTGATCCGATAAACTACATCGGCGACTTCAACTATGCCGAAGTGTTCCGCTATACAGCCATAGGTTCCTCGGGCCTGATAAAATACCATGGGACGACTCTGACGGGTGACAAATGCGGAGTTATTCTAATGGAGTATTGTGAAGGGGGAGATCTGAATAGATATCTGCCCAGGAAATCCTCAGCCAAGGACGCTAGCGTTGTTCCCGGGCCAGGGAATACAGTTCGCCAGGAGGCAGCGAAGATTGTTAATGAAAATTTCATAAATCTACTGTACGCCGTGGCTCTGCTCGAGAGACGGGGGTATCAGAACCTGGACATAAAGCCAGATAATATTTTCCTAAGAAAGAACAGCAAAGATGGATCATTAGTATGCTGCATTGGAGACTTTGGCCTTATGGTGAATCTAGATATTGCGAAAGTTGGCGGAGGAACAGAGAAATACTGCCCACCGGAAGTTGTAGCCATTAGATCCTCCTCCCTTGAGGGCCGTGATTCCTATGCTCTGGCACTGACTATGCTCTGTGTGCTCCATGGCAAATGTGCAGAGGTTGTTTATGATGCCGATGTACATAACAACACAATAGAAGAAGCACTAGAAATTGCCAGTGCACACGGGGCTAATCCAATTATAGCTGAAATACTGAGGACAATGTGTGCCTTCAATGTAAAAGAACGGCTAGGAGCTAGCAGAGTGGTTGAATTTCTCAAAAGCAGAGAAAATAGAGAAAGAAAAAAAAGAGAAGAAAAGTCCCCGACAAATTCGGAGCCCACGATTCTGAAGCCCACGAATCTGAGCTCTATAGAGCAGAAGTTAAAGGATATCATAGATAATGCAGATGAAGGGTTATATAACGCAATGATGGAATTCAGACGTGCCCGTGAGGTCGAAGAAAGAGAAGAGATAGAGAAGGAAAAGAAGGAAAGAGAGGAAACCACCAAAGAACTGGCGGAAATCATAGTCGGAGCCAAACTTGGCCCTCTGTTTTCTTCGGAGAATAGAGAGGGGACACTAGTTCTGAAAGATGTTGAGCCCGTCGGGGGGAAAAAGAATGGCCGATTCAGCAACTATAGGGTATTCAGCGAGGCAATGAACAAACACCTCCTCGTGAAGCTACTAGAGGGAGATTGCAAAAGATATAGAGAAACCAGCAATTCATTCACCACCTTGATTAGCATATTTGGCGTTGGGGGAACTAAAAATAATTCTGGAATCATCACTGTGGTGGTGATGGAGTTCTGCAGATGGGGGAAACTTTGGTTAAATCCCAGCGCAGATGTGACAACCACCAAAATGACTATCGCCCATAATTTTCTGCAGCTGCTGGAGGCCTATGGGAAAATTAAGTTCATGCCGAGCAAGGATGATTTTTTCATCAGAGATGACTACAGCGCAGGTATTCTGGAGCGCTCGAGGGAAACTAAGCAGAGTATAGCGCCAGAAAAAGGTGTAGTGGCGGTACCAAATGCTGCAGTGGTGGCGCCGAGTGCTGCGGTGGTGGTGCCAACTGTTAAAGATTTTGTAATTATCTTCCTGGAACTACTGGGCTCTGATAAAGTGCCATCTCTCAATACCGTTCTCTCCATAGAAGATATCTCGCTACCCCTATATCTGGGAGACAACATTCGGCCGTTTCTGGCTAACATCCTCTATAAAATGTGGACTAGCTCTTCGATGGGGGATGCTATAGTCATAGCTAAACAAATCATTACTACCTATTCCAACGCTGCCTCCGCCAGAAAGGTGATGCAGGTTAGGTGTGCTCTTATACCATTGGATACAGCTCTTAGTAAAGATAAACTGGCTAGTGAATCTGAACTTAATAATTTGCGCGGCGAAATGAAATCCATTGAGGAATCTATTGAGAAATCCATTGATAGTAATAAAATGAAACCTATTAATAGTAATAGAGAAGAAAATGAGAAATCGCTTGGAGAGCAGGAGAAGGAGAAGAAGCAGATAGAACTAAAAATATCGGTACTAAAAGATCGAATATCGGTACTACAAAAGCAACTGAGCGCTAAATCGCGACTTAAAAATGATATATGGAGGTGCGACAGAGATAAGGATAGAATGGATGAAGTCCAATTTTGTAGTGAGTTGGAAACGAGAAGGTTAAAGAGAAGAGAAGAAGAGAAAAAGAGAAAAGAGGAAGAAGAGAGAAAGAGAAAAGAGGAAGAAGAGAAAAAGATAAGAGAAGAGGAAGAAAGAAAGAGAAAAGAAGAGGAAGAGAGAAAGAGAAAAGAGGAAGAAGAGAGAATAA
>JAITSP010000027.1 GCA_031287725.1 Rickettsiales bacterium
CATCTGTTGCATAGTACATTCTGACATCCTCATGGTGGTAGTCTAGCCAATCATCTTTGCTGCTAGGATAGCCCACTAGACAGCTGATGAGCCCATCGTCTATGAAGAGCACAGCATTATGCCTGCGATCTGTACTGCTAGATTCAATACGGACGTCACCAAGAATAAAACTTCTGTCAGCTATGGCCAGAGACCTGTCCCCCACCTCAAAGTCAGTGATAAAACCACAATCGTCAAACCCCCTCCTTATGACCAGAGCCGACTCGTACTGTCTTCTCAGTCTGGCGAACAGTTCATTGTCACCGAACAGAAGCATGTCCATCACTTTTTTTTCAAAAATACCGTGTTTCTTTAGGTATGCCTCATCCTTTGGCTCAAACTTCAGAGCCAGAGGACCAGTCTTTGGCTCCCATCTGAGGCCGGGCATGCTTTCTCTGATCAGACTCTTCATACCCCTGACACCTCTCTCGTGGGGTTTAGCCTCACATACATAGCGTATGTCATCAACCCTATCGTAGTCCCCTATCCATTCACTGCCACCATAGGGATACCCCTCCAGACAGTCCAGAGAATCACTTGCTACAAACAATATAAGTCCAAAGGCATCTTTTCGGCCGTCGTAGTCCACTATAACATCCCCTATAACAGGACTCATAGAGTAGGCCAGCCTCGGAGATTCGGCTGGCACCTCAAAGCTTGTGAAGAATCCATAGCCATCGAAGTCTCTGTTTCTAATCTTCGACATTTCATACTGCTTTCTCAATATGGAAAAAAATTCATGGTCCCCAACCAGAAGCATGTCCATTACCTTTTTCTCAAAGATCTCATGTTTCCTTAGAAACTCATCGTCCTGCATAAAAACCTCCTATGTTATTTTTTCTTCACGTCTTTATTTACAAAGGCAGTGCCAAGCCTGAACCTGTCGCCCACCATATTCCCCCTTACGGTTATCTTATCGGCACCAAATCCGTCAATCTCCAGCGGAACACCCTTGTTCTCATCCTTGCCCATAAATTTTATAGGGTCGTATCCATTCTTCTCTATGTATTTTTCCGCAGCCAAAGTTAATTTTCTATAGGCTAACCCCTCATCTCCACCACAACTTTTGATGAATGGCTCTAGATTATGCTCATGTTTTTCATTATGGAAAACATGGTGCAGATCATTTTCATTGAATTTTACAGTTTCTTCGCCAATGCCAGAATGGCCATCCGAAGTTTCAGTGAACTCCTGCCAGCCACCATCTAGATCTCTCATCTCTCCCAGCTTCGTCTCCTGCCATGTTTCCCAGGAGGCAGAGATGTCTTTCTGGGCAGCTATGCCTTCGTAGTGGAGGGCTCTGATGCCCAGAATAATATCTGCGGCCCCTGTGGTAATTTCTGCGACATTTTTGCCGCTCACATAGTGGCCTGTCCCCTTGCCCTCTTTGACTATCTCGACCACAGTCACTAGCACTTCCTCTCCACGCCTACAGACACTCTGAATTCCATAGCTGATGCTGTTCGCATAGAAAACTGTCTTTCCTACTGTTACTCCCATGGCTGCACAGGATGGGCCGCAGATAACATGTCCGACGGCGGCTCCTCCCAGCGAAAGTACCGTGCGGGACAAAACCTGAACTGTCATACCCTTCAGAGCACCCAGACCCCTCAGGCCAGCCCATTTTAGGACATGTATAGTAAAGTCCTGGATCTCTCTGCCTGCTACCTTCATCTTTCCCAGGAAACCAAACCGCGGAGTTGACTGGCTGTCCTCCGAAGGTGCCAGAGAGCCATAGTATTCCACATGGACATAGGGTGTCCCCAGAACTAGCCTATGGTTATCTGGCGGCCAATAGTTAGCGATGATCAGCTGGTTGAGGAAGGTAGTACCATCACAGATATTATCTGGGCTCCTACCATAGAATGCACAGATCTGCTCTAGACTTTTGGCACTCTGGCTAGGATCTCCATAGAATGCCTGATTGAAGTCTCCGGCCATGCTCCAGGGCAGAACAGCGGAGAAGTCATCCCTCTGAAAACCCGCTAGTCCGAGATTATTTCGAGCGGCAGCCCCCTCCCGTAGCCTACTCAGGAGTTCCCAGCTATAGTAGTCAACATTTAGAGGGCTGATGGCAAATGGCTGCTGTGGATTCTGGAGGCTCCAGCGGCCATCGAAGAGTCCAGAGCCATAGCCCATCGTATTCAGAGCACCCTGGCTGGAGGCTAGAGCATTAGAGTCCTGCTTCTCTCCGCTCTGCTCTCCCCAATGTCTGTTGCTCTTCCAGAATTCTCTGCTGGTCTCTCGACGATAGTCATTGTCATTGGCCAGATTCCGCACCTCATTCCATAATTTCCAGCTGCTGTGATCAGTTTTTAGAAGATAGGACTGTATATGATGAGGATTCTGGCGACCCTCAGAGAACCAAAAGTTATGGTAGACTGGATTCCAGCCATAGTGGCCGAAGATAGGAAAATCAAAGTTCCGCTGTTCTCTAGTCTGCTCGTTCCAGTCTCTGTCACCCACCCAGACTCCCCGGTTGACCTCCTGGCGACCCGACCTCCAGAGTTCCAGAATACTCCGGTCAAGGCCCAGGGGATCGGTAACCCACTGAGATGGCTCTTGGCCATAGTCCCCCTCATATTCTTCCTCATTTTCCTCTCTATCCTGGCTATCCTCCGAATCATAGGTCGAACCATAGGTCGACCTATAGGTCGACCTATAGGTGCTGGATCCGGCACCTTCCCAGCCATAGAAACCACTCTGGCCGCTCCCCAGCCTATATCCCCATCGGCTAGTGCCCGAAAATCCCGATAGAAGTTCATTCATTATATCCTGAGCGTCGACGCCAGCATCCAGCAGAATGCATATACTTCTCGCCACAACACCCACCAGAGCACCCCAGCCCAGCGCCTCCATAAACCCCTGCTCCCAACTCAAATTCTCCACAGTGGGGTGGCTATGGTCCTCTCTATCCTCCCCTATAGTCAAACCCCCATTGAGCTTGGTAGCTATCTCCTCTAGAGACGGGGGAGGAGTTCCATCTTCACTTTTTTTGGCGCTAAAACTTCCACTCTTGGTGTTGATCTCTATCTCATCATAGGTTATTTCACTGCTGATGATGTCCACCTTACCCTTGGGAGCACTCATCTTAAGTTTTTTAGTCTCTATAGTGCTTTTGACTATCTTCTCATCCACCTGCGATGGTTTATAGTATCTCTCCAGCACAGCTCTTCTGTCCATGGCCAGAAAGCCACCACCTATCGCGGCAGCTACCGCTACTCCCAGTCCTACCCCTGGAGCAGCCATCAGATAGCCACCTAGCATTCCAGCCGACATTGCTTTAAATTCACTTTCATCCTTGTACTCTTCGGATTCCTCAGACCTGTGCTTGGCGTTTCTTATCAGTATATTTCCCTCCTCGGTGGTCAGAGTGACCTCATCGGCTTTTATGGAGGCAGTGATCTCTGGAGTTTCTCTACTTTCTATTTTCACCTCTCGAACCTTTATTTCGGTGAGTACCCTGGTGGAGAGAGTTTTTTTGGAATTTCCTTCTGTTTTGGTGACGAGGGTCTTGTCTCCGTATTTGCTCTCCTCTAGCCGCCAGGTCTCTGCGGCTCCAATTTCCGCCTTTCCTGCCTTTATGTCTACTCTGTCAAGACCTGTGATGGAGACACCCTCAATTTTAGCTTTATCTTTTACATCCATTTCAACTCTTGCATTTCCCTCGCCGGTTATAGAGGAAAGGTAGTAGTCACTCGCGTCGGAGACAAAGCGTCTCGTCGTTTCGTCGTCGCTTTCGTCAAACTCTATGGTTTTCTGCACCTTTTCCATCTTGAGGGTCAGGCTGTTGGCTATAAACTTCATAACTCCGTTTACACCCAGGGCAAACTCAGAGCCGCTCTCTTCGATAGTCGGTGCATCAATTATTATCTCCTTGGGTTCGGAGGAGTCATCATTTTTGCCATCGCTGATCCTATCTGACTGTGTGAAGCCAATGACACCTGACGCTACAAACTCACTAAATGTGACGGTCCTACCCCTTTCCGAGACTATGAATTGGTTAACCAGTGCTCTGTTTAGGATTTTTTCCTCGGACTTCAGTATTCCACCCCTTTTGGACAATATCATACCACCCTCATTTTTTATAGGCCCTCTGGCCAGTATGTCCATCCTGTCGCTGTTGGATATTAGCATTCCCCTGTTATTTATTCCCTTAGCCCTAATAAAGAGGAGATCTGCCGCCTCCATTCTGCTCATCGAATTTTTTGGGTCAGTCTCCAGGTGAATCCTGCGAACATCCTGATTTATGTCGCCGCTGCAGTTTATTTTTATATCTCTAGCCGTTACCAGAGAGGGGGTATTGGAGTAGAAGACTTCATCCCTTTTGTAATCGGTTATGTAGTTGTCGTAGGAGGTCTTTGAATGAATTAGACCCCACAGGATATAGTGCCTGTATTTCCAGGAGGTCTGGGTTCTGTAGGTCACCGGCACCGTAAAGTTGTTCCTCTCATTGTTAAATTCCCCGCATTTGACCCCTATTTCCCCCATAGATATTAGGCCACCGCTCCTATTCTCTATTTTATCCATACTGATGGCTAGGCCGGCGTCCGTTGAATTCGTTGATATCTGCGATATGTCTGTGACTAGAGTGACATTTACCCTATCATGGCCATGGTCAACCACCTGGTAGTAGTCTACCTTCTTGCCGGTTTTCACAAATTCGGAGGTGTAGAATTTATCCCCCAGGTTTCTACCTATATTTTCGAGAAATGTACCATTTAGCCAGATATTTCCATTTGACTGCAGTACAGAGGCTTCCAGGTTTCTAAATCTATCGGTTCTGATATCCATGGGGCCAGTTCTGGTCATAAGCACAGCTTCTCCCTCGAGCTCCACCGTGCCGTTGACCTCTAGGGTCACTTTGTCTCCGGAGTACACCAGACTGCCAGAGCGAACTAGAAAATCTGTCCCGGCCTTCGGAGTCTTCATGATTAGATACTTTCCTACCTTTAGAGTTGAATTTTTGGAGACAACTACCCCACCGTCCACCTGGAGGGACCTAGCAGAGACTAGGGTAGAGTTATTTGTATTGCTTAGCCCAGCAGAAACCTTCATATTACCAGTCTTTGTGCTGATCATGGATTTGCCATCGTTTATCAGCCTACCATCTACGACCAGGTCTCTGCTGGAGACCAGAGTGGAATTTCCGCTGTTCTCCAGACCGCCAGCGGTGATGCCACCGACCTCTGTGCTGACCATGGACTTGCCATCGTTTATCAGCCTACCATCTACGACCAGGTCTCTATAGGAGGCCAGGGCAGAGCCACCTCTGTTATCCAAATTGCCAGTGACTCTGATGTCTCCGGTCTCCGCACCAACCTCAACATTGCCATGGCTGGACAGGCTACCATTCAGAACTAGTGAATCATGGGTGTAGAGTACTGCCGAATTACTAAGGGTTAGACTACGGACAGTCGCTATCAGATTACCCATCTCCACCAGAAACCTAGCTTTCTCACCATCCAGAGCCATATTTCCTTTGATGTTGATGACACTGTCACCGAGAAGGCTGGCAACAGTTGTTCCTAGATTGAGACTAGAACTCCCTTGGCCGACTGTGGCTATGTTGAGACTTCCCGCCTGGATATCGCCAGAGGCGGATGTCCTGAGAGAGGATTCTGAATAGTCTCCGACCGTGCCATTACCTCCTAGTTCTATGTTTAGCTGCCCTTTCACTATGGTTTTAGCCTCAAAAACAATTTTCCTTGACCTGAGGTTGGCGGTATCAGTCTCGGAGGCGTCAATGCCCGGATGGGGATCACCCTTTGTCGGCAGCAATGTGGATAGGGTATTTCTGTCTACGCCGGCTGTCTCCGTGCCATTCTGCGCTGTGAAGGCACTGGAGGCTAGAGTCAGCTCTAGCACATTCACGTAGCTGGTGCCTCTCAGGACTAGACCACTTGGATTGAAAATTTCAAAACCAGCTCCTCTGCCGTCTATCCCCAGCACTTCGAAGGTCGAGGAGAGATTAGCTGGATTCGGGACAGCCATACGCTTATGCTTCACATGTTTATGAGTAAAAAGTGACGTAGGGCCATGGTTTTTTAGTTTTTTTAGCTTATACTTTGCTTCCTCTAGCGGCAGGACAAATACAATCCTGTTGGCCCCTCTGGAACCCAGGTTACCGTTACCATTGATTTCCCTGTCCAGGGTGGTTGACCTGGTCCTCAGCGGGGAATTATTCACTATGACTTTCCCGCCGGTGAAGAATTTCTTGAAGATATTCAGACTTACGCCGTCGCTGTCGGGTTTGGCTATATCTATCACGGCCGTTTCTTCGTCGTCCTCTAGGCTATGGACTTTGACTTCGCTGTTATCCTCTGGTACTATGCTGTGGGGACGCCGGGCCATCGCTGTGGGTAGCGCTGCGTTTAGGAATAGTGAGCAGCAGAGTGCTCTGGACACACCCCCTCTCCAGAGGGAGTGGTGCCTGGGATGGCTTTTTCTGTCGTCTGACATTGCTAGTTTCCTTCCAAGTTATTATTAGTATCTATTGTTAGAGAAAGTAGAGGGGGTGACTCACTACTGTTCGTCACCGGGAACGGTGGGGGAGGATATTCCTGAGGTTCTCTGGAATGTGCCCATGCCCATGCGTTTTTCCTCCGCCACCAGTAGCTGGAGGTGGGCTCGGGGGCGCCCTCGAATTGGGACTGGCACTAGAAACTAGGCCGGAACCACTGGTCGAGGTCATTCTCTCTGGCAGAAAAATTTCGAAGAAGCAGGACCGCTCTGGCTCTCTCCAGTTTCCGGAGGAGAGAAGTGCCGATCCTCTCGGGAAATGGCCCGGGGAATTGGGGTCCAGGAACTCCCGCTCTGGCCGGCCCCAGTTGGATCTGTAGGCCACCAGGCTGGCCCGGGCCCGGAACACTTGCCGTGCCTTCCCCGGGAAAACGACTTCAGACAGGAGCAAATCGGCAGCCCGCTGCCACATCTAGTAACCCATTCCTCTAGTCACCATAGGAACCCCCATTCCCTCTGGGTGATGGCCCTCTGGGGCCTAACCCCACGTTTGGCGAAGTCTAGGTCAACCCCTCTAATTGTCAAGTGATGGGTGTGTGTGTGGGTATTAACCTCCATCTCTTCCTTTCACTCCCCCCCTCTAAGCCACTTGCCCCCTAAACTCTCCTTGGAAGATCCTCTTCTGATGGAAAATATAGTGTCTTGGAGTTTTAGTATTTTCA
>JAITSP010000086.1 GCA_031287725.1 Rickettsiales bacterium
TGAAGGGACCAGTCGAGGAGGCATCCTTCACCTTCCCTCGGGCTGGTCCGGGGTGGCCTAGCAGAGATAGAAAAAGATAGACCGCTAGGGCTAGGATTCTGAAACCTCTGGAGTCTCTGGAGTCTCTGGAGTCTCCGAAAGATTCTCTTCGGGGACTAGTCTCTGGGGTGGAGCCAAATTCTCTGGAACACCCAAACATTGCTGTATTTTGCATAGTTCGTAAATTACATTATAAGGAGTTAGAACTATTCTACCAGAAATTTAATGTTTTTTCAAGGGTATTTAGTAAAAAATACCGAAACACCTAGTGAAAAAGCTGTCCTGAGGCCTAACTATGACAGTTTTGTTGCATTCTACTGTACATTAGAGTAAATATAGAGTTGATCTAGTGTTTTTCCACCAGCTCCCTACTTCTCTGGGAATGGTAACTCGAAAGAAAACTAATTTACAGCGGGGCCTTAATTTCAAAACTCCCAGAGAGTATTATTTATCTCTGGCCAGGGCAAGGTAAATTTGTCTCAGATGCTGTGGACCTGTACAATCAAATATGCTCTTGACTTTCCTAGGCTATTCTGTTACCATCCTCGGGAGTGGGGGCCCTGGCTGTGTCTTCGATCTGCTAGGCGCATGGAAGATTGCTGTGAGACCCGGTTCCGCCCACTAATAATAAACACAGGGAGGTTTTAGATGTTCGCTGGAGCTGCGCTTTTAATTAGTCTACTTGTTGGTGTTAGCGAGGGATTTGTTCCTAGGATATCTCTGACACCTGGAAAGGATGGTAAGCAGGCTGTTATTTTCGCCAGGAAATTTACTTTTAGGGATGGTCGTGCCCCGGATTCGAATCACGATAATATAATTGATCGCGATAATATAATTTTCACTAATGGTACTAGCATAGGATACTTCCCCGGAGGGCTTCGTAGCAATTTCCATAGGAACATGGAGCTATCTAGAGAATCTATAGATCCCGAGAAAGAGTTCGTTGGAGATGCAGACATCATGGACGAGGCTATAGATAATATAAGGCAGGAGTTCCAGCCCGAGGGCAGTGGGGAATATGGCTATGATCCTATTTGGCATAACTGTCATGATTTCAGGAGGAGGGCCAAGGGAGAGTATATAAGGCTTATGACGGCGAGGAATTTCAGGGAGATACTTAAAATTGAGGAGATGCTTAGAATGAGTCCCAGAGACCTTGAAGAAAAGTTCAGAAAGATGGAAGCGGCGGACGACAGGCACAAAAAAGAGTTGGACAATCTCCGCAGCGAACTATTTGAGGATTAGGATACAGGAGAGGTAGCCAGGTGGCGCACTACGGTGGCCCTGCAGGGGCCTCTGCCTAGGGTAGCTATTCTACTAGCAGCTGTCAAGCTGGTAGAGTACTCAGTGTTCCTACTCTTTTGAGGATTTGGATGCGAATGTTGTGAAAATAAAAGAAAGGCTGCTAAAACATGGTACCTGGGTCAGAGAGGATGTCGTCTCCAGGGATGGTGATTTGTAGAAACCAGTCGGGCGGCGGAACCCGGCAGCGCGGGACTCTAGTCCGGAGAGCCCGTCATAGTTTTCCAGGGAGAAGGCGTGGGGGAGGGTTGAAGGGCAAGATGCCTCGGACCTGGAACCGGATTGGGCTATTTTCCGTGGCCTGGCGATAGTATGTCTGCTATTGAGTTGGTGGCATCCTCAAATTTCTCCAGATCATTCAGCTCAGCGTTCCGTTTCGCCGCCATTTCTTCAGTCTGCGCTCTCGAGATCCCCTGGAACACAGTCCGCTGGCTGGATTCTCCACTGTTCTGTGGCTGCCGCCCTACTCTACTAGGATCGTTCTCCGGACTAGTGACGATTGAATGGGACAGCAGAGAACTGTTCCCGTACCCACTGTCGTCTTCCTCTTCGGCATCGACATTCTTCGTCTCTGCCCCATCATCAACCTCCTCGGTGGGATAGAGCAGAGGCTCAGATTTCTCTGCTTTTCTGCTGGCTTCGGTGGTCCCATCTCCGCCACTGGTCTCTGGCACCGGATCTCCTCCGACCTCAGTTGGAGTCGCCTCTGCTCTATTTTTGGGCTGCCCCTCCGTCAGTATCTTCATTTCGTCCTCTATCACGCCCTCTAGGATCACTTCCCCATCTCCTTTGGATTCTTCCGACCACTCTGCCAGAGGATTAACGGGGGAAACTCTGGGGAGCAGAAATTTCTCTAGTCTGGTTTTCAGCTCTGAAGCCGAGGGCCTCTTTCTGAAATCAATCCTACACATAGAGGGAATCAGAGAGATAATGGCTTCAGCCATGGTTGTGACCTTGTCTCGAGCCTTTTGTGACATTTTGCCACTAGAAATGAATGTATCAGCCTCAATCTCTAGAACTACTGGCTCCAGTCTCTCGTTAACTAGCCTGGCCCATTCTTTAGGATTTTTACTCAGATACAGCATATGGTTTCTGAGGCTAGAAACGTCTCCGCATAGGTATCTAGGGGAGTAGCCGCTGAGCACCTCGAGTGCTATCATCCCCAGCGACCAAATATCAATCCTGCTAGCATCGCAGCGCGTAGGGCCGTCGAACAGCTCCGGAGGTCTATAGTAGAGTGTATCCGGCGTGGTCCATCCTATGCCAGATCTAAATTCTCCGAAGCAGTGCTCAAAGCCGGCCAGGACCAGTTTACTATCTCCATCGTTCCTCGGACTAGCTCTGACGTGAATACTATCTACCCCCAGAGAGCCATGGAAATAGCCAGCCCCATGTATTTCCTCCAGAGAGCAGAGGATGTGGCAAAAATCTTTCACAAACATACCCCTCAGTTCTCTCCCCGACTGTTCGGAGGGGTTCCTCAGCATATAGTCTAGACCATAGTGTTCACATCTCTCCTGCACCACTAGGCCCGTTTTTCTCTCATCCTCTGCGAGGGAGAGAATCCTCAGGAAGGCCGGGGATGTAAACTGTCCCTCTCTATAGAGTCTGGCGTAGTCCAGCATCCTGTCCTTTGCAGCCTCACTCCTTAAGTATTTCACAGAGACGTAGCCTTCAGAGGAGCTGCTAAAGACATCATAGACGCTGGCAACCATGTCTCCGTAGACCCTGACAACGCTTCTACCTCCCACCGCCGGTGCCAGAGTTGCCATCGCCATCAGAGCCCCAGCTATCGCCAGAGTACCCGGGCCGGGAGATTCTGAAGCTAGACTAGAGCTGGAGCTGGAGCTGGAGCTAGAGCTACTGGAACTGGAGCTGCTAGAGCTAGAGCTGGACACTGGGCCCACCCCCGGGGGTGAAACTGCCTCCTCCGGATCCGGAAAAAGCTTACTAAGACTCTCTTCCCCCGAACGGAACCTGAGATCACCCAACTTTACCATCAGATCATCCATCTCTACCCTAGAATCTTCCTCGGAAAGGGTAGGATAGAAGGCTGGATAAAAATTGTTGGGGTATCGTAAATATTCTCCTGGGAAAATATTTTGCATCAGTCCATGGACAGATGGCAGTTCCTCTAGCCATTTTTTCACCAGTTCCTCATTCAGAAGGTTCCTGAGTTCCAGAGCCGTTGGCCTAGCTTCGGGTTTGATGCTGCACATGGATTTGATAATTGGCACCAGCGGATTATTCGCCATCCAAGCCAGCAGATCAGACAGTGTTTTATCCCATTTGTCGGGATTCTCGTAGATATCCAACATATATTTTGCTAGCGCCTCTTCTCCTTTACAGGGGGCGTTCCTAAGGGGGTGGGATGCCAAAACCTCGAGGAGTGTAATACCTAGTGCCCAGATGTCGGCCCTTAGCAGATAGTGGGCTTCTCCGATGGCCATCTTTATGGAGTAGAACTCATCTGGTTTGGATACATCGGCAATAAATTTAGAAGCCATCACTACCTCCGGAGGCATGTAGTTTAGTGTTCCAGCCCGGCGGAGGACCGACTCCTTCGAAAGGATTTCGGTTAGCAGCCCAAAGTCAGCCAGCACAGTGCTCAGATCCCTTCTGATCAAAATATTTGCGGGTTTTATATCTCTGTGGGCATAGCCCATCTCGTGAAGTTTTGCCAGGGCATCCACCACATCCCTTAAACCCTTTAGAAAGATGATTGGGACAATGCTTTTCCACCCTGTAGTCAGAGCGCCTATTGTGTTGGCATTGTTCTCAATGTACTTGGCCAGAGAAGAGACATCGTATCGCCAGCAGCATTCGGTTACAGTGGATTCATCGGACAAAATTCTCAGAAAGGCCGGGAATTTTCCCAGACAGTTGCCCCTATAGAGCTTTGCGTAGACAAAATCGCGCATACTTTTGGTATTCAAGTTGTCTATTTTTACGGCCACCCTATCTCCGAGATACCTACTGTAGACCGAATAGACTTTAGCCATAGCGCCCCTGCCGATTTCTTCGGTGGTGTCCAGATCTAGAAGAAGATTTTTGCCAGGCTCGTACCACAGCTTGACATCCGCTAGAGAATTCCTCTGGCCAATCGATAGCTGGACGCTGCTCGTCCTACTCCCAGCCCCAGCCCTGATCATATTCTCATATGCCATAAAATTCTTAGCCACGGTGTCGCTGTCTATGCCCCCATAGACCATAAAATTTTCAACTACTCTGTCGTCGTCCAGGCTTTCGTCCTTCGCAAGATCTTTAGCTGTGGTGTCCTTGTCTGTGTCTTCGCTCTCTGACATGGCTAAACCTTAGGTTCTAGCTGATGCTGAACCCACCGCCAGTAGTCCACCCCCACTAGAACAACTATACTCTGGCCTCTCTCCTGGTCTCCGGCTTCCACCGGGGCTAGTGCCAGCGGCTAGGTTTTCGAGTCTTCCACTGCTATCTCTGGAATCACTTCCATCCTTTTCTCTAT
>JAITSP010000054.1 GCA_031287725.1 Rickettsiales bacterium
TATACAGATACAATAACTATAGACCCCATTCGAAGCTTGATTTCAAAACTCCCAGAGAGTATTATTTATCTCTGAACAGAGTGGGGTGAATTTGTCTCATATGTTATGGACCTGTACAATTATTTATCTCTGGCCAGAGTAGGGTGAATTTGTCCCACAGGCTGTGGACCTGTACAACTGCAAATTTTCCTTGACAGTCGTCGAATGGACGCTATACTATCTTCGCTAGGATTTAAATCTGTTGAAGAGGAAAAATGACTAAAAACAGTGGAAACAGTGGAATAGTAGAGGAGGCTCCAGAGGCTCCAGAGGGGACTGGGACGGATGTTTTAGCTGGACACTGGCTGAAAAGTTCCAGTGGAAGCTAGGCTAGGTGAAGAGTGGGAATTTGGACTGGATCTCTAGCGGAAGATGGAGATGGAGAGGGGGCCAGAGCTGCTGCTATTCCTAGTCGATCTCTGTTTTCAATAAATATTATCTATTTTCTAGAGAGATTGACTAGATTTGTTTTGTATGGTGTGGGGCTCTACATTCTAGCCGGGGTTCTGATAGCTATTGTTCCTGGGAGTTATCCTTCGGCTCTAGCTGCCTCTAGAGTAACTGCTGGTGCTAGCTTTGGCAGGGGAGGTCTAGTGAAAAATAGCTACCATGGCGACTACAGCTACCAGAGAGATCCTCTGGCGGTGGGCCTAGTGCTATCCATTGACCAGCTGGACAGCGCAGTTTTTCAGAAAAATGCTATAGAGCCTATAGAAAATAGAAAAAGGGCTATAGAGCTGAAGACTCCCTACAGCTACTCCCTTGACACCTATCTCCGCTGTAGAATTCTCACTGGCCCTAGAGACAGGGTAGCAGCGACTATCAGCTACCATAGGCCCATTGGAACGGTGGATGGAGCTCTAAAATTCAGTGACCATGATAAAATCTTTAGAGCTCTGGACTTTGGCCTAGACTATGAGAAGACCAGAGGAAACTTTAGAACAGTGCTAGGGGTAAACTATTCGCTACTCGAGGGAACATTCAGAGACACTATAAGAATTAGCTCCCATAGCTACCATAGTGTTGGTAAAAATACAGTACTGATGCTTTTCTATGACTATCTGGCCGACAGAGAGAAATCATCCTATGAGACTCCCCGGATAGCCTATCTAAAACCCGATGACAATCTCCTAGTCCTAGAGCATGACAACATAAACTATCTTATTCCCAGAAAATCTCTTCTCAGAAGAACCCACAGAATCACTCTGGCCAATGCATTTGGAATTGGCGGAGGCCTAGGTCTGAGACTAGGGGCCACCTACTCTCTAGAGAGGAACGGAGCCAAAAGCTATTCTCTAGTGCTAGGCTTCTCATTCTAGTGGCCGTCTAGGCTAGGGATAGCTGAAGCTCATCCAAGGTTGTGTTTATTCCAAGGTATTTGGGTAGGCTCTGGGACTACCGTAAATTAAACTAAATGTGGGCCGTTCCAATATTTCTCCAGCAGCTGTCTAGCTCTCTAGGGATGGGAACTCGAAAGAAAGCTAATTTGCAACGGGGCCTTGATTTCAAAACTCCAGGGGGAGTATTAATTTATCTCTGGCCATAATGGGGTGAATTGTCCCTTAGGCTGTGAACCTGTACACCTAAAATTTTTTTCCGAAAACCCGTTGACTGTCAGCCAGAAATATTCTATACTCCGGGAAGAGAAGATAAATTAGGTGCCACTATGGCCAATCCAACCTTCTAGAGAGGGATTATTGATTTCTGGGAAGGGTCTAGGGGAGTCTGGGTGGATTTTATTTAATAATTAATGGAGAGTGCGTTGTGGAGAGGATTAGGGAACGTCTGGCGGAGAACCTTAATAAATCAGGGTTTCTCTCGGGAGAGGAGCTGACAAAGGAGAATATTAGGCCAACGTGGCGGCTAATCTCCGATGGTAGTGTGTGGACTCTGGAGACCAAAACAAGGGGTAGGCTCCTGATTAAGTTTACTGGCGGCAGAAAGCATCTTGATGCGGTTTCTTTTTACAGGCAGGAATTTGTTGTCAATGACCAGGAATACTGTGACTACTGTAGAACCCAGGGCAACGGGTTGCACCCATCCCTGGTGCGAACCGTCCACGTCGGAGGTGATGACATGGTGGTAATGGAGTGCTGTGGCGAGGAGAGTCTGGAGGATGTTACGAATAATTCGGACGCACTAGCAAGACAGATGATTGTAGGTAAAAACTGCGAAATGCTTATGGGAGCACTCGGCTGTCTCCACAGGGGCGGTCTCACTCATGGAGCCCTAAATCCAGCTAATCTGAGATACGACCCAAAGAGTGGTAGGGTAGCTATAGCCAATCTGGAGAATATCCCTGTGAAATATGTATCTATGATCAAATGTTTCTGTGTAGCACCAGAAATTTTGACAGAGAACTCCTACGACTACGACCCAGGAAAGATTGATGTCTGGGATCTGGCGTTTACCATGCTGGGTGCCCTTAGAGGCAAGGATAAAGGCTTTTTAGCTCGGGATTTCATAAGGATGTCTCCAGGTCTTGGCGCCGCCTTTAGAGGAGAAGATGCGCAGGCTAGGTGGGAAAACTTCCTTCTGGGAGAAATTGAATCTATCGATCCAAAGCTGTTCAACCCAGAACTATGGAAACAATTCCTGCTGGGAGTGCTCCAAATTAATCCCGAAAAAAGAATGGATGCGGAGGAGGCATGCATAGTGGCCAACAAAATATCCTCAATTTATCTGAAAGATCAGATGCAACCGCAGAGAGTGAACCAAAATCAAATGAATAGGTTCTGGATGGGTCAGGTGGGTAGTCAGCCGCAGTTTTATTATCCATATGTGCAACAGATGGACCAGCTACAGCTAAACCAACTACGGCAGACGAACAATAGCATGCTTCCAGCAAACCAGACAACCTATCAGCAGATGTACCAGCTGCAGCTAAACCAACTACAGCAGACGAACAATAGCATGCTTCCAGCAAACCAGACAACCTATCAGCAGATGTACCCTATGGGAGGAATGGGCGAGGAAGGAAAAAGGAGGGAAGAGGCAAAAAAGAGAGAGGAGGAGAGAAAAAGAAACTGGAAAAAAAGAAATGAAGAGGCAGATGAAAGATGGAAGATATGGTTATCCTCAGAGAAGATGATGGAAGATATGAGGGAGCTAGCAGAGAGAGAGAAGAAGAAGGAGGAGGAAAGAAAAAGGAAGGATGAGGAAAGAGAAAGAGAGTGGCAAAGAAAAGCTAACGAGGAGAAAGAGCAGAGGGCGAAAATAATGAAAGAGAAGGAAGAAAAGAGATTTGAGGAGCAAAAAAAGATAATTGAAGAGAGCGGCTACGAGGGACCTATAGCCAAGATTTCATCGGAACACTGTGAATGCCAGGGACATCCACGGAACGTTGAATTTAGCCTTCTGGCTGATGGCGGCGCAGCTCTAGCGGAAGCCCTGGGAGCAACCGTTGGCTCTGGGAAGGTGACTTTTACTTCTACAGCTACCTTCGAATGCAATCTAGAGGGTAATGTCTGCCAACCGGTGCGGTTCTGGAGTTCAGCCAACAGAGAAATAGACATTAGCTTAGAAGATGGAAGTAAATTCTCTGGTTTCGTCAAAAATTCCCACCCCATAAACGGTACAATTACCGACTCCACTGGTCGTCTCTACTACAGTGGACCCTTTGGAGAGGATGGCAAGCCTCGGGGCCAGGGTATGATGCGCAGGATGTTGAACAGCAAATCCGCCTCCGAAAGCCTCTTCTTTGATGGTCCCTGCCAGGATGGCAGGCCCCAGGGGATTGGAACTACAACTGCCCTAGGAAAAAATGGAGAGGAAAAATATAGTTACAGATGTAGTTTTTCGAACGGCATCGAGACTATGCCTTCCAGACTGAGGGGAAGAGTGGCCGCTATGGTACATTATGCACATTGTCTAGCCCGCTTTATGGGTCGTCTCTTCTGTGGGAATTGTTGGCACGCTGGGAAGAAAATCAATGACACTTTGGGACTGGGACAGAGCAGTGATAGAAAAGTAAAGAGCATCTAGTAGAGACTAAAATCCCCCCCCCCCCGCTGTCCCCCTCTAGGGAGCTAGAGAGACAGGGCTGTCTAGGAGCCACCCCCGTGAGCCAGCTCTCTCTCTAGGCCGCGGGGGTTTTCCAGGACGCCCCATTTCCCCTCCTAGGAGGGGAAATGGGGCGTCTAGAGAGTACAGTCCCAGGGGCGCAAACTATCGGAGGGTACCAGAGCTACCGAAACTGCCAAAGCTAGGCATCGGAATTTCCCTCTGGGAGGAATATGCCGGGAATTGGACTAGGGTAAGAATTATTTTGACCTGAGCATTAGAATTCCCCTCTGGGGGGAGCTGCTGTAGATTGGACTAGAGCCAGAGCTGTTCTGGCGCCACCTCGCTACCTTCCTGACTTTTCTGTGGAAAGACTAATTTGCAGAGGAATTATTTGCAGAGAAATTGGCAAGGGAGACCCCAGTGATATGATCTATAGCCACTAGTCCTAGAAAACTAGTCCTAGGGGAAACGGTCGAATCCATTTCCGACTGTTGCTCACACTCAGATGGTTGGATGGTAGCTAGATTCCTAATTTTCGAATAGACTCAGCTGTCTGGTGTCACAATTTTTGTGTTCCTGGGAGCTCTTCCGAATGATTCGGGGAAATCTGTATTTGGTCCTGATGTATCTGAGGAATTTCTCTAGCTCCTCAGAGTATTTCCTGCTGACATAGCTGCCTCCGTAGAGTTTTTCTATCTTTGGCAGTACCTCTGGAAACTCATCCCCCAGAAATCTGTAGAAAAACTCTTTGAGCTCACCTCTAAGATGTAGAATTCCAGGGATCACTCTCCCTAGATTCTGGGTCCAGCATTTTTCATATATGGCCTCTATCCCGGCTCTGCTGTCAGTCAGAAAGGGAATGATTGGCATTAGCATGACAACAGTCTCACATTCTAGTCTAGTGAATTCTCTGAGCATTTCCATTCTTTCGGCAGATGAACATGCGTTTGGTTCAATTTTTTGCCGAATGGTTTCGTCTAGAGTTGTTATGGTGGTAGCCACAGAGACCTGGGTTTTTGAGCTGAGCTCCTCTAGGAGACTGTAGTCTCTGAGAATTAGAGGAGATTTTGTCAACAGGAAGACGGGGTTTCTATGTTTTATCAGTACCCGCAGTATATCTGGCATCAGTCTATAGCTACCCTCGAGGGGTTGGTAGCAGTCACAGACACCGGATATGTTTATCACCTCCCGCTTCCAGGATTTCCTTGAGAGTTCTCGATCTAGCACCTCAGCCAGATTTGTCTTCACGTATATGTCCTCGAAGAAATCACTCTCCAGATATTTCTGTGAATACTGTGCAAAACAGTACCTGCACCGGTGTTCGCAGCCTCTGTAGACGTTCAGATCATAGTTAGAGGCAAATTTAACTC
>JAITSP010000077.1 GCA_031287725.1 Rickettsiales bacterium
CGATGAAGGGAAGGTTGTCAAAGTACACACTCTATAGCTCCGTCTTCTGTCCCTTCTCAAGGAAGGTGAGGTTTGTGTTGGACGAGATGGAGATAGACTACCAGACTACGGAGGTAAAATTCTGGCTCCGGAGCAAGGAGTTTCTTCTGCTAAATCCAGCCTGTGAGGTTCCGGTACTAAAAAATCTCCAGACCGGGGAGGTACTCTGTGATAGCTATCTCATATGTGAATATGTGTGTGGGGCTGAAAGGGAAGTCAATGAGCTGAACTATTTTGATTTCCTGGGTCTGAATCTCAGAGAGAAGTATGAGATACAGAGGTTGCATATGTGGTTTGACAAAAAATTTTACTATGAAGTTTCCAGATACATAGTGGAGGAGATATTTCTCAGTAGCTTCGCTGCCACAGGACACACCAACACAAACAAACTGTCCGTGGCTCTGAAAAACCTGGATCTACACATGGGCTATATGGAACATCTGCTTGGCAGGAAGAGATGGCTAGCGTCGGAATCCTTCAGCATAGCAGATATAGCAGCCGCAACGGAGCTGTCCGTGATAGACTACCTGGGCCATGTGGAATGGAGTAGGTACCCGAAACTTAAGGATTGGTACAGAGTGATAAAGTCAAAGAAAGGCTTCAGGAACATCCTCTTTGATAGAATACCTGGATTCAGAGCCCATAAACACTATAGTGAACTGGACTTCTAGGATGAGTCGGAGAGCGGTCCAGAGCAGCAGGAAAATCTTCTCCAGCGGTTTGTTCTACAGATTCATGCTGATAGTCATAGTGCCTATGTTCCTGCTGCAGATCGCTTCGCTCTACATATTTTTTCAAAGGTACTGGAACAGATCCGCCAGGAAGAATTTGGCTGAGCTGGCAAAGAAGATTAAAACCCTAGACAATAAATATGATGCCTGTCTGGCCAATTCCTGCGATAGGCGAGTCCTTCTGGAAAACATTAATTTCTCCAGGGATCTCAGAGTGAGACTGCTAGACAGAAAACACTATGGTGAAACGGTCACCTCTAGATCTGATTTCCCAGGACAGCTGAGACAATTCGGATCCGATCTCCGGAGACTGGTCTCAGACCCCCTAGGTTTCCTCGGGGCAGATGCAGATCTATTTGCGGTGGGCATCCTAAAGCCGGACGCTCTGGTGGAGTATGAGGTGGCTAGGAGTAGCATATTTGTGCCCAAGGTACACCTTCTAGTCTTCTGGAATGTGATTTCCTTTCTAGCCATAGCTGCCATTGCCTTTGTCTTTGTGAAAAATCAGGTCAGATCCATAGGACTGCTGAAAGACTTCGTCAATGACTTTTCCTATCTAGAGAAGGACAACAGCAACTTCAAACCGACCGGAGCCAGAGAGATAAGGGAGGTTGGCTGGGCATTTCTGAACGTCGTGCGAAAGATGAGAAATCTGATGAATGCCCGAACTACAATGCTGGCCCAGATATCCCATGATCTGAGAACTCCACTGACCAGAATGAAATTGCAGTTGGAATTCATAAACGATGAGAGCGTGGCATTGCCTCTGGGGCAGGATCTGGAAGAGATGGAAAAAATGATAGAGGAGTATCTGCTCTTTGCCCGAGGAATTGTCGAAGGAAATTACAGCCTTGTGGACATTAGACAATTTTTCAACGGCATCGTCGACGACTACAGGAGAAGTAGCTACGGGGACATATTCCTGAACTTTGATCTCACAGATGCGGATAGAGTTTTTCTGAAGGCGGACTCCTTCAGAAGATGCATAAACAACCTAATTAACAATTCGCTGAGATACAGGCGAAGAAGGATAGATGTCTCTGTCAGAACGAACAGCTCCAACCTCACCATAGCCATCGAGGATGACGGCCGGGGGCTGGAGAAGGATCTTCTGGGAAGAGTGAGAAAGCCGTTCCAGGGCAAAGGGAATTATCAGGAGGGAGGTAATTTTGGCCTCGGACTGTCCGTTGTGCAGCACGTCGTTGACATGCACAGAGGAAGAGTCTATTTTAGCAAATCCAGGACCCTTGGGGGCCTGGCTGTGAATATAACCATTCCAATTCTGAGGAAAAACCCAACCAGGAGCTCGCTATGAATTTTTGCCAGAGAGTCAGAGAGAAAAAGAAGTTCCTTCTTTACCTAGTGCTGGCGGGAGTAGTCCTAGCCCTGGACCAGATTAGCAAGGGCGCTATCCTAGGGGCCATCGGGGAAACGACCCAGGGTGCTGGAGGAATGGAGGATGGGATTTACCTTACAAAATTTCTTAGCCTAGTGCTCCTCTGGAACAGAGGGGGGTGCTTTGGTCTTATGAATGGTCTAGGTCCTATATCTGGCCTGCTGCTGACCGTAGCCATAGCTGTGGCTGTGTCCCTTCTGGCTGTACTCTGGAGGCGGAGCGATGACCCCGACGCCCTTTGCTTCTCTCTAGTTCTTGGTGGTACCCTGGGCAACGCTGTGGATAGGATTTTCCATGGGGCGGTCATTGATTTCATTGATTTTCACATTTCCCAGCACCACTGGCCATCCTTCAATGTGGCGGATAGTGCTATCTCTCTGGGTATTTTTCTATATCTGATCCATGATCTGCTCGGCCCAGGGGACAGGGCTAGAGAGGGCGGAGGCTCGGCCAGCTAATGCTGGAGCCATCGGCTCCCCGTCTAGGATCCTCATTTTTAGTGTAAATCATTAGAAACTAGCGTCACTGGGAACAAATCGTCGATCGCCGCTGTGGCCGGAGATAACTAGGAACCTCTCTAGAGGATCTCAGCCCACTCGCCCTTGGCTAGTCTATTTAATTCTTATTTATTATTTCTCTGACCATCCCTCTCCCTAGCCCAGCTCCGGTTCTGGCCAGCGCAGGCTTCTCTGGGAAGCGGTGGCGGAAGGAAGGGGATTCGAACCCCTGATACCTGTTACAGTATACACACTTTCCAGGCGTGCGCCTTAAACCGCTCGGCCATCCTTCCATAATTATCTATTTATCCTCAGTTTTCCTGGCCACTGGCCTATCCGAGAGATTCAGCTTCTTTTTTGCCAATTTCCCTAGCACCTCCATAGTTATGTCATCTCTGGCGCTGTGGTACAGAGTGGCTTGACTCTCTATGACCAGCGAGTACTCGGGTTTTTCCCTAGCCACCTCGGCTGCCGCTGCCCCGATGGCATCATTTAGGTTTAGCACTGCCACAGTAAGCCTATTCTGTATATCCGCTATCCTAGCTGTCGCTTCCCCCTGGATTTTCATATATTTCTCCTGGAGTTTCTTCGCCTTCTCTCTTAGAGCAGTCTCTGAGAGAATTCCCGTTTTTGACTCCAGGTCGTCATTTTCCTCCTTTAGTTTGAGCATTTCCCTCCTCGCCTGGTCCTCAACGGTTTGTTTTTCCTCCTCAAGGCTCGTTCTCAGGTCTCTGAACTCTCTGAGGCCCTCTGCTATCTTCTGCACATCGACCACAGCCGCTGCACCCTCCCGCTTCGGAGCGGAAAGACAGAGGCCACCCCTAGCCCCGAGGAGAGAGGGAAAAATCAATCCCAGAAAAACCATTCGACCTTTTCTCAGCATTTCTATAGAGAATATAACTAAAACCTAGGCGGAGATAGTACTAGCTCCTATGAATTTGTCAAATACTCCGAGGGCGCTTCCCAGGGGCTGACCCAGGAGCTTAGGTCTATAGGCTAGACTATTGACCCCAGCCCCCCGGAGGGGGGCTGGGGGAGGACTGGGCACGGCTAGAGGTCCTCTGTTTTTCCTGGGAGAAAAGGATAACCTGGGAGAACAGTGTGGGCTGAATTTTGCTAGGACCAGATGGCTCCAGAGCAAAAAACTCCTAGGACGAAAATCTACCCCTCAGGGATGGTAAAAATTTATTTTTGATGCCGGAGGTCCATAGCCAGCTAGGGCCGGGTGATTTTGCGGGGCTCCATCCTCAAATTTACTGAGATCTATATTTATCGGCATCCGGAAAATTTCTCCCGGAGGTAGTCTGAAACCCGGAGAAACTGGTGACCCGGCTAGAGGACTGGGGAATATGATGGGGGAGATGGGAGACAACCCGTGAAAATATGAATGCCCGGGATTTGGCTCGCCAACTATTCCTAGAAAACCTGAATCCTCAACAGCCCCATCTGTTTCCGGAGCGAACGGCCCTAACATAGGCGAAGGATAGTCGGATTGAAAATTTGTTTCCTGAGTGAATGGCTCTGGCATAGGCGGAGGATAGTTGAATTGAAAATTTTCCATCCTAGGAAAATTCGGTAAACTAACTATTCCCAAGTCATATGGGTTCCTGGTGGCTATCCTCGCTGCCTCCAGTATCATTGGTCCGGGATTAAACGGCTCAGCTGCCGGATTCAGCGGCCGATTAATTTGGTTATTTCCAAGAGCTCCTCTAGGATCAGGCTCCGGAGATTGGTTCCTCTGGAAGACTATAGTCTGTTCCTCGACCCCAGGTAGAAAGATAGTCCTCTTCAGGAGAGGAGACTGTTGCCGACGATAGCCTAGAACATTTGGCTG
Organism: Rickettsiales bacterium; assembly: GCA_031287725.1. Lineage (GTDB taxonomy): Bacteria > Pseudomonadota > Alphaproteobacteria > Rickettsiales > UBA1997 > CALXRO01. Next base: position 4,498 of record JAITSP010000077.1, read on the forward strand.
CCCGGGCTTCAAGGAGCTGTAGTGTAACTCCTCTCTGTTCTTGAGTGGGCGATATATTTCTCCTATACCCGGGTATTCTGCCCCGGGGTTTTCTAGCCTGAAATCCCTCTGTCCACCCATATTTCTAGCTCTAGCACCTCTGTTTCTGAAATTCCCGTTTCTACCCCTCCTATATTTGTTCCGGCCCCGTCTCCTAGCGTCACGGTCCCGAGAAAATTCCCCATAGCTAGGGGAAACAATCCTCTCTGGAACCTCAGAAAAATTTTCGATAGCCTCCGGGTCCACTAGGGAAGATACTACCTCGCTGCCATCATTCAACTGGACTATTCTAGGTAGTCCCGGGCGCTTTATTATCCTGGGCACTCTGGAGCTAGATGGACCTTTGCTAGAGGCTGAACCCTCTTCGGAGACGGCAGAACTCACCAGAGCCGAGGACAACTGCCGGTTGGAGGTGTCTCCAGTGACCCCTGATGATAACATGGCACGCCCAAACTTGGGTAGATTCTGGCTATCTATGGTAGCCATATTCTCATCCTCTGGGATTCCGCCTCCAGTGGTGTCCAGCCGGAGCAGCACATTCCCTAGTACTAGCCCACCTCTGGGAACAGCATTGGCAGTGGATGGATTCTGGAGCTCCCCTCCAGCCGAAATAGTTGAATTTAAATCCATCCTAGCTGGCATTGGCCAATTGGCGCCAGCTTTGGTGCCAGAACCCTCTTGGGCCGATCCGCTAGCCTCTGGAACCAGAGCTAGACCGCCCAGAGATAGCAGCACTAGGCCCCTGGACAGGGATTCTGCCAGCGTTGCCATTAGTTTTTCACAGAACGAATTTTTATAGTGCATATGACCTCCTCCTAGATATTTGAACTGCGCCACCACTCAATCTCAATTTGACTTCTCTCTGGTGGAGCTGGAACCAGACTAGGGGAATAAAAAATTTATGCAATGACCTAGTAAAAAAATTACCCCCCCCCTGGCGCTTGCATTTTTACCACTAGACTATCTTCCCGTCACCCATTCCTGATAGCGCTCTGGCGGAGCAGAAAATTTTGATGTGGTGCTTCGGCTACGGCAAAATACTTGACATCCAAGGTAAAATTGTTATAATAGGCGATATAATAAATATTATGGATAAAATTTCTATGTCAGAATCATTGCGGAATAATGAAGTTTTCTCGGTGAAGAAGCTCTC
>JAITSP010000034.1 GCA_031287725.1 Rickettsiales bacterium
AGGGTATGGAGAAGGGTATGGAGGAAGGCGCGAGGAAGACCGCCCTGGCAATGCTGAGAGAGGGCATTCCGATGCCAACCATAGCCAAATGCACCGGCCTCAGCGAGAGTGAAATTCTAAGACTAATGGAAAATCCCAGGAACAACGGATGGTGGGGCTAGAAGAGTGCCAGAGAAGAGCTGGCGGATACGGGTATAGATATATATCTGAACCTAGACCCAAGAACCTCACCCGGGCCACCATTCCTAGCCAGACCAATAGTTCACTACCCTAGTGGGCCGAGGATTTCTTGGAAATAGATCTATTGGCTAAACCACCTAGCCCTGGCCAGGGCTAGGTGGTTTACATCGGCTGGCATTCCCACTGATCCACTGCAAATTGGGCCAAAGCTGGACTGGGGAGGAATAATCGACTAGGAAATTCCAGAAATTTATCATGAAATGTAGCTATTTCGGATTGACTCTAGAACTTCTCTTGTATTTTTTTTTCACCACCTGTCTAGCTTTTCCACGAAGAAAAAACCTAATTAGCAGCGGAGCCCTATTGAATAAATTATTTATCTAGGCTATACTTCTTCAAAGGGCTACTACTATATATAGGGAAAGTTATATGAAATATATGAAAAAAAGACTATGGATGATGACCCTGCTGTTCCTGGCGCTAGGAATCGCCACCGTCCCGGGGCGGGTTGGTGCATCATCGAAATCTCCGAAGCAGAACTCTGGGGCCCTAGAGTTGAAAGTCTGGGAGGGCAATCTGACCCGGCTGCTCGATGGAATGAAAAGATTGACCGGTGTCTATGGTGTCTATGGTGTCTATGGTGTCTCTGGTGCCGCTGGCCGCAGAGCAGTAGATAGCGATGACCTCAAATTCTTTGGGGACCTGTTCGAGCAGCTGAAGATCAAAAATCTCGAAAATCAAGTCAGCTACGGTATCCTGAGGACGCGACTAGTTAATCATTCTACTAGTCTAATCAAAACAATCCTGGAAGGTATCGGACAAAAAGCTGGTGCTAATGCTGACCAAATTGAACGTATCGAAAAATTGATTGGAAAGCTGGAGAATGAAATTTCTTTAGTCACGACGGGTTTTCCGAAAGCTAAAGTGGATGGGATGAGAGATAACGAACTAAGAAAAAAGGAGGAGGAGAAAAAGAGAAAAGAGGAAAAAGAGGGAAAATTAGAGGAAGAAAAAAAAGAAAAAGAAGAAGACCAAAGAATGCATGATAAGATACGAATGGAAGAATACAACAAAATTAATAAAAAAAGGGCTGAGGTTTTTAAAAAAAAAGGAGTAACTTTACGTGAAGATGATGGTGGGCTGTTTCTAGAGGCGTCTTTTCTAGAGGCAAGAACGAACCTAGTGAGCTTAGCTGAAGAAGAGAACGATCTCACAGGTTGGCTTTTACAACTTCAAAAAAAAAGAGAGGAAAGAGAGAAAGAAAAGAAAAAAGCAGAGAAACTAAAGGAAGAGGGAAAGAAGAAATTGAGAGATGAGAAAAGAGAGGAAGAGGAGGAGAAAAAGAAAATGGAAGAGGAGGAGTATAAGAAGAAAATGATTATTAAGCGCCTTATCGAGATCAAATCTAAACAAGATATGTGGAACCAACAGGTCCTCCTATTAAATTCTCTCGAAGAAGAAGAAAAGAAGTTAGATGAAGAACATAAGAGTAACACTGAAAGCCAATATGCTAAATATCTAAAGAAGAAGGAAGAGAGGAAAAAAGAGGAAGAAAGAAAGAAGAAGGAGGAGGAGGAAGAAAAGAAGAAAAAAAACCTTAACCTTCTTTCTTCGCCAAAGCAGCAGGTGTCGTCAGTGCCCTTCCTCATAAGCTGTCGTATGTCGTCATCATTTCGGCAGGACGGGAGTTATTTGACTACGAAAATTAACAAAAGAATGATGACGTCTATCTCTATCCCAGAGGGTAGTACCTCAGCATCTGGGCATAGCTCCCGTAGTCACGTACCCCTCTCTTTCACGGGCAATGGGAAGCCAACCAAAAATGATCCATATGGCAGTGGGTATGGCCATGATTCAAATTCAGGGAAAGAACTTAGTGGCAAGGATGCCGACGGCGGCGGACACTCCGGTGGTCTGCCCACAAAATTAAAGAGGGCAATGGCGGCTAACCGCTTCTACTGGAGGACAATAGTGGTCACTACACTGTCGGTTTTCTTATCCAATCGGTACGCCAAGCAGCTTGTGAATTTTTACCATGATGATGACTATGTGAAAAGTCAGTCGAAGGATCGCTCTGAAGACCAGGATATTCTCGACTAGGGGTGAATTTTTTGCTGGCGAAGGTCTAGAGATGGACTCGACTGGGGAGTAGACTCGGCGGCTGGGGAAAACAAATTTCTGAACCAGGGATTTCCCTCTTAGATATTTTTGAGAATTATCTCTGTCTCAGAAAAGTGATGTTTACCCTCCCGGGTTAGCTGGTAGTTCTCGTGTCCGTTGCCCAGCACGAGAAGTCTTTCGAGTCTCTGCCACGAACTTTTTCCACGAAGAAAAAACCTAATTCGCAGCGGAGCCCTATTGAATAAATTATTTATCTAGGCTATACTTCTCCAAAGAGCTACTACTATATATAGGGAAAGTTATATGAAATATATGAAAAAAAGACTATGGATGATGACCCTGCTGTTCCTGGCGCTAGGAACCGCCACCGTCCCGGGGCGGGTTGGTGCATCATCGAAATCTCCGAAGCAGAACTCTGTGGCCCCAGAGTTGAAAGTCTGGGAGGAAAATCTGACCCGGCTGCTCGGTGGAATGAAAAGATTGACCAGTGTCTATGGTGTCTCTGGTGTCTCTGGTGTCTCTGGCCGCAGAGCAGTAGTTGGCGATGACCTCAAATTCTTTGGGGACCTGTTCGAGCAGCTGAAGATCAAAAATCTCGAAAATCAAGTCAGCTACGGTACCCTGAGGACGCGACTAGTTAATCATTCTACTAATCTAATCAAAACAATCAGGGAAGGTATCGGACAAAAAGCTGGTGCTAATGCTGACCAAATTGAACGTATCAAAGAATTAATTAGAGAGCTGGAGAGAAAAAAATGTGAAGTCACGGGAAATTGTTCGAAAAGTGAACTGGAGACATGGAAAGCGGAAAATCAGAAAAAAACGGAGGAAGCGAAGAAAAAAAGGGAAGATAAACTACAGAAAAGACAAAAAGAGGACGAGGAAAAGTACGCGCAGATAGAAAAGAAAGAGGATGAAAATATGAGGAACAAAAAGGCTGAGGAGTTAAAAGAAATAGCCCAGGAGCACATAAAAGCTATAACATGGCCGGAGGATCAATTAATGATTATCGTTAAAACATATAAAAAATCTCTAGAAGATGGAGCAGACCTAAATCTTAGTGAGGTGAAGATAAAGCTCAAAGCTAGGGTTTCTGGGCTTAAAAAAGACATAGAGCTATTTGAGCAGAAAAATGAAGATCGAAAGAAACCTAATGAGGAGAAGAAAGAAGATCGAAAGAAACCTAATGAGGAGAAGAAAGAAGATCGAAAGAAACCTAATGAGGAGAAGAAAGAAGATCGAAAGAAACCTAATGAGGAGAAGAAAGAAGAGGGAAAGGAACCTAATGAGGAGAAGAAAGAAGAGGGAAAGGAACCTAATGAGGAGAAGAAAGAAGAGGGAAAAAATGGGGAATTTGACTATTTTAAGTACGCCAGGCAAAATATAGGGTTCCTAGGTACCCTTATCCACATAGTGGACGATCGCATAGAAATGGAAGGGGAAATAAGCCAAAGGTTAGACAAGGAAAAGAAAAATAATATCATGAAACAATGGGCTAGATATAGGTCAGTTAAGTCTTTAGAGAGAAAAAAGGAAGATGCGAGAGAAGAGGAAGAAAGAAAGAAGGAGGAAGAAGAAAAGAAGAAAAAAAACCTTAACCTTCTTTCTTCACCGAAGCGGCAGGTGTCGCCAGTGCCCTCCCTCATAAGCTGCCATATGTCGTCATCATTTCAGCAGGACTTGACTACGGAAATTAGCAATAGTGTCAGTAGCAAAGGAATGATGTCCACCCCAATGGGTAGTAGTAGTGCCTCAGCATCTGGGCATAGCCCCAATAGTTACGTACCACTCCATACGGACAATAGGAAGCCAACCAAAAATGATCCACATGGCAGTGGGTATGGCCATGATTCAAATTCAGGGAAAGAACTTAGTGGCAAGGGTGCCGACGGCGGCGGACACTCCGGTGGTCTGCCCACAAAATTAGAGAGGGCAATGGCGGCTAACCGCTTCTACTGGAGGACAATAGTGGTCGTTACACTGTCGGCTTTCTTATCCAATCGGTACGCCAAGCAGCTTGTGGATTTTTTTGCTAGCGAAGGTCTAGAGACGGACTCGACTGGGGAGTAGACTCGGCGGCTGGGGAAGACAAATTTCTGAACCAGGGATTTCCCTCTTAGATATTTCTGAGAATTATCTCTGTCTCAGAAAAGTGATGTTTACCCTCCCGGGTTAGCTGGTAGTTCTCGTGTCCTTTGCCCAGCACGAGAAGTATGTCGTCCTTTCCTAGGAGGCCCAGAGCAAATTCTATAGCCCCTTCTCTGGAGCCTCTGAAGTTATGGACAGGATTTCCATTCCCATCACAGCCAGACAGTATGTCGGCCCTTATAGCCTCGGGGTCTTCCGTTCTGGGATTATCATCTGCCAGTATGACGATGTCAGACAGTTCCTGGGCTACCTTCCCCATGAGAGGCCTCTTTGTCCTGTCCCTGTCGCCACCAGCACCGAATAGACACAGGAGTTTCCCGTTTCCGATTTTCCGGAGATGTTCTCTGACCACTCCCAGTACAATTTCGAAGGCGCTGGGAGTGTGGGCATAGTCTATGTAGACGCGGCCACCCTTTCGAGTCTCTGCCACGAACTTCATCCTACCTTCGGCGGCCTCCACAGTCTCTAGGGTTTCTACAATTTCGTCTAGAGATCTATCCAGAGCTAGACCGTAGACAAAGGTGAGGGCATTCATTAGGTTTATGGCCTGAAAGCCACCGAACAGCCTTGTATTGGTCCTATAGACTCTGCCAAAGGCTCTGAACTCAATTTGCTCTAGACCATTGGCAGCTGCCGTGCTCTCTAGAATTCTCACATCGGCCGATGCACTGTGGCCAAAGGTTAGCACTCTGTAATTCCTATCCTCACAGATGGATCTCATGGCTCCATAGAAATTGCTATCGGGATTTAGCACAACAGTGGCTCCCTCCAGACAGTGTTCCTGGAACAGTTTCATTTTACAGGCAAAGTAATTTTCTATGCTTCCGTGGTGGTCTAGATGCTCGTGGTTGTATATGTTTGTCACGCCGGCCATTTGAACTTTGATGCCATCAAATCTATTTGTATCAAGTCCTTGGCTAGTAACTTCCATGGAGAGAAAATCTACGGACCTCTTTTTAAGTGAATTTAATGTTCTATAGAGATCCACGATCTCTGGCATGGTCAAAGTATTTTCCTTTATCCTCTCTGTGCCACAGATTAGGCCCAGAGTTCCAATGGATGCGCAGCTGTAGCCTAGCCCCGCCATAATCTGTCTAATGAATTCCACAACCGATGTCTTACCCTGGGTTCCCGTCACAGCCATCATGTGCTCAGGAAATTCGCCATTGAAAAACTTCTTCAGCATCCTGACAAGTTCCTCTCTTGGATTTTTGACACTGATGATGGTAACTCTGTCATCTCTGTAGCTGTACCTCTCATCAACCACTATGGCTCTAGCTCCTCTCTCTATGGCTTCGGGAACAAAGTCAAGACCCCTATTGGTCCTGCCATCCAGGGCCACAAAGACACTGCCTGGACCGACGATTCTCGAATCGGTCTCCAGAGAACTGATTTCAACGTCTCTGAAGTCAGAAGAACTGATCTGTGACTTCTCTAGTATTTCTGAAAAAAGCATTACCCTCCAGCGTAATCTAAGGTGGACAGATGCTATGGATAGCCGTAATTTTGTCAATATGGTTGCTGTGGAATTCATCGGAACCGCCAGTCTTCTCCATAGCACCAGGGTAAAGCCTAAATTTCCAGTCTGCCGAAGGGAGGAAAAAGATTAAATCTGTTTCAAAGAAATCCCCGGTCGCCCTAGGTCTGCCGCAGACAGCCTCGTTTTTATCTCGAGATCCCTAGGTTATTTATGCAATTGCCAGTAAGAACACTTTCCCTGGCGGGGCGACCCTCTCTCTGGGGTTCCTGCCCTGGTGGAGGCGCCCCGACCCTAAAGTTTCGGCGAGGCTCCTCAGATTAGTGCTCTCCTCTAGTCTTTTCCTACTTTTGAAACAATGCCAGTGTAATAGTTTTTTATGAATTGTCAACGGATAGGTACAGGAATATTTAGAAAATACCCTGGCGACAGATTAGGCTTCGGTGGCGGAAAAATTATTCTATCAAAGCTTTAAATTTCCTAAAATAGGGACATGTTTTACGGCAGAAAAAATCTTCTAGCAAATTCCCTGGGAGAATTCAGATAGGAATTGGCTAAACATATTTATCACTGGCCAGAGTGGGGTGAATTTGTCCCCTAGGCTGTGGATCTCTACACTAGGTTGTACTAACTTGACTAGACAGGAAAAAGATTTACCTGCTAGTCTACAGCTTTTCTGACACAGCCTCGGGCTAAATTTTTACCTAGGAATTTGGAACAAAAATCATAGGACGGGACCCCAACCCAGTCTTCTGAGTATCCTCTCTAGACCGGAAATTTTTATTCCTCCGCCTATCTCTCCGCCGGCCTCTGGGCTAGCGTCTTCTCTGGCTATATACCAACTCTCTTCGTCTTCATCTCTATGGTTCCTGTATTCTCTATAGTATCCACTCTGTTCACAGTGCCCAGAGCCATCAGCCGCTTTCATTTGACTAGCTGGCACAACCGGAGCTAGGAGTTGACTGTGTGTTTCAGCTCTGTTTCGGTCCGAAGCACCTCTAGACTCAGCTATTTCTCTCGCAAGTTTCAGTAGCATGGTTCCATCAATGCCACCTTCTGCCTGGCTTCGCCTATCATCTCTAGAAAACCGATTCTCCCCTGGGTAGCGATATCCTCCGGACCAAAACCCTCTGAGAGGTATCCTGTCCACACATTCGTCCACATCCTCAGCTATGGCTCTGCAGGCTTGGATCTTCTGTCTTCTCATGGCCAGCTCCACCAGAGTTCTGCTGTCTACGGCCTGGCAGACATTAAAATCATTATGCCTTAGTACACTGACATAGCCATCGCCATCGAGACTCATAAAGTTAATGTAACTTTGACTGTCCAGTGGTTTTTCACCATTGACTAGAGCCCTAGGAAGCCCTCTAGGCTGATCAATGGTTTCGGAAACCATCTCAGCTATGTCTAGTTCAGCCTTTCCACTACTAAAGACTTCTCTAACCTCTTCGAATCTCCTAAAATTACTAAGATAGATCATAGCTCTAGTAGCCCAGATGAAGCAGACACCCCTAGGACCCTGGGGCTCCATTACGCTCAGTAGTTTTGGGTTCTCATCGGGCTGTTGCTCTATCCTAGAGAGACCATCCGCATTGGAGCTAATGATTCCTCTAGCCATAGGATTACCAAAAACGTCGACCTTCTCCATCTCTTCACCGACATATCTAATTCTCTTCTCCATTTCTCTGTCGTCACTGTTCGTCTCCACCACCTCCTGACCGCCGATATAGTGTGCCAGTGATGAGTCAAAGAGATAAATAAATTCGTTCTCCTGCTCTCTCCGTAGATCCAGAACCATCAGGGAAACATGTTCATGGTGCAGCAGGAACAGCATGGCGAAATCCCTGAGTCTGCTGTCGCTCTCCATGGCCTCCCGATCTACCATTGGTAACTCTAGATCTCTGATCAAACTACTCCGAAGATTCAACCTGTTTGCCCTGAGGTAGTTAACCTGCCTACCATCCTCCCGGATCGGAGCGTCTCTATCCCGGGTGGTGTCAAAGAAATTGTCTCTGAGAAGCCTAAGATTTGCCACACTGTCGGGATTAACTTTGGACATGGTGTACAGGTAGGCCATATCCGAAGGTACGCTAAGGACGATATTATCCCTGCGCGTAGCACAGGCCGTCCTGGCTATCATATCCTCTATCATTATCCTAGATTCCCAGTTTGGACGACTTCTGTAGTCTACCACCCTACCACTAGCATTCACCACCAGCCTAGCATAGACCCCACTAAAGGCATCAGCTCCAAGTTTCGGAGTCCCACTGGAGACGAGGTCGAGTTCATTTTTTGGGGTTCCTCCCACGGTGTAGTAGCTCAGATGGTTGCCGTGCAGCTCCTCGGCTTTCTGAATTTTAAAATTACCGGCTCTACCATAGGTTGTAGCCACCAGCAGCTCCTTGGACCCACTACCACCTTCCTCCTGGGGACCACCTTCCTCCTGGGGAGATAATTCATATAAATTTTCTGTCGATCTCAGTGCAAAACCAGTTGTGGTTTTGCTACCCGTTTCCAGAAATATGCGGTTACTCAGCAGTAGACTGGGATCATTAGTCCTATGGTAGGTATCACCATAGATATTCCAGAACAGCAACAAAAGATCCTCGCTCTCTAGGAAGGAGCCACTCTCCCTTTTCAGCAGCACCATAAAATTCTTTTTTTCACCAGCGACTAGCGCACTCCATACAACCCTTCTCCTGTGGACATAGAACCGCCTTACCCCCTCTCTGAGCATAGCCAAATCCTTTATAATCACCTCCGGCGATTCAGCTATGGCTATCTGGAGGATATTATCCTCAGTCCAGAACGGCGGTACCATCTCGCCACTAAACTCCTCAGACAACTGTTCATCCTTTTCTTCGGTTCTGCTGCTATCAGGCTCGGCTTTCTCGTCTCCATAGTTCTCAACGACGGCTGCCGGCTCGGCCCCGACTAGCTTGGCACCATCGGCGGCTAGGCTACACTCTCCCACAGCCCAGAGCAGACTCAACAGGAATAAAAATCTCCAGAACCTCCAAAAATTCTCAGAAACAGTCATTACCCTTCGGCCATCCTTTTGGTGCATCCCTCTGCCACCAAAGCCTCTCGTAAACATCAAAATATCTTGATCTTGCATTCGATTCCCACTTTAACATTAGACAGAGGATTATAGCCTATTAGAAAATCTAGTCAAGGGGTTCGGGGATTGTCCAATTGTTATTGTTTTCCTATTTTCTCCTCTATCCTTCTATCTCTGGAGAGTGAGCAGCGGGGGCATAGAGAAGGCTCTCAGCCTAGGTTACCCCCGCAGGGGTGTGGGGGCGCCCCGCCGCCGCCACAGGGCTACCCGGTTCTCTGTCGTTTTCTCCGCTCCCTTCTCCCTCTGGCCAGAACCTCTAGACTTCTCTCTCCAGTTCTCTGATGGCCCCGGCGATGAAGTCTCCGGCCACATCTAGGCAGTCATAGTCTATGGAATGGCCAACGTCATGGCGGCACACATGGGTAGTGACCTCGGAACCGGAATCTCTCAGCAGTTTTTCACTGTAGGATAGGCAGATAAAGGGCACTAGGCTGTCGCTGGGACTGTGGAGCATCAGAATTTTCTGTCCTGTGCGGGCATCAGAGCGGATACTCTCTGGACTATCTGGCTGCAGACCAGAGAATGACACTAGGCCGCCAATTCGGTGGGCTAGCCTGATCCCTGTGTAGAGGGCCACCATGGCCCCCTGGGAGAATCCCAGCATAAATATATTCCTGTAGGCCAGAGAGAGTTCTTCCCTCTGTCTCTCTAGAAATTCGCAGAGGACTCCGTGACTTTTGGACACTACCCCGGCCACACTCTCTGGAGTTATGTAGTCCCTATCTAGAGGGAACCACTGGTAGCCACCGTCCGCTATCTTTTCTGGCGCATCCGGTGCGATGAAGCACAAATCATCTGAAATTTTAGAGAAATACTCTGCCAATCCCATTATATTCTCTCCACTAGCGTAGTAGCCGTGCAGAAGGAACAGAGCATAGCGATTCCTTCCGCTCTTGGCTAGTCTTCGAACAAAATTCAACATGGTAACTCCGCTCCTAGCTAGGGGTTTCCGCTGTGGGAAGCCTATCGTACTCCCTTCTAATCTCCTGGCAGTCCTGCCAGGTGAGCCACTTGGGTCCACCCTCGATTCTGCTGCCATTGCGGAGCAGAAAGGCTGGATGGAAAATGGGCATCATCCTGGATCCCTGTGGCCCGTCGAACCACTGGCCTCTTATTTTCATGATGCCAAGGCCACTGTCGATGAAACTCTTCGCCGCTACAGCTCCACAGAGAAGAATTAGCTTTGGCCTAATTATTTCAATCTGCGCATCGAGATATTTTCTACAGATTATCTGTTCCTCCTGGGAGGGGATTCTGTTATTTGGCGGTCTACATTTGACCGTATTACATATGTATATGTTTTTTTCCCTGGCTATGCCTATGGAGCTGAGAATTTTATCCAGCAACTGGCCAGATTTCCCAACAAAGGGTTTCCCCTCCATGTCCTCCCAGTAGCCAGGAGCCTCTCCTATCAGCATAAGTCTGTCATTTGGAACGCCGTCGGAGAATACAATATTCCTACGGGTTTCACAGAGACGGCAGTCTCTGCAATTCTGGCAGGCTTCCCTCAGTCTATCGAGCTTTTCGTACATGGAACCTCCTATATTAGAAACAGTAGAGCAGGAACAACATAGAGAAGACCGTCAAATCTATCCATGAAGCCCCCGTGGCCAGGAATCATGTTTCCACTATCCTTAAGAGCAAATTTCCTCTTAAAATAGGATTCTGTGAAATCCCCCGCCTGCTCCAGACAGCAGAGGAAAGGCGTGCAGTAGAGCAACCTATATTCATATTCCGGCAGGTATAGGTGGGCAAAGATACAGCAGAATATCAGCGCAAAGAAGATGCCACCTAGCAGGCCCTCGTAGGACTTTGAGGGGCTTAGGGCACTGATTCTGTGCCTACTCAGATTCCACACGTGACCCACAACGTAGGCGAATGTGTCCACAGACCAGAGTAGAATAAATACCCACATCAGCAGATGGTTACCCCGGGGCCCACTAAACTTTAGCAGCAGGGTCGGCACCAGACTCCCTAGCAGGTAGAGGACCCCGAGCCACTGCCACCAGCGGGGTTCGCTGGCGTTCCTCACCATGCTGCCCCATTCGTAGGCCATCAGGACAGCCAGAGCGAGTATGAACGAAAAACTGAAAATCACATCAGTGCAGTAAATAAAATACAACATCCCAGCCCCTACCGCTAGTCCCCCTAGCACCCTCGCCAGACCTTCTCCCATAGCTCCCTCTCCATTGCCATTGTTAAATAAATGAATCAGCCGGATTCCCCGGCGAATTCTCTAAATTCTAAATATACCCTATCTTCAGTTTTTTTGGGTTGTCCAGAGTTATGACGTAGCTCCTAACCTCCCTTACCCCGTCAACGGTACTTATAATTTTAGTCAGCAGCTCATGCTCCTCTCTGTCCCTGGCTATGCCTATCACGTAGACCTTTCTATTTATGGAGGATATCTCGTAGTTCAGCGATCTAATTTTTGATTTGAAAAATATCCTCATGTTTATGTCCTTCCCAAGGAAATAGTCTCTCGCCCTCATCCAAAAGACACCTCTCTTCTTTTCAATGGTAACCTCATCTAGCAGTTCTCTGACCCTTAGGTTTTTCGTGACCCTATCAACCAGATAGCCCTTCGTCAGTTTGTCAAAGACCATACCCGTCAGCAGCACCCTGGCCTCCATAACCTTCAGCTCGTAGTAGCCAAAGTCCTCTAGATTATTCGCATTGAGAAACGCCTTTCTGCCATCTTCTATGGAGCTCTTCAGGACCTTCTCCAGCCTCAGGTCAGCTTCCGCCTGGTCCGAACTCCTCTGCAGCCCCGTTATCTCCTTTGCTATCTCACTACTGGTGACCACAGCCCTCACGCAGCCCGCCGTAGTCAAGGCCAGGACTAGTGGTAAAAATCTTCCCCTCATCATCAACCTGTGGTTTCTATAAAGTGTCAGGAACGGGACCCACTATAGGGTTTTCTTTTCTTAAGTCAAGTTGAATGTTTCCAATGAAGTTTCCTGGCAATTATTTCCTTCCGGGCTGCCATTCCGTCCGCCCCACCATTTTTCTCTAGGAAAAGGCAACAATAGCTGAGCAAAGCTGGCCAGCGCCAGGGAATGCGTTTTTCTAAAAAAAACGCTGGGGGCTTGGCTAGTTTCCCAGCCATCCATTTGAGCCGGGCCCTGTTGCAAATTAGGTCTCTGCTGGGTTCCTCTTTCCGGAGAGGCTAGCCAGCTGCTGGAGAAACATTAGACCTCTTTCCAAATCCATTCCAGTTCCCAGCTATGGAGTGGTACTCTAGAGGATCCCTCTTGGGTAAAATCTAGCAAAAGATTCTATTTGACAGAAGGCTAAAAATAAGTTATACTAACAGTAACTAATAGTATGGACTTGAAAGTCTAATGCTAGAAA
>JAITSP010000035.1 GCA_031287725.1 Rickettsiales bacterium
CTTTCTAGCATTAGACTTTCAAGTCCATACTATTAGTTACTGTTAGTATAACTTATTTTTAGCCTTCTGTCAAATAGAATCTTTTACTAGATTTTACCCAAGAGGGATCCTCTAGAGTAGCTTTTCTTTGGAGAAAAGTCAGGTGAGTGCTAGGGAAACTAGCCGAACCTCTAGAGCCTCCAATTTTTTATAGCCAATGGCTAGGGGTCTATGCCTCCTCTAGAGGACCACTCCATAGCTTGGAACCGGAATGGACTTGGAAAGAGGTCTAATAAAAAACTCCAGCCGCTAAAAAATAATCTCTTGACTTTTGGGAAATATTATCATATAAATATATTATTCGCGGTTTTTTATTACTTTTCCAATGCGAAACATTTTGGGGAGAAAAATATGGACGAAAATACTAATTGGCTTGACCTCCCATCCGAGGGAGCGGGACCCAGAATCACTGAATTTAGTTCAGAGGAAGAAGAAGAGGCCGGCCGGCAGGACTACTCCAGCGAAACCTGGATAGCAACGGAAGAGCCTGGTGGCGTAGTGGTGAAGAGAAGGGGAAATTTTGATTCGGCTGGTCACCTTGTGTCGGGTCAAAAGGCAGTGACAGGACCGGATGGTGGGAAACTAGAGTCAAAATTTGAGACGGGAACATTTGATCCCTCTGATGAAAGTCTCACTAGTGGCAATAGAACGGGAATAGCAGAGGATGGAATGGAGTTTAATGAAAATGGAAAGTTTATCGTTTCTGGCTATATTTATAGTGGCGAAAAAATAACAACCGGAGGTGCCGGAAAAACCACGGAGACCTTTGATTTTGATCCTACTACCTACAACGCCGCAGATCACGGCATCGGTGGCAGCAAAATAATTAAAAAACCTAATGGTACAAAAATAACCGAAGATGGAACATTTGATCTCCGGAGAGGAAGTATTGTCAGTGGCAAGGTAATCACCTTGAAAAATGATAAAACAACCATCAAGGAGGAGGGAGAATTTAGTTTTGACGTTGCCACTGGTAAAAATAACCTTGTAAAGGGTACAAGGATAACGGATTTGCGAAATGGCAAACGGACCGTTGAAAAAGTTGGGACAGCTGAGCGAGGGTCTAATCCTGGGAGGGTTCTGACAAAATTCAGAAATTTTCTGAGGAAAGCAAGAGAGTTGGTGCAGAAGTTGGCGACAGCGCTGTCAAGGCTTTTCTCCAGAAGGCTTGAAGGTGCTACGAGAGAGTTTGACCACGCACTAGGAGCTGAAAATCAGAGAATAAGATGATGCCACCATCGAAACTGGCACCGCACCGGCGGCGCTAGCGTTTGCTTTGATCCCTCTCCAGCTCCGCCGCTCCTCTGGAGTCAATTTCCTGGGGAGAACCTGGGGAGGTGTTTTTTTGCACTATCTGAGGTTCTGGCTGAAGATCCTGACTTTTGTAGTCAGTGTTCACTATGATCTCGACTCTCCGGTTAAGCTGATTCCGGGCTCCTCGGCGTGTTATCACCCGGGGTGACCGGGATCCGCTGTGCTGGACAGTGATTAGGCTCCGAGGAACTCCGTTTTTCAACAGAATGTTGAAAACGCCGTTGGCCCTCCGCCGGGCTAGAGTATTGTTGTAGATAGGCTTGCCTACCCTGTCGGTATGGCCAATTATTATTATCCTGTAGTCACTGTTCAGGTAGTTTAAATATTTAAGCAGCAGCCCGATTTTAGTGATCCCGGTGGGATTTAGCTTATAGGCATCGTAGTCGAAGAGAATGCTGATGCTCCTATTCTTCATGAACTCCGCAAAGATAAACTCCTCCTCCCTCGTCAGATCCATGCCTATACTATCCCCGATCTCTAGGACACTTTTCCCCGTACCTATCCTGAGGCTATGGCTAAGCCTCTGGAAAGAGTTCTTGCAGGTTGTCGCTTCCCCTAGATTCTTGTTCTGGGTTTCAAAATAGTGCCAGCAGTTGAATAGAAAATAGAGATCGGCCATCTGTTCCGGAGAACCCCGAAGAGTATCATGGAATCTAAATTTTTTCCCCGGATCACCAGCCTTTGCGTTCTTGCTCAGTTTTTTAAAGTAGCTGGAACTATCATGGTCTCCATTTCTACCCAGAACGTCAGAGTAGTTCTGGTATTTTTCGCTGAGCAGGTCATTCATGGCTTCGCCGGTGGCGGTTATATCCTCTAGACCACTATCCTCAGCGGCCAGTCCATCGGGACCAGCATTTTTTTTATTGTTGGCACACTGTGCCAGTGCTAGCAGCAGGGCGGAGGTGGTTACTAGCCTCCCTAGGCTAGGGCGGTGACCCTCCTCCGCTCGAAAAAATCCCAGAAACATGGGCTATGGATGAAATAGGCTCTGGGATAGCTATCTAAGCATCTCACCCAGAGTGCTAGCATCAAGGTAGCCTGCAAAAAACTTGCCATCTACAACCATGGCCGGGGTTCCCCCTATGTCGAGGCTTCCAGCCAGATTCATGTTGGCAGCTACCCTCTCTTCGATCTCTCTAGATTTCGAGTTCAGGGTCCTCCTTATTTTCTCCACATTAATTTTTGCTGCTACCAGCGCGCTCTCTATGGAGCTTTCGTCGCCAGCATTGCCAGCCATCAGAGCTCTATGGAAGTCAAAAAACTTTTTAGCCTCCACCATGGCTACAGCGATCGAGTATTTTGCTGCCACGGTAGAAATTCCTCCAAATATAGGTAGATCCCTGAAGAGCACTTTTACATTCTTGTTTTCTCTGACAAGTTCTTCGATGGCCTGGGAAGCCTTCTTACAGTATCCACAGTTATAGTCATAGAAGACAACCACAACCTTTTTGCCGGACGGATTATAGACTCCAGCATTCTTCTCGCTGAGAATGCTGTCCATATTCTTCTTGACCTTTTCAGCCTGCTGGGTCTGGCGCTCTCCGCGCTGCCTCTCAACATGTCTGTTGACAGAGTTCATGATAGCTTCAGGGTTTTTCCCTATCCAGGTCGAAAATTTCTCATCCAGCGGACTATCTGGTCCAGAGCCCCTATCTCTGAGGAGGCTGCAGACCTTAAAACAGAGGACAGTGACCGCTACGGTCAGGACAGCCAAAATGGCGTAGACCAGCTTCAATTCCTTTGGCATATCCCCAAAGCAACAACACTTTTTTTCGTTCTTACCTATATTCATAGAAAATTAACATTAGTAGGTGCCAACGAAACTATTAGCAAAGTAATTATTTTCAACTATAATTATACAGGCTCCATTTTTGTAGAGCCTTCATTGATTTTTTCACGGAGCAGACTATACTAGTACCATTAGCTACACTTTTACCCAGTCCCTAGAGAGAAGAGATGGACAACGACAAAATATATTGGGAGGTGCCAGATGGCAGCGGAAAGATCAATTAGGAAGTATCTGAAGGATCTAAAGGAGAAGTTTTTCGGTGGCAGAGGAGAGAAACAGAATCCTGAGCCCCAGAGGGAGGACCAGGATGGCAACCTCAGAGAGTTGCTGGAGAGCGTTTTCTACGCGCTGATTCTTGCCATTCTGATACGGAGTTTCCTCTACGAGCCATTTCACATACCCTCCGGTTCGATGAAGCCAGGGCTTATGGAGGGCGATTTTATATTTGTCTCAAAATTTAGCTATGGCTACTCAAAATACTCTCTTCCCTTTGGCATCCCAATCCTGCGGGATAGAATTTTTAATGGCAGAAAACCAAAGAGAGGGGACGTGATAGTATTTAAGCTGCCAAGGAATCCAAAGATCAACTACATAAAAAGGCTCCTCGGACTGCCAGGGGACAGTGTGGTTGTGAAAAATAACCTAGTCTACGTCAATGGAGAGGAGATTCCAAGGGAATATCTGGGGGAGTACGAGGATCCTCTGGAGCATTCAACACTGCTGTCCTTTTCAGAGAATTTAGAGGGCAAGAGCTACAGAGTACTCCAGGACACAAAGTATAATCTCTACGGAGATGGTGAATTCACAGTTCCCGAAGGCCACTACTTTTTTATGGGGGACAACAGGGACAATTCATCGGACAGTAGATTTACGGAGACAGGTTTTGTGCCCTACGTGAATCTGGTGGGTAGAGCTGTCATTGTAGTTTTCTCGAAGAAGGATTCGCTACTGAAATTTTGGAAGTGGCCAGTGGTCTTCAGATCTAAGAGATTCTTCAGAAAGATAGTCTAGCTCCTAGAGCCAGCTCCAGTCCCCGGACCCTAGAGATACTCTCCTATCTTTTCACCAATGGCGGTGAACACGGCGTCTAGGAGATCGTTCTCTGTGCACTCCACCATCACCCTCAGAAGGGGTTCCGTGCCAGATTTCCTGACGAGAACGCGGCCTATATTTTCCAGTTTTCTACTCTGTTCCTCTATGAACTGCCTCACAGGCTCCAGCTCCAGCGGATTTGGTCGATCTCCGCTGAACTTTATGTTGCACTGGCGCTGGGGAACCGGTCTATAGAGATCCAGCAGATCACTGAACTTTGCTCTGGGATTCAGTTGCTTTGCCATCTGCACTAGCGCAAGAACCCGCAGTCCACAGGAGATGCCGTCCCCGGTCGTCGAATAGTCCCCCATTATTATATGGCCCGACTGCTCTCCACCCAGATTCAGATCATTCTTCCTCATCTCCTCGGCCACATACCTATCTCCCACCTTTGTCCTCAGCACATTCAGGCCGAGACTCCTGAGGTAGAGTTCTAGGCCAAGGTTAGACATGTGGGTCAAAACAACTGTGTTGTTCCTCAGCCTTCCCTCCTCTAGCATATTCCTAGCCAGCAGGGCAATGATTTTATCTCCGTCAACTACCCTGCCATCCTCACTGACCATGATGATCCTATCCGCATCTCCGTCGAAGGCCATACCAAGGTCGGCGTGTTTTTCAACGACGGTACTCTGGAGAAGCTCCGGGTGCATTGAACCACAGCCATCGTTTATGTTGGTGCCGTCTGGCTGGCAGCCCAGCTTCAGAACATCCGCCCCTAGCTCCCAGAGGATTGTCGGAGCGACTCTATAGCTCGCGCCATTGGCGCAGTCCAGCACCACTCTTAGACCATGGAGACTCATATTCCTGGGAAAGCCACTTTTTACGTGTTCTATGTATCTCTGCTGGTACATATAATTTTCTGATCTCCAGGCTCTTCCAATCCTACCATCCAGTGGTAGGTTCTCCATGAGGTCGGGGCTATCTATTATAGCCTCGATTTCCTCCTCTATCTCCTCCGGGAACTTTACTCCGCTGGAGTCAAAGAGTTTTATCCCGTTGTCGTAGTAGGGATTGTGCGAGGCCGAAATCATTATTCCCAGACTGCACCTGAGAGATCGGGTCAGCATGGCAATGCCCGGAGTTGGTATGGGGCCGATCAGAAAGACCTCTCTGGCCCCTCCGGCCGTTAGCCCGGCCGTGAGTGCCGACTCCAGCATGTAGCAGGACAGCCTGGTGTCCTTCCCTATGACGACGCTAGTCTTGCGGGAATTTCTCCTCTTTAAAATTTTTGCCACCGCCACACCCAGTCTAAGGGCAAAATCGGCGGTCATGGGAAATGTATTGGCTCTGGCCCGAACTCCATCGGTGCCGAAATATTTTCTGGCCATGGCGGTTTCTACAGCGATTTTACAATATACCTGGAGCGAGGCTAGATTCTTAGCCATAAAAAAGCAAATTTTCTCTTCAGCGGCCCCTGTCCACTCCAGTGCCCGGCTGTGGCCCTCGGTCGGCCCTAGCCCCTTCTCCCCGAGACAATCTCCTAGCACCGTTGGATGGCTAGGCTGGGCTGGTGGCTGGGAGTGCCGATGGACACTGGAACAATTTTTTTTGATCCCCCTGCATTCGGTGGTAACAACCAGCACCCCCGGCGGAGACAACTTTGCCCTGAATCTCTCCGGACGGGACTGCCTAGCTGCTATTGTTTTCCTATTTTTCTCCTCTTTCTCCGGCACCTGTCTGGCTTCCTCGCTGAAAGGAACCTAGTAGGAGCTTAATTTGCAACGGGGCCAAAATACAATGGTAGGCTGGAGAGAAGTAATAGGATAGTCAGAGAAGAGTTCTACAGCAGAAAAGACCTTCTAGCAAATTCTCTAGAAGAATTCAGAGAAGAGCTGGCCAAGTAC
>JAITSP010000036.1 GCA_031287725.1 Rickettsiales bacterium
CTTTCTAGCATTAGACTTTCAAGTCCATACTATTAGTTACTGTTAGTATAACTTATTTTTAGCCTTCTGTCAAATAGAATCTTTTACTAGATTTTACCCAAGAGGGATCCTCTAGAGTACCACTCCATGACCAGAAACCGGAATGGACTTGGAAAGAGGTCCAGTGCGAAAATCTCACCGAGGCAGACCTGCTAAGGCTGGCCAATGGAGGACCGAACATCTCCTGAGATGGTCTGGCGTGACTATTCTATGGTGTAGTTGCTCTCGTCACTGAAAATTTTTCGGAGAAGTTCGTTATTTAGCCGGTGACCACTCCGCTGGGCCACTAGGGCTCCCCGCAGATCACTATAGCCAGAGCTACGGAGATCACCCAGACAGTCAAGTACCTTATGTTTTACCACCTCTCTCTCCTGGAGAATCAGCCTAGGATTTAGGATACCCCCATCACCAAAGACCAGAGCATTCTCTAGACTACCCCCTAGAGCCAGGCCAGCCTCCCTCATGGCTTCTATATCCCGGCTACTGCAGAATGTCCTAGCCCCGGCTAGCTCTCTTCTGAAGGTTTCCCGGCTACCATCAAAGAAATAGTGCTGGGCACCTATATTTCCGTAGTCAAAGCTAACGGTCATGTCGATGGAGAATCCATCTGCGGGCTCTATGGCTATGGAGCCACTCTGATCTCCAGCGACTACCCCCTTTCTGATCCTTAGCACCTCTCTGGAGGCTGGCAGTTCAGTGACCCCGGAACTACTAATTTTATCCATAAAACACCTGGAGGAGCCGTCCAGTGCTGGAATCTCTTCGCCCTCCAGTTCAATCAGCAGATTATCTAGATCACAGGCCCAGATGGCTGCCATCAGATGCTCTATGGTTAGAACCCTCATCTGGCCATCTTCAAAGCCAATGGTTGTTCCAAGATTTGTACTCTGGACATTTCTGTAGCTTCCGGCTAGCTCGAGAGAGGGTCTGGCCTTTGGCCTAAACACTATCCCTCCGGACTCCGCCGGGCTAAGTTCGATGGTCGCCTCTCTGCCCGAGTGTAGTCCTATTCCCTGGATAGACAGGCTATTCCCTAGAGTCCTCTGGAGCATAGGAATTCTGGACTATTTTTTTGTCACCATGGCAGAAAATTTGGCTTCGGCAACTCTGACGCCGGACACCACCCCAATTCCCTCACAGCACCATAGATTCATTCGATGATTTATGACCCTCACCTGGAGTTCTAGCCTATCCCCTGGAACTACAGATTTTCTGAATTTAGCATTCTCTATGGCTGCGAACAGCACCAGTCCGGCATCATCACCATTTCTCCCGATGGACTTCGAAATCAGGACGCTGGCCGCCTGGGCCATGGCCTCTACAATCAGTACACCAGGCATTATGGGATTTCCGACGAAGTGACCCTGAAAAAAACTCTCATTGAAGGTCAGATTTTTGATTCCCACGCAGGACACATCCTTAACAAAGTCCACCACCCGGTCGAGCAGCAGAAATGGGTACCTGTGGGGAATGAATTTCATAATCTCAGCTATAGCTATGTCATTAGTCTCCTGCATAGGAATTACCTTTCGCTAGTTTTTTTAAAATTACTGTGGATCTTAGCCAACTACCCATCGCCATGGCGGGAGAACCGGCCACCATGGCTCCAGCCTCCACATCCTTTGCAACACCACTGCAGGCGGCAATTTTTACCCTATCCCCTATGGTGAGGTGTCCTGCTATGCCAACCTGGCCGCCAATATGTACGTAGTCTCCTATGACGCTGCTGCCGGCTATGCCAACCTGGGCAGCTAGGAGGCAACCAACCCCTATCCTGACGCCATGGGCTATCTGTACCATATTATCTATCTTTGTGTTGCTCCCTATGGTAGTGTTTTCTAGTGTACCCCTGTCTACACAGGTGCCTGAGCCTATCTCTACATTGTCCCCCAGCAGCACTAATCCCACCTGGGGTATCTTATAGTTGAAGTCCTTCTCCGGGGCAAAGCCAAAGCCACATTGGCCTATGTTCACCCCATTCTGTATTACGCAGTTGGCACCTATCCTTGCGTAGGCTAGCGTTGAGTTTGGACCCACATAGGTTCCCTCTCCCAGCTGGCAGTCATGGCCTATGACCACATTGGCACAGATTTTACAGCCTCTAGCTACCACCACCCTCTCTCCCAGATGAGAATTTTGCTCTATCTCAACTCCTGGACCTATGCTAGCAGTTGGGTCAACCCAGGCTCCGGTGGCTACCGATGGTTTTAGTAGAAATCTGGGTACGGCGTACAGGTAGTCTAAAATCCTTGCAAAGGCGCTCTGCACATTAGCCACGACCACTGCTCTGGTGCTGGGGGATAGAAGACGGATACTATCTCTAGCAACCAGACAGTAGCTAGCCTTTGTGCTCCCTAGATCTCTGGCATAGCGAGGATTGGCAAAAAACGTGATATCCCCCTCTTCGGCGGAGCGTAGTGCCCTCAGATTATAGACCCTCTTCTCCCTGTCCAGATCACCGATGTTTTCTACTCTAGCTAATTCATCGATCTCGCCCAGGGTGATGTGCCTATGCCTCCTGCGAAAAAAATCGTTAAACCTCTCTGCCTCCACCAGGTCTCCAGCCAACTGCAAAACACTCTGCAATCCCATACCCCAAAGAACTTTTCGTTTACCGGGATTAGAGTGGCAAAAAATAAAATATCAAGCCCATACCCCGGGAAGAAATTGCTCTCCCAGTGGTGGCAGCTGGTGGCCCGTCTAGTCTACACATAGCCTAATTTACAGCAGACTCATAGTGCATAGAACCACCGAATGGAGAAAGGACAGGGGGCAGAGGAAGTTAAATGCTGTGTACTGTCTCCCTGCGGCTAGAGGGCAACTTGAAAATAAAACTCTGATCTGCACACTAGAGACTAGTTAGACATATAACTCAGACCATCGGATGATAGGAAAACTTGTTGGTTCACTGGACTCGATTCAGGATGGTGTTCTGATCCTAAATGTGGCTGGAGTCGGCTTCAGGGTCCATTGCTCGACTAGAACCATCGACAGCATGCCGAAAATAGGGGAAGCTGTGTCCCTCTTCATAGAAACTGTCCTCAGAGAGGATTCCATAACTCTCTTCGGCTTTCTAGAGCGGAATGAGCAGCTATGTTTCAATGCTCTCTGCCGGGTCAGCGGAGTGGGTAATCGAGTTGCGATCAAAATAATGGGTACAGCCAGTGCTAGCGACATAGCGTCGGCAATAGTCAATGGCGACAGGGAGGCTTTCTGTGGAACGCCCGGCATTGGGCCTAGGCTCTCTGGTCGAATTGTGACAGAACTACAGAACTCTGCGGTGCTAAGGGAAATTTGCCAGACTAGACTAGCTAGCCATATGGACGATAGACCAAATGCCATAGATTCTGAGATTACGGTCATTAGAGATGCAACCAATGCTCTGGAGGGACTAGGCTACCAGAGAAGTCTGGCCAATGGTGTAGTCACAGCCATCGTCAGTCAAAATCCTGGTCTACCGCTGGAGAGTGTTATAACCGAATCTCTGAGAAAAATTAACAATTTTAGGGCCTAGCAGTTTCCAATTTTTTTTGTACAGGTCCAAACCCATGCGAGGGGACTGCCTAACTGTTATTATTTTCCTATTTTTCTCCTATTTTTCCAGCACCCGTCTGGCTTCCTCGCTGAAAGGAACCTAGTAGGAGCTTAATTGTGCAACAGGGCCAAATACAATGGTCGGCTAGAGAGAAGTAATAGATAGCCGAAGAGGAGTTCTCTGGCAGAAAAGATCTTCTAGCAAATTCTCTAGAAGAATTCAGAGAAGAGCTGGCCAGGTACATATATAGGTATAAATATATATAGACCCCATCCGAAGCTTGATTTCAAAACTCCCAGAGAGTATTATTTGTCTCTGTCCAGAGTGGGGTGAATTTGTCCCATATGTTATGGACCTGTACAATATTCACATAACACTTGACACCTATTAGTGAATGTACTATAAGCTCCGCTAGGATAGTTGTCGGAGGAGCAATGGAGAGCCAGTTTCTCACCCCGGAGGGGCGGGGTGGCTAGAGCGGATCCGACGGTTTTTTTTGTGATGAATGGTTTTTTTGGTGTTGCCTGGGAGTAATTTATGACCGATGTAGTTAGAGGTAGCAGAGAACTACTGCTAGTGATGGAAGGACTTGCGAGTGACAAGGGGATAGATGTCAACAGTGTCCTAGGGGCTATGGAGGAAGGAATAAAGCTAGCGGCGAGGAGGAAGTATGGCTCCGATCTGGCTGTGGAGTGCAATATAGACAGGAGAACTGGAGACATAAGACTCTACAGCGTACTGGAGGTTGTTGAGGATAGAAATGCCGCCGGACTGGATAACAAGATACAGGTTGCTCTGGCCGATGCGGTGGCTATGGTAAAGAACAACAGAGCTGTCTTTCAGGAGACCATAGAGGTGGGCAAGACCATAAGGATTGAGCTGCCTCCGGTGGACATGAACAGGGTCGTGGCGCAGATAGCAAAGAATGAGATAATTAAGAAGATAAAGGAGGCTGAGAAGGAGAAGGAGTACAACGAATTCATAAACAAAGTTGGCACCGTGGTTAGTGGCGTGGTCAAGAGAACCGGACTGAGGAATATAGTGGTCGAGGTCGATGGCTACGAGACTCTGCTGAGTAAGGATAACCTGATTCCTGGGGAATATTTCAGAGTTGGTGATAGACTCAAGGCCTACGTCACGGATGTGATAAGGGGAAATGACAACCAGATGTTCCTGTCCCGGGTTGATAACAACTTCCTGGTGGAACTGATGAAGCAGGAGATTTCAGAGATGTATGATGGCCTCATAGAGGCTAAGGGCGTTGCTAGGGATGCTGGCTCAAAGGCAAAGGTGGTGGTTTACTCCAGAGACAATCTGGGCGATGTGGTGGGCATATGCGTTGGCCCTAGAGGTTGCAAGATACAGGCTGTCTCTAGCGAACTGCGGGGGGAGAAGATCGATGTCATAAGATGGTCCGAGGATAGGGCGGAGTTGGTGGCTAACCTCCTTTCACCGGCAAAGGTTAATAAGGTGATAGTCAACGACAATCTCGGTCTCATAGACGTCGTCCTGTCCAAGGACCAGCTGAACCTGGCTATAGGTAGAGGAGGACAGAACATTAGACTGGCCTCTCGCATAGCCGGAGGGAGAATTAACATAATGACCGAGGAGGAGGAAAAGCAGAAGCGGTCGGCGGAATTCAGCAATACCACAGCACTCTTTGTCAATGCTCTGGATGTGGAAGAGGTCATAGCGCAGCTGCTGATAGCCTATGGCTACTCGACCGTCGAGGAGCTGGCCACTGCCAGTGTCGAAAGACTCAAGAGAATTGAGGGGTTTGACGAGGACATAGCCGCTGAGATTAAGAGTAGGGCTGAGGAATACGTAGAGAATCCTGAGGGATTTGTTGAGGCTGACGATGATGGTGAGCCTGAAGGCGAGGCTGAAGGTGGCGAAGAGAACGAAGAAAATGGAGAGATCGCCGCAGCTAGCGGTGACCCTGGCCCAGGGGATGGTGAGTTGGCCCCGGAGCAGGAAAACTAATAATTGTTAGGGAAAATCCGGACGTATGCAGAAACAGCGGGAAAAGAGAAGTACGATAACTCTAGGTTTTAAGAGGGTTGACAGGGAAGAGGCCAATAGTACCAGAATATCTAGCAGCGGCATGAGCCTTCTGGAGGAGCGGCAGAAATTTCTGAGGGAGGCCCAGGCTAAAAACAGTGAGCAGAATGTCCATAGACGTGGTCGCACGGCCAGCGACCCCAAATCCCAGGGAGAGGAGGAGGAAAGCGCCTTGGCCGACGGCCAGGCGAGCGCTGCCGAGGAAGGTCCAGAGGAGAGAGTAGAGCTAGAAGAAACGGCAAAGCCGGAGAGTGTGGGAGAAAGAGAAGATCCAGGGAGTGTGGAGGAGGAGAGGAAGCTAGAGAAGCTAGAGGGGGCGGAGAGGATGGAAACCCCGAGGGAGGATAGTGAAAAAGCTCCGATCCGGGAAAAGAACGCTCTGGCGGCCAGGTCCGAGGTGGTGACCAGCGGCCAGCCGCCGGCCAGGGCCGCCGGCCGTAGCTCTGCTGGCAAATCGGAGGCAAAATCTGAGGTTAGAACATTCCGCCGAAGGGGTTCGGGCCCTAGAGAGCCGAAGAATATCTATGATGCAACCAAGAGTTTTGGGGACAGAGGGAGATCTGGCGAGGGAGGTCAGGAGAGAAAAGCCTTCGTCAGTGTGGAGCGGACCGGCGCCAGGGTTTCCTCTCCTGATGGTGGGAAGGTGGCTTTCAAAGCTCCCGAGGGCGGTGATGAGGTCACAAAACTGAATCTTGCGGCCAGTGCCAGAGGCGGTGAAATTCTCAGCAACAGAAGGAATACCAGGGGAGACAGCAAGTCAAAGACAGGTAGAGGTGATTTTGAGGAGGCCAGTGCGGAGAAGTTGGATAGGAAAATTTCTAAGGATAAGGATAAGGATAGGCAGGGAAAATATTCGAAAAATGTACATACCTATGTCTTCAGCGAGGATGAGGAGGACAGCTCAAAGAGCAGTCCGGGAAAATACAATCGACCCAGGAGAAGGGAAAAGAGGGGAGACCATCACCTGGGCGGCGGTTCACACTTGCAGCAGAAGATATTTAGGAGTGTTAACATTCCCGAATTCCTGTCGGTCTCTGACCTGGCCGAACGGATGAATGAGAAAAAATCTAACATAATCAAGAAATTGCTCACGATGGGTGTGAAGGCGACGGCTAATCAGATCATAGACACAGACACTGCCGAGTTGATAGTTATGGAATTTGGGCATACTCCCAACCGGGTATCGGATTCAGACATAGAGAATGTTCTAAGGAAGGGTTCGGGCACTGAATTGGTGCCGAGGAGTCCTGTGGTTACGGTCATGGGACACGTCGACCATGGCAAAACTTCCCTGCTGGATGCTCTGAGGACCACAAACATTGCCGAGAGCGAGTCGGGTGGCATAACGCAGCACATAGGAGCCTCCAGAGTCGACCTGGCCAATGACAGATTTATCACCTTCATAGATACACCTGGACACGAGGCATTCACCGAAATGAGGATGAGGGGGGCTAATGTGACGGACATAGTTGTTCTGGTGGTGGCAGCTGACGATGGCGTGAAGGACCAGACGGTGGAGGCCATAAATCACACGAAGGCTGCAAAAGTTCCTATAGTGGTGGCGGTAAACAAAATCGATAGGGTTGGAGCTGATCCAGACAGGGTTAGACAGGATCTCCTGCAGCACGGCATTGTGGCCACAGAATTTGGTGGTAATGTTATTTTTGTCAATGTGTCGGCGAGAAATAGGATCAACCTCGATAAACTAATGGAGGCTATCCTGTTCCAGGCTGAGATTCTGGACCTAGAGGCACCCATAGACTGCGAAGCCAGCGGAGCCGTCATAGAGAGCAAGATGGATGTGCGGCGTGGAGCTGTGACGACGGTTCTGGTGCAGAGGGGGGTGCTGACCGTGGGAGACATAGTGCTGGCAGGGACCAGCTACGGCAAGATCAGAAAAATGATGGATGAGCGGAAAAAAGTTCATGAGAGTGCCTATCCCTCCATGGCCGTTGAAATTCTGGGACTAGATTCTACCCCTAGCGCTGGTGTGGTGTTTGACGTCGTCTCCTCGGAGAAGGAGGCGAGGGATATAATTTCCTACCGGGAACGCAGGGAGAGGGAAGGTAAAGAGGCAAAGAGATCAGGTAAGACTATGGAGAATATCCTGAGGCAGGCCAAGGACGGAGGAAATAGGAAGCAGCTGTCGCTGATACTGAAGACCGATGTCAGTGGATCCACCGAAGCCATAGCTGGAACTCTGATGAAGCTTGAAACCAAGGAAGTGACCATAGAGATAGTTCACTCCGCTGTCGGGTCCATAGGCGAGTCCGACGTCAACCTAGCTCTAACCTCTGGTTCCATCATAGTGGCCTTTAATGTCAGGGCCAGTGGTCCAGTGAGGGATGCGGCCAGGGAAAAGGGCGTTGAGATAAAATACTACTCTGTGATCTATGACATTGTGAATGACATCAGATCTATGATGTCTGGACTTCTAGACCCGCTGGAGAAGGAGAGGATAATAGGCCAGGCTGAGATAAGGGAGGTGATAGGAATTAGCGGAGTCGGGAAGATAGCCGGCTGCTTCGTCACTGAGGGTGAGATACGGAGAAATTCCAACATACGCCTGATAAGAGATGGCGTTGTCATATTTGATGGAAAAATAAAGACTCTAAGGAGATTCAAGGAGGACGTGAGGGAGGTCAAAAATAACTATGAATGTGGTCTAGCCATAGAGAACTATGACAACCTAGCCGAAAGAGACATCATAGAGTGCTACGAGAAGATCATGGAAAAGAGATAGAGACGACCAACGGGGCTCTGAAGATCCCCCGGGGTAGGTGCCTCCAGAGTGCTGGAGTATCTGAGTTAAAACCAGGGGGCCAGGATCCGGAGCCTCGGATCCCGAGGCTTGTCTGTTCCAGATGGACCTGGACTAGAGCGGCGCAACAGTTGTCTAATCGCGTGATTCATCTTCTCCAGAGCCAACTACCACCATTCCTCGCATCGCCCTGACTACCGCATCGTGCAGATGGGTGGTGCTCCTGGTGCCAAAAATTTGTCGCTGGAATAGATCCTTTCTCTGCTGATTTTTCTTACCGCCGCGGATCTTTTGGGTTTTCGAAGTGTCTGAAGTTTTTTTTCTCTCTCTGGAAATTTTAGGGCTTTCATCTCCAGAGTTGGTTCTAGCCTTTTCATCCTTTGGCTGGCGACTAGGCCGCCGACAATACCTGAAGAGCGATGGAATTGATCCAAGGGCCACTCCACCCACCACCTCTAG
Organism: Rickettsiales bacterium; assembly: GCA_031287725.1. Taxonomy (GTDB): domain Bacteria; phylum Pseudomonadota; class Alphaproteobacteria; order Rickettsiales; family UBA1997; genus CALXRO01. The sequence continues at coordinate 8,856 of JAITSP010000036.1, forward strand.
TATTATTTTTGCGCATAGAACTCTCTGCTGCTGGGACCAAGACCCTCCAGCGTTAGCCACCCCAGACCTGGTGACAGTTCCGAGAGAAAGTACCACTAGAACTAGAGCTAAATTATTCCTGATCACCCTTATATGCATCTCCACAACTTATATAAAATAATATACACAAAATTATACGGGAAAAAAACAATTTAGTCAACGGCTACCTCGTGGGCCTGTTGCAAATTAGATCAAACGTAGAGCTGCTTCGCCATTCCTCCTCCACCTGGCTAGCCTCTCCGGGAAGGGGAGCCTAGGAGGATCTCTCTCGCTGTGAAAACAATTTACCATTCTCCGAAGCTAGCCTGGAGCCCTAGGGGGCCTACGGCTAACCTAACCTCCTCTGCCTTTTCCAGCCTCTCCAACCCACCGACCCCGGCTGGCGGGTGGATGCTGGGAATATCTAGAAGACTCTCTAGAACGAATTACCTTTAGGTTTAGCTCCGGTTTCAAGACTATCGTCAAGCTCCTGCTCTATAGCTCTGAGCTGTTCACTGTTAACTTTCCCTATTTCGCCAGGGGAGGTTTAGCGCCGGTTTCAAAACTATCGTCAAGCTCCTGCTCTATAGCTCCGAGCTGTTCACTGTTAACTTTCCCTATTTCGCCAGGGGAGTTTCTTGGCTGTTCTGGAGATACTATTCTGGGAGACGAACTGGCACCACTAGGAGACAAACTGGCACCACTAGGAGACGAACTGGTACTGCCCCCCTCTCTGGAGGACAAACTTGAAGTTGTATTCGACGAAGACAGACTGGCCAGTGATGGAGAAGAACTGGAGCTAGAATTTGAT
>JAITSP010000041.1 GCA_031287725.1 Rickettsiales bacterium
CTTTCTAGCATTAGACTTTCAAGTCCATACTATTAGTTACTGTTAGTATAACTTATTTTTAGCCTTCTGTCAAATAGAATCTTTTACTAGATTTTACCCAAGAGGGATCCTCTAGAATACCACTCCATGACCAGAAACCGGAATGGATTTGGAAAGAGGTCTAATATATCTGTATAGGTACTTGGCCAGCTCTTCTCTGAATTCTTCTAGAGAATTTGCCAGAAGATCTTTTCTGCCGGAGAACTCCTCTTCGGCTATGCCGTTATTTCTCCCTAGCCGGCCATTGTATTTTGGCCCCGTTGCAAATTAGGAGGGTTTTCTAGGTTTCTCCTAGCGAAAAAGCCAGACAGGTGCCGGAGAAAGAGGAGAAAAATAGGAAAACAACAGCAGCTAGGCAGCCCCCACGGGATGACTCCCAGGAAGAGTTTTAAATCGTCACCAGGTCTTGCCTTTCTCTATCTGCTGACCGTATATCTCCTGCGCAATCGCAATTTCTAGCTCCTCTCTGGCCTCTCTCAGGCGCTCCTCCTTGACAAATTTGATATCCTCCTCATCCATCTGGTAGGCGTCAATGACTTTACCATCAAAGCTGAACTTCACCTTCCTAGCGTCATTATAGTATACCATTTCATAGGTTGAATAGTAGGCTCTGGCGAGTTCGGATCTGGCCCCTCTATCCTCAAAGACCAGCTTTGGTAGGTTGCCAGCAATATGACCTGAATCCATCTTCATCGGAGGTTGTTACAACTGGATAGATTTTACACCGTTTCTTTAGCCAGGTCAACCCCCATTCTCTAAAAAATAATTACCATATTTCGTTGATTTTATTTAATTATAATGTATTTTCAGCGCAAAGAAACAAACTATCATATATAATGGATAGAACGGTGAATATAGCGCAGCAGTATTGCTCTAGCGTACTAGAGAACAGCAAACCTTCCTCTATGCTAATGGACCTAGAGGGAGTGGTTGAAAAAGGGATAATATCTTTTACTGTCAAAGAAAATTACACACGGATAGAGGATGGAGAGGATGGAGAGAATGGAGAGGATATCATAGGCTATTGCAAAGTCCGCTATGAGCTACTCGAGGGGAAAACATTTAATGACCTGCTGGACAAATTGAATCAACTGAACCAACTAAATAAAGGTGATGAGGCTCTAAAGAGCGCGATAGAAAATTGCAAAGAACTGATCAGACTAGAAGAATCTGAAGAAATAGCCGAAAATTCCGAAGTACCTGGGGTAGAACTCGAAGAAAAAGATGTTTTGCCCGAAGCAACCGAGACTACAGATGCACCTGAGACAAAATTAGCCAAAGAAAAAATAGAAGGCCTAGCCAAAACGATTGGAGCTGCCCTGAAGACAAATGCATCCGAGCTCAGAGATTTCATCAGGTGCAAAGCAAAAATATTCTATGAAAAAAAACAGAAACTCCCAGATTCCCCTCCGGGCCTCGACTCTAGCCTAAGTTCTAGCTCTCACTCTTCTAGCTCTTCTAGTTCCTCCTCTAGGGCTAGACCAGAAGAGAAACAAAATTTTCAGGAAATATACGGGGAAATATTTAAGTATGGAGAAAAAGGCAAATCAGAGCAGGATGAGCTGAGAATCTCAAAGATGGTAGATTGGGAAGGAAATGAACTGGGCTACAGGTACTATGCTGAAAATCTTATAGATAGCTTTGCTGTAGTTGTAGGTGACGACAACCTTTTGGTTCCCCTCCTCTACTATAGTCAATATGAAGAAGAAGAGGAAGTTGACGAAAGAGAGGAAGGGGAAGAGTATGAAGAGGGGGAAGAAGAGGAAGAAGGGGAAGAGGAAGGGGAAGAAGAGGAAGGGGAAGAAGAGGAAAATTACTACGAAGACCAATACGAGATAGTGCGCAGCATCTTCCGAGAAAAATACAGAGACAAGCTGGGCAGCAGCATAACAGGCGACTATCGCATGCCTCTAGCCTACTACGCCCTTTCGAACGCCAGATGTCACAGGAAGGTTGCAGTGGTGGCTCCGGGATATAAATTACGTGAAAAAATTGAGAAGCGGGGATACTTTAGCTCTGATGATTTTGAGAAAAAATATAGAGAAAATATTTTAGGTAAATTCCCGAACAAAAACATTATCATATCGCCAGTCTCCCTCAGCAGCCATGCAACAACACTCATAGATTTTGGACAAGCTTCGAGAGAAAGATATTTGTTCGACTTTTCGGGTGCCCACTGTGAGCCAAAGCCCGGATTCCTCTCCACTCTCGGTAGTTTGTTTTTAGGAATCAGGGGGGAGCGACAGCTAAAAACCGATCTATTTGGGAAGACACTGGCGAAAAATGTGAAGTTACCGCTGGGCAGTCACCCCTTCCAATCCAACGGCACCTGTGAATTTTTGGCCAATACCCTTGTAAAAGTTGTATCTGACCCGAAGAATGGCTATAGTACTAAAAAATCCATAGATGCAGGTCTAGAGAGCGGAAAAATATTCCTGGAGACTCTGGAGGAAATGGGGAAAATATTTGATGATAAATCGACTGTTACAACCATAAAAAAATTTACCGAAACCATCTTAGATATCTCAAGTGAAGATAGAGCGCAGTACCTACTGTTTACCGTTAAAAATTCGAATGAAATCTTCGGCATACACAAAACCAATTTTATCCATAATAAATTTGCTAATGTCAACGAACTACTGGAAAATTTAAAGCTAGAAAGGGTATATAAAAATAATGGAATGCAAGTAACTGACAACAAATCTTTTAAAGAGGAGTTGGGTAAAGTAAAACTTGAAAATCATAGAAAACACATGTTAGCAGACTTAGGTGATCACTTTCAGGAGAAAGCGAGGGCTGAATCTGAGAAAATAGAAAGGTTACTAAAATACGAACGGATAGTTCTACAGGAATTAAAAGATCGTCGCAGTAAGTACGAAACTGATATGGAATTGTATAAAAATGTCCACAAAAGTTATCTGGAATCGGGAGGGGAAGAACAGGAGCTGGGAAAAGCGCTGGAATCATTGAGACTATCACTGTGTGGAGCGTTGGCAAAATTAGAACACGAAGAAAAACTGATGGAGCAACGCTCTGGGGCAGTAAAGAAATTCATGGGAGAATATGATGAATTTTGTACAAAACAGGGGAAAGTCCCCGAAGGACGCGTGGCATATGTAGAAAACGGGCTTAACAGTGGGAAATTTAAAATCACGGAATGGAAAGGAGGGGAAGAGCAATATTTTTTAGATGGAGATATAGCTGAGATTTCTATAAAAATGAGCAAGCTCTATCAAAAACTGGAAGAACTCAGAAAAAGACTTTGCACTCTTCTATTGAAAGAACAAAAGGCGCCGCTATCCACAGCTAGTCAGGGAGAAAAGCTAGCAAATGCTGCCATGTCCACTGGACTGGGAGGAGAAGAAAAAAAAGAAAAAAAGGAGATAGAGGAAAAAAATGCGGAACCACCACCTACCACCATCGGCACCGGAACAGCTGCCATTCGAGCGGTTGTGGGTGCTAGACTCGCCGGAGTTAGTGGTGCGGCAGATGTAGATCCTTCCTCCCCCGCCACACTGCCGCCGCCGTTCCCCGGTGGGAACATTCCCGCTGGTGGACTAGCTGGGCAGGGACATATGCCCGGGGCGCCCTAGAACCTAGACAAATCGCATTCTAGCTCCTCTCTGGCCTTCCTCGGGCTCCTCCTTAACAAATTTGATATCCTCCTCATCCATCTGGTAGGCGTCAATGACTTTACCATCAAAGCTGAACTTCACCTTCCTAGCGTCACTATAGTATACCATCTCATAGGTTGAATAGTAGGCTCTGGCGAGTTCGGCCCCGGCCCCTCTATTCTCAAAGAGCAGCTTTGGTGGCTTGCCAGATTTCTACCGGAGGTTGTTGCAACTGGACGGATTTTACACCGTTTCTTTAGCCAGGTCAACTCCCATTCTCTAAAAATAATTACCATATTCAGTTGATTTTATTTAATTATAATGTATTATCAGCGCAAAGAAACAAACTGTCATAAAATGGCGGATGCAACAGCGAGTATAGTGCATCAGTACTATGTTAGTGTACTGAAAAATAGTAAATCTTCCTCTCTGCTAGTGGACCTAGGGGAGGTGATTGAAAAAGAGCTAGCATCTTTTACCGTCAGAGAAAATTATAGGCGGGAAGAAGATGGAGAAGGTATCGTAGGCTATTGCGAAGCCCACTATGAACTGCTCGAGGGGGTTACATTCAATGACCTGTTGGGTAAACTAGTGTCTCTGGCCGGAGACAATAGTGACTTGGGAAAAAATATAGAAAACTGCAAAAAATATGTGTACAAGGTAAAATCCAGAGAAAATGGGTCTCTGTCCAAGGCAGCCAAAAGAGAGTTAAAAAAAACGGAAGACCTAGCTAAAAAGGTTGGAGCTGCCCTGAAGACAAATGCACCCAAGCTCAGAGATTTCATCAGGTGCAAAGCAAAAATATTCTATAAAAAAAACAGAAACTCCCAGATTTTCCTCCAGGCTTCGACTCTAGCCTAAGTTCTAGCTCTCACTCTTCTAGCTCTTCTAGTTCCTCCTCTAGGGCTAGACCAGAAGAGAAACAAAATTTTCAGGAAATATGCGGGGAAATATTTGAGTATGGAGAAAAAGGCAAATCAGAGCCGGATGAGCTGAGAATCTCAAAGATGGTAGATCGGGGAGGAGATGAACTGGGCTACAGGTACTATGCTGAAAATCTTATAGATAGCTTCGCCATAGTTGGAGATAGCAACGGCCTTTTGGTTCCTCTTCTCCATGACCAATATGAAAAAGAGGAAAAGGAAAAGGAAAAGGAAGATGAGGATGAGAATGAGGATGAAGAGGAAGAGGAAGAGGAAGAGGAAGATGAAGATGAAGAGGAAGATGAAGAGGAAGAGGAAGATGAAGATGAAGAGGAAGATGAAGAGGAAGAGGAAGATGAAGATGAAGAGGAAGATGAAGAGGAAGATGAAGATGAAGAGGAAGATGAAGAGGAAGAGGAAGAGGAAGAGGAAGATGAAGATGAAGAGGAAGATGAAGAGGAAGATGAAGAGGAAGAGGAAGATGAAGAGGAAGAGGAAGAGGAAGAGGAAGATGAAGAGGAAAATTACTACGAAGACCAATACGAGATAGTGCGCAGCATCTACCGAGAAAAATACAGAGACAAGCCAGGCAGCAGCATATCAGGCGACTATCGCATGCCTCTGGCCTACTACGCCCTTTCGAACGCCAAATGTCACAGGAAGGTTGCAGTGGTGGCTCCGGGATATCAATTACGTAGAAAAACTTGGGAGAAGGGATACTTTAGCTCCGATGATTTTGAGAAAAAACATGGAAAAAATATTTTAGGTAAATTCCCGAATAAAAACATTATCATATCGCCAGTCTTCTTCAGCGGCCATGCAACAACACTCATAGATTTTGGACAAGCTCCGAGAGAAAGGTATTTGATCGACTTCTCGGGTTCCCACTGTGAGCCAAAATCCGGAGTACTTCCCATTCTCGGCGACTTGTTTTTAGGAATCAAGAGGAAGCCACAGCTAAAAGTTGCTCTGTTTGGGAAAAAGTTGGCAGCAAACGTAGAGGTGCCTATAGATTACCCCTTCCAATCTAACGGCACCTGTGCATTTTTGGCCAATGCCCTTGTAAAAGTTGTATCTGACCCGAAGAATGGCTATAGTACCAAAAAATCCATGGACAAAGCTCTGAAGAGCGGAAAAATATTCCTGGAGACTCTGGAGGAAATGGGGAAAATATTTGATGATAAATCGACTGCTACAACCATAAAAAAATTTACCGGAACCATCTTAGATATCTCGAATGAAGATAGAGCGCAGTACCTACTGTTTACCGTTAAAAATTCGAAGAAAATCTTCGGCATACACAAAACCAATTTTATCCATAATAAATTTGCTAATGTCAACGAACTACTGGAAAATTTAAAGCTAGCAAGGGTATATAAAAATAATAAACTGCAAAAAACTGACAACAAATCTTTTAAAAAGGAGTTGGGTAAAGTAAAACTTGAAAATCATAGAAAACACATGTTGGCAGACCTAGGTGATTACTTTCGGGAGAGAGCGAGAGCTAGATTTGAGCAGATAGAAAAGTTGTTAAAAGAAAGGTTGATAAATCTGCAGAAAATCAAAACCAAAATTGAAGATTGTCGCAATGCTCATGAAATGAACGCTAAACGCTATGAAAATGCCTGTAAAACCCAGGGGGAATTGAAAAAAAAATTGAAAGCTAGTAGGACGAAAGATGATGCGCTAGAATCATTGAGACACTCAATGGAGGAATCGGGCCAGACACTAGAAGGATGGAAATATTGGGAAAAAGTAACGGAGCTCCACTTGAAGGCAATAGAGGAAAGCAAAAAGAAATACAGGACATTTTGTAAAAAACAGGGGGAAATCCCCGGGGGACATGTGGAATATGTAGAAAACGGGCCTAACAATGGGAAATTTAAAGTCACAGAATGGAAGGGAGGAAGGAAACAATATTTTTCAGAGAAAGATATAGTTAGTATTCCTGAAAAAATGAGCGAGCACTCCAAAAAACTGGAAAAACTCCTAGAAGAATTAACACTACTCTATTTGTCGAGCAATTCTCGCGTCTCGAATGATAGCCGATTGGTTGACTTAGCAAATGCTGCCAGATCCACTGGACTGGGATAAGAAATAAAAGAATAAAAAGGAAAAAAAGGGGAGGAGGAGATAGGATAGAGAAATGCGGAACCATCACCGCCTAGCACTAGCGCTGGAGTGGCCACCCTCCGGCGCTAGCTCCTCAGCACAAGTGTGTAGCCGCCATTTCTAACGGTCTTCAGAAATTTCGGATTCTTCGCGTCCTCTTCGATCTTCCTCCGAAGTCTCGTTATCTGCACGTCGATGCTTCTCTCCCCTATCTCACCGCCAGACATGGCACAGATCTCCTCCCTCGAGAGAACCCGGTTGCCATTGTCACAGAATATTTTCAGTATCCTGCTCTCCGCCTCCGTAAGTTTTACCAGAGCCCCATTTCTGTAGAGTTCGTTTTCCAGAGAGTGGAAAACGAGGTTGCCGAAGTGGAATTTGCCATGCTCGGCGACATCCACAGTGACTCTCCTCAGAATATTTAGTATTCTCAGAACCAACTCCTTCGGCTCAAAGGGCTTCGGCAGGTAGTCATCCGCTCCACAGGATAGCACCTCTATCCTGTTGGTGACATCGTTCAGGGCGGTCAGCATGACTATAGGGGTTTTATCTCCAGATTCTCTGATTTCAGAGATGAAGCTGAGACCATCCTCACCCGGCATCAGGTAGTCCACCACCAGCAGATCGAATATGTATTTTTTCATCAAATCCCGGGCCTCGGGAACGGAGGCAGCACTGGACACAAAAAATTCGTTTTTAGTCAGGTACCTGTCGAGCAGACTTCTTATGCGGTCATCGTCATCTACGACCAGAAGATGCCAGCCGCTCATGATAGGGCTAGGCTGTTTACCATGTAGTCTAGGCTGAGTTTTTTGGCACCGCAGAAATCCAGCAGAGCCTCCGGATTTCTCCCCAGCAGCTTTCCGGAGACGCCGCAGAGCGTCAGCATGGTGTCAATCTCTAGAGCAAGGTCTCTCGTTGCGTTGTTGGCGCCCAGAATGTCAGTGTCCAGAGTATCGCCCACCATGATGATCTTTGATTTTTTTAAATCCACAGCCCCTTGGCCCAGAAGGCTTTCTAGTTTTCTGAGGGCATAGGCATATATGGTGGAGCTTGGTTTACAAATTTCCACAACCTCTCCGCCAATTTCCCTGTAATTCTTTGCCAGAGTCCCCTGTCTCAGCACATAGTTCAGTTTGCCCGTCTTCCTGTCCGCCTGGGGGGCCACCAGATCTGCCGAGTCGCTGAGCATCGGTAGGTTACGGCGCCGACAGCGGGCTAGCCTCTCGCTAAAGATTTCCGGGTCCGTCACGTCGAAGTACCTCTCTCCATACATATCCGACTCAAAGACCGAGTCTCTGGAGCTGGCATCTAGCCTTTCGACTTCCTCCAGAGACAGCTGGGGAAAACCAACATAGACAAAATCCGCCTCCTCCGGACTGCCAACCAGCTCATAGCCGGCTTTCCGGGCAAAGTTCTCCAGTTTGAGTTTACCCAGAACGTAGCATTTCTTCAGCGGCCTATCCGTTGAAAATAATCTGGAGCCATTGCCCAGAGTATCCAGCATGAGGTCCCCGGATGTCACCATGAGGTCATAGCTATAGCCTCTCCGGAGACCAGTGCCGGAAAAATAGCCATTTTCCAAGCCATCGCTCCTGCTAGATATGTTTGAGATCAGCACAACTCTCTTGCCTCTGGTCCGCAGAAAACTCAGAGTGGCCACAGCCCCCTCTATTTCGCTTTTTCCGTCCCATAGGACTCCGTAGATGTCAGAGAGCACGATGTCGTAGCCCAGGAGCACACGCTCCAGATCCTCCGGTTTTTCTATGTACATCCCTCAGATGCTTTCGTTGTTTTTGTTGTTTTTATTTCTATAGTCCTCGATCGCCTTGCCTATAGCCTCCTCTGCCATGACAGAGCAGTGAATTTTCACCTTCGGCAGCTCCAGCTCCTGTACTATATCCTTATTTTTCAGCTTCAGCGCCTCTCCGAGGGTTTTTCCCAGAACCTTCTCGGTGATCAGAGAGCTAGAGGATATGGCTCCACCACAGCCGAAGGTTTTAAACTTTGCATCGACGATCACCCCCTCCTCGACCCTGATTTGGAACTTGAGCATGTCCCCGCAGACTGGAGAACCCACCACACCGGTCCCGACGGAGGGGTCTTCCTCGTCCAGGGAGCCGATGTGCTTCGGATTCTCACAGTACTCTAACATTTTCTTTGAATATGGCATAGTCCCTCCATTCGATTATTAGTTTATTATTTATTTCGCCACCACCACCAATGCCGGCTTAATTACTCTGTCGTTCAGCATATAGCCAGCCTGCATAACCTCTAGCACCGTACCCGGAGCGCAGTCGCCCCCCTCAGCGCCGGTGACTGCCTCGTGGAAGTTCGGATTAAACTGCTCATTCAGCGGATATATCCTTTTGACATTGTTCTTTTCGAAGATCTTCTTCAGCTCGCTGAAGGTCAGCTTGATTCCACTGTAGAATACCTTAAAGCTCTCATCCTTTTCTCCCTCCCCAACGCTGGCCAGGGCCAGATGGAAGTCCTCCATAATGACTATCAGATCCTTGACAAAACCCGCCACGGCGAATTTCAGAGCTCTATCCTTCTCCTCCGCCGATCGCCTCCGGGTGTTTTCCAGCTCGGCCAGGGTCCTCAGCAGCTTGTCTCTGAGATCGGCATTTTCCTTTGCCAGTCTATCCCTCTCCTCGGCCTCCGGGGATCTAGCTGCCTTCGGTTCGGCGCTACCCGCCCCATTCCTCGGCTCTTCGCTCTCACTCCCTCCGGTTTCCCCCGTTTCGTAGTCTTCGCTCTCGGAACTATCCATCTTTGGCCTAGAATCCTCTTCTCCCGTTCTAAATTTTCTGTGAAATTCCTCTCTCGTCATCCTAAAACTAAATCATAGACTGCCTATAGAGATAGTAATTATTTTTAGCTTTTCAAGGAGCCGACCGAGGATAGGACTATCATTATTATAAGACTAAATGGAATAGCCCCTCCGGCGCTAGACCGAATATTCGATGAAAAAACTATCTCTTCCTGATTTTTTGGCTTTTCTCTGGTATCTGGTCTCAATCCACCAGGAAGGTTCGGCCCTACATTCCTCTAGGCTCGCTGGAGCCGTTCCGATGGCAGCGTCCCTCATCAGTGCCAGAGTCGCTGCTGCGTATTCCTCGGAGTCCGAGGCAAAGAAGAGCCTACCCCCGGGCTTTAGTTTTCTCCCGATGAGTCCTATGAGGGCCTCGCTGATAATCCTCTTTTTATGCTGCTTTCTTTTGGGCCAGGGATCTGGAAATAGAATAAATATTCCGTTAAAGTATTTATCTTCTACCTGCCTGAGCAATATTCTTGCGTCACCATAGAATATTCCCACATTGCCGATGCTGGCCACCAGAATCAGCTCGAGAAGGCTAATAATTCCTCTGCCGTAGACCTCACAGCCCATGTAATTTGCCGTTGGGTCCCCACCAGCCCTCGAGGCCAGACTCTCTCCATAGCCAAAGCCTATCTCTAGGTAATTGGTTTCGTCTCTGGGGGGTAATTTTTCCAAATCGACGCTGTAGTCCGGCAGCACCCTCTCTAGCAGGAACTTCCCTCTGGGTCCCAGGGCCCTCCCGCTCAGGCGGCCGAAGCTTCTTATGTTTTCCCTAGTGTCCAGCGTAGGCACAGCAGAGTTATGAAGAATATGTGCTGCAGCACAAATAATTCCACCGAATAGCGGGAGAGGAACAGGAGTAAACCCCTCTTGGGGATGTTTTCCAGCTCTCTGAGCCTGAAATTTATAAATGTCAGGTATATGGTCAAAAATATTACGAATAGGCACAGCGACTGGATAAGACTAAACTCCATATGCAGCGCCTGCTGACGAAAGAAGGCGAGGACTAGGAGAGCCACCACAGTCTTGTCCCTCCGGGTCATTTCTCTCTTTCTGCAGAGTCTACCACAGAAAATCAATAGGAGAAAGTAGGAGCCGTACTCTAGGAAGGCGTCTATCACCTCGGCGGAGGCCAGAAGGACCAGCAAAACGGCTGAGAATGCAAAAATGTTGCCGCTGTAGAGTCTCTCTAGCCTATCCAGGAGGAAGCTGGACAGATAGAAATTGTAGAGAACATTGAGGGGAAATATCCTGTCCAGAAGAATCGCCCAGACCAGACTCGTGACCACGGCGGCGGTCAGAATCCTATCGCCGTTCCTTTTTCTGCTAATCCCGAAGAGGAAGGCGTAGATTAGGGCCGATGCCCGACCTATGACCCTCAGAAACCTAAGGCCACTGAAGACAAAGAGTCCTAGGTGATCTATGATCATGGTGATGAAGGCAATGTCCTTCAGGAGATCGTAGTTGTTGAATTTTCTGCCGTTTTCTAGTCTTCTAAAAGTCACGCGCTGCCTCCGTCGAAATTACTACCACTGCGCTGACGAGACTGCCCTCGTCGGATATGGAAAGGCTAAAGACCAGAGCGCGGTCCTGGAGGCCGTAGAATTTTTGCAAAAACATCTTCGCCGCCTCGCTGACCTCTATGGTCGGCTGGCCCAGGCTGCCACCCAGCACGCTCACATCGGTCAGCCCTATGCCTCTCCCTAGACCGATGCCCAGAGCCTTAAGGAGTGCCTCCTTAGCTGAAAATCTCTTGGCAACAAAGCCTATCCGCCTCACCGGAGATTCCTCCCTCTCCAGCAGGGCCAGCTCCCTCGGAGACAGAACCTTCCGTAGCAGTCTGGCACCATAGCTCGAGTAGAGGCGCGCAACCCGCTCTGAACTCAGAAGGTCAATGCCTATGCCAAAAACGCTCATAGTCGTCAATCCTATTGTAGATATCTATCATCCTGCAGTACATTTTTTCAAATGAATAATTATCTATTACATTCTGCTTCGATTTCTCGGCTATCAGCTGCTTCTCATCAGCTGGTAGATTTATGACTCTGTCCAGTATGACCGCAAATCCCCGGGCATTGTTTTTTGGAGCCAGAAAACCCGTCTCGCCGTCGCTCACAGTCTCCAGAGTCCCACCCAGAGCTGTTCCTAGGAAAATCTTCCCCATGGCCTGGGCCTCTATCGACGTTCTGCCGAAGGATTCCGGCTGAACGCTGGCGGACACCACTATGTTCGAAAGAACGTAGAGAGCCGGCATGTCATTTATATTATCGTGAATCTTCACACACCCCTGTAGGTTATGCTTGTATATGCGTCTTCTGACCCTCTCAACGTATTCTGGATTTTTCTTCGTGTCGCCGACCAGCAGGCAAAAATAGTTGTCTGATTTCAGGTATTTTAGAACATCCACAAAGTACTCTTGACCCTTCTGGGGAGCAAACCTGCCAGGTAGAGTTATTATGATCTTGTCGTCTGGCAGCTTCATCTCATTCTGTATGACTACCTTCCTGTTCTGGGGCACGGCCTCCTGGCTGTAGACGCCGATGTCTATGCCTCTGGGAATGACCCTAATGGTTCCGGAGGCTTTTCCACGGATGTAGCCTCTGTAGTTGTCCTGGACAAACTGCCTCACAAAATTGGAGACGGCTACCACTGGGTTTCCTCTGAACATTATAGAATTGTAGAATTTCTTAGGGAAGAGAGACCTCCTGAAGAGTCCGTTAAATTGGACAACCGTTATCAGAGGCACATCCAGAGCTCTGCAGGCATAGAAACAGCTCCAGGCTGGAGCCCTTGACTCAACCTGGACTATATCTATGCGATTTTCCCGAATTACATTTTTAATTTTTTCTATGTTTCTAAAGATAGCGAAGGGGTTCTTTGTATCAACTCCGAAGGCTATGTGCTGCACGTCATAGTGCTTGATTCTGCTGAGCATAGCACCTCCGGCAGCCAGGAGAAAAATGTTTATATCTTTTTTTTCAAAGTTTTTTCTAGCAAATTCCAGAAAACCAACCTCTACACCGCCACTCTCCATGGTGGGGATCACAAACAGAACATTTTTTTTCATCATGGCGCTAGTCAACTACATTAAAGCCAATTTTGACCGGATTCCTATCAATCTCACCGCTGGTGGAGAACAGACAGTCGAAGTAGCTATCCTCAACCCTGGCCAAACTCCTCGCCAGCGTCTGTTCCTCTATGTAGCAGCGGTGCTTCTCTAGAGAGCTGATCAGCAGCGGGTAGCCTGTTCTGACGAAGAGCTCTATTCTTGCGGCTATGTCCAGGTTCGAATCCTTCCTCAGCTGCTGAACTAGGCGAACCAGATCCCTGGCAGCACCCTCGCATCTCAGCTCCTCGCTAATGTTTAAGTCGAGCTTCACCAGAGTGTTGTAGCCAGCCACCGGGAAAACATCGTCCCTCTTTGGCCTCAGCTGGATGGAAAATTCATCACCGGCTAGCTCAAAACCACCTATTTTCAGGTGTCCATCCCTGTCCATCTTCCAATCGTTGGCCTCGACAGCCCTGACTAGGTCCGGCATCTTCGACCCAACCCTGGTTCCCAGGTGTTGAAAATTTAAAACAACCCTACTCTCTGAAAAATCTCCAACGTTGTTCAGAAACTCCACGGCTTTGACGTTTATCTCATCCGCCAGCACGGACGAAAACTCCTCGAGACCAGCGGTGTTCTCCGCTATGATGGTGATTCTACCCAGTGGCAGCCGAATCCTAAGATTGTTTCGATCTCTGATGGTGAGAGCGCAGCCACATATGGCCCTCACCAGATCCATGGTGCCCACCAGAGCGTCGTCCTCTGCAAAATTCTCCAGCTCGGGATAATTCTGCAGGTGTACGGAATCACCTATGTGCATTCTTTACTTAAAATTAACCGCTGCTAGGATTATAGTTATCGTAAAACGTAAAAACAAGCCTTTAGTTTGAGGGTATACGTAGGGTATTTCTGCAGGAATCTGCTAAAATATTTTTTCCTGTGCCTGCTCCTAGTGGGGGGGGCTCTCTGGGCGACCAGGTCCATGGGCTACACCTCCTACATGACCAGCTGTGGTCTGGGTGTGCTGGAGTTCGTGGCCATAGTGCTCCTCACCATGCCGAAGGTGCTCCTGCTGGTCATACCGTTTGGAATATTCATTTCGGTCATACTCTACTACGACAGAATGGACAGGAACAACGAGCTCATCATACTGGAGGCATCGGGTCTAGGCAAAAAACAACTGGTCCTACCTTCGTTTTTTCTTGGTCTGGTAGGTTGTTTCATGTCCTACTGTCTGACACTCTACCTGGTGCCGAAGAGCAACATGATGTTTAGAAGTTCCCTCAGACTGGTGGAAGACAACATAACCAATCTGCTGCTAACCAGCGAGAACTTCAATAGCCTCCAGAACATAACACTCTACCTAGGCAGTCGAAGAGGTGACGATATGAATTTTCTGGTGGCCTATAGCAGCCAGAAAACGGACAGCAGGAACAAAATCCTCTTCGCGAAATCGGCAAAGCTATTGGATGAGAGCCACATTGAACTCTACAATGGGAATATACAGGATTTCAGCCCAGCCGCGGACAACGAGCTGAACATACTTTTCTTCGATAGACTGATCCTGAACCTGAAGGATCTCTATTCCGTGCGGGGCAGGTCTGGGCAGAGGGATGTGGATTTCATGTACCTGGGTGAGTTGCTGAGAATGGAGAACAAAACTCTTGCCCTGAGATGCGAAATTTTCAGTAGGATTGTGACCCCTCTATTTTCTCTGATCCTAGCCCTGCTGAGTGCCGTCTCCATGCTGAGTGTGAACTTTTCAAGAACGTTCAGTGGCAACAGTCTCAGAAATGTGCTGGTCTATAGTCTCTGTTTCATTTTGGCTATAGTTTTCTTCTATCTGCTGAGGTTGGCAAAAACCGAGGTCCTGGGTTTCCATCTGGTCACGGCGCTGCTGCTGGCGCAGATTATCTACATAGCCTTTGGGCTGGCCGGGGAGATGAGGTCGCTGGGATGATGGACAAAATTTCACTGTACCTGGCTGGTGAATTCATAAAGATGTTCCTGCTGGTATTTTTTGTCGTTTCCACAATAGCGTTTGTGGTGAATTTTTTGGAATTCTTTCCAGATATCCAGAGCTATGCGATTTCTCCGGTGGATGCGCTGCAAATTACTCTCTTTAGGATACCGTGGCTAGTCGAGCCAATGCTGCAGTTCATAGTGCTCCTCTCAGTGTCGTTTATCATGATAAAACTCCTGGTGAAAGGAGAATTGGTAATTTTGCACTCAAATGGGATTTCCGACTGGAAAATAGTTAAGTTACTCAGCTGCATAGTTTTTCTGCTGGCCATTTTCCAGCTGACGGTCTACAGCCAAACCTCTGTGGGCCTCCTAGGAAAGTCTGAGGCGCTTCTAGGAAAATACAGGGGTGTGGCGGAGGCTTCGGACTTCATGTCTCTGCGCGGTGGCATCTGGCTAAAGTACAGCGGTAGAAAATCTGGAGACATGGGCCTGGATCCAGAGAAATTTGAGATAATAGCTAGAGCGGATAGCGTTTTTCTAGAAAAATTAGTTTTCAATGGAGTAATCCTGCTTCTGAGCGACGAGGAGGGGAATTTCCTCAGAAGAATCAATGCCAAATCCATGCAGCTGGCAAACGGCAGCCTGGCTCTGGAGAATGCCTATCTGTTCGAGCAGGGGAAGAGCGTTGTTTTCAGAGAAAAGGTGAGGATAGCTGTGGCGGCAAATGAAGACTTTCTGAGAAAACAGATCCAGAACAAATACAAAAACCCGGGAAAGGTAGATTTTCCGTCTCTGGGTAGACTCATAGAGGATTTTAAACTCCATGGACTGAATACCCGCAGGTTTGAGGTGAGGAGAAATAGTATGATCATGACACCACTGATCTATGTGCTGATGGTCTTTCTGGGTGTCCTCTTCTCCGCTAGCAATCCTCGAAATGCTAAACACCTGCTGAGAATTCTGAATGTGTCTGTGGTGGGTGTCTGCCTATTCTTTGGACAAAACATTTTGACGGGGCTCGCTCTGGCCGGCACCGTGAATTATCTGCTGTCAACCTGGGGATTCACTATCCTGACCCTTGCGCTGGCCTATGGCAAACTGGTTGATCGCATAGAGCTGCAAAACCTATAGGGCCCCCTTCTTTTTGGCGGAGGCGGTTTCGGCTAGGCTGGTTGGGTGTGTCCTGCTGTAGACTCCTAGGATACTGTTGGAATTCACATGGCTATAGATCTGGGTTGTCCTCAGGCTGGAATGTCCAAGTAGTTCCTGTATGCTCCTCAGATCGGCGCCATTTGTTAGCAGTTCCGTGGCGAAGGAGTGTCTGAGGGAGTGGGGAGTCACGCTATCGGCTAGACCCAGAGTGCTTCTTATGTTCTGGACCAGTTTTTCAAACCTTGCTGCCTGGTATTTTTTACCTCTGGAGCCATAGAACAGAATGGAGCCCCCTGTGTCGTAGGGACAGGCCTCTAGGTACTCCTCCAGAGCTCCGATGGCGATAGGCAGCACTAGCACTAGGCGCTCCTTTCCTCCTTTGCCGAGAATTCTGATTTTCTCTCCCTCTATGAAGGAGCTAACCTTTAGGTTCAGTGCCTCGCTGATTCTGAGGCCGCAGGAGTATATCAGAACCATAAGGGCCCTGTCCCTTTTGATCTCCCAGCCATCTCTGACGAAATTTTCTACGCAGTAGAGCATTTTGATGATGTTGTTGTGGCTGACATTTCTGGGCAGTGGCTTTGGTAGTTTTGGACTTCTGATCCTGAAGACGGCTTCGCTGTGCAGACCGTGGCTCCTCTCTAGAAATCTATAGAGACTTTTGATGGCTGCCACGGCTCTGCCATTGCTCCTGGCTGAAATGCCCTGGGAGTTTCTATGGGCTAGCCACAGTCTGAAGTCCTTCAGCTCTAGATTTTTGAATGTGTCCAGGTCTAGGGTCTGGCCCAACTCCTCGGAAACGAATGCTAGGAAACTATTCAAATCATTTCTGTAGGATAGGATTGTATTCCTCGAGTAGTTTTTTTCTATTCCTAGATGTTGGAAAAATTCCTCAATTTTTTGTCGCACAGACACACCCTCCAGCCCAAAACAACTTTATTGCAAAGAAAATAATTCATATTACATTGAACGCAAGCCGCTTAGAAGTTTCTATGAGAAGATTTTTGCTCCTAGCTGCGCTCGTGCTGCTAGGATCCTGTGTAGGTAAAAACAATACGGAGAGGGTAGATAGCGCCCGTCTCTATGCCCGTGCTATGGGAAATTTTAGACTCAATAGAGTTAGGGATGCCATCGGGGATCTTGAAAAGCTAGAGAGCAGCTATGACTTCGAAAACTACTATGAGGCCATGGTAATGATAGCCTATGCCCACTATAGCCTGGGTGACTATGATGATTCGCTGCTGAAGATTGACAGCATAAAGAAACTCAATATGGGCGAGCAGAATCTGCAGTACGTCTACTATCTGGAAATTCTAAACAAATGCGATAAAATCGGTAACTCCCGGCGTGATCTGATGATGCTGAGGGAAACGTTTCAGGACATCAGCAGAATGCTGGCGATGTTTCCCGACTCAATCTATGAGAGGGATATTCTCCTGAAGGGTAAAAATGTGCTGGAGCATCTAGTAACTAGCGAGATGGACATAGCTAAGTTCTACATAGAGAACAACAACCTGATAGGTGCTCTGAACCATCTCCGGGGAGTCATTCGGGAATACCCTGAGAATGCCCATTTTCCGGAGATTTTCTATCTGATCTACAGGCTCTATGGCCACATTGGCTATGTGGAGGGGCGAGATCTCTACCAAGGATTGCTGGAGAGGAGATATGGCGATAGTAAATGGTCTAAAAAAATCAAGGGCTAGGGGGTACCTGGCTCTGACTCTGTTTTTTCTACCCGTCTCCTGTGGCGGGGTGAGATATCAGGTGCTTAGGGACAATGTCTACGCTAGGAGGGACCCCGGGGGAGGGGGTAGCTCTGGCGATGTAACTAGAAAAAAACACGCTGGCAGGTATAAGGTGGGTAAGCCCTATAGGATATTCGGGAAAGAGTATCGACCTAGCGAGGATAGGACCTATAGAGAGATAGGGGTGGCCTCCTGGTACGGAGAAGACTTTCAGAACAGAAGGACTGCTAACGGTGACATTTTTGATATGGATGCTATGACTGCTGCCCATAGGACTCTTCCGATGCCATCGGTCGTCAGAGTCGCTAACCTTGAGAATGGAAAGAGTGTGCTGGTAGTGGTGAATGACAGAGGTCCCTTCGTAGATGATCGAATAATCGATCTGTCACGGGGAGCGGCCAGAAAACTGGGATTTCTGGAGAAAGGCACTGCCCGGGTCAGAGTCGAGTTCAGGGAGAAGGAGACTAGAAAACTCCTGGAATTTAGCGGGCTAATTTGAGTGGAATGGTTTCTGGCAGCGATCTGGAGGCTAGACACTCCCACTTTGGCTGTTTTGTTCTCTACCCCTGGTGGAGCCGGGGTGGCTATGGCACCGATTAGTCCACCGCCTGCCTAGCTTTCCCTGGAGAGGAAAGCCCCTCTAGAGAGTCCCTCTGTGGAGGTTATGCTTTCCATGGCTCCTGTCCAGAGTCTCACCCCCAGGTCCTGAACTCCACCTGTAGACGTTTTATGTGCTAACCCCTATTTCCTCTGTCATACTTTCTAGGGTTCTTTTCCTATATTAGACCTCTTTCCAAGTCCATTCCGGTTTCTGGTCATGGAGTGGTGCTCTAGAGGGTCCCTCTTGGGTAAAATCTAGCATGTATAGGTCCAAACACATGTGGGAAAAATGGATCTTCTGACGAATGTTTTTTATTTCAGCTGTTGGGCCATTTTTAGGATAACTAATGTTGTTCTGGGAATGACTACTCAAAATGCTCCGGAGATGGTCGTGCTCTCGGAGGATTGGAAAAATAACCTCCTCTGCCGTTGTTTAATTGATTAATTCAACAAAACGAGGAGGCTAATCTGTGAGAATAGAGAATCTATTCCACGGTGCGGTGCTAGAGGACTAAAT
>JAITSP010000097.1 GCA_031287725.1 Rickettsiales bacterium
TCGGCTAGAGTGTCTGGGTCTAGGGGCATGGGGATTTGCTGTGTCTATGACTTGCTATTAAAAGGTAATAATCATATAATACTTTTACCTAACAACTATATGGTGGACTATGGCAGAAAAATGTATGAGTTTCAAACTCCCAGACGAAATGTACAGTGCCCTAAGAAAAGTTGCCGAGAAGAGTGATCGTAGTATAAGTTATATAGTGCGCACTGCTATAGTGAGATATTTCGAAGACATTGTCGATATCAGGAGCATATATAAATATGAACAGGCATGTAAAAATGGTACCTTAGAAACTCGTAGTCTTGAAGAGGTTGCTGATGAGCTTGGAATCAAACTGGACAGTTGAAATAGCTGATGGGGTCAGCAAAAAATTAAAAAAACTAGATACCAGAGACAGGGAGAGGATAATAGATTTCTTTAGCAGGATCAGGAAGACTAGTGATCCGATGGGTCTAGGGAATGTTATAGTGGGCAGCAGAAAATTTAGGTATAGAGTTGGAGACTACGGGATTGTCTGCGAAATACTTAACAGTCATAAAATTATTAGGGTTATAGATATTGGTCACAGATCAGAGATATACAAAAATTTACTGATTTTTGTGAATTTGCTGTAGTCCTAGGTCTAGGGTCCATGGGGGCAGCGGGTGGTGCTAGAAAAACTATATAGCAGCCCACCGCTCAATCTGCAAACCACCGTAAACGCGCCTCCAGACCGGGCCCGTGTTCGAGGTTCCTAGAGGGCAGAAAGTCCCCTGGACCAGAGACCCTAGTCTTTTCTCAGTTGGTTTTCAAGTTTTCTGATCTCGTCAATGGTTAGCCCCGTATACTTAGCTATTAGAGATATTGGAGCGTAGTCCATCAGCATCGCCAGGGCGGTCTTCATCACACCCTTCTCCATCCCCTCACCTATCCCTTCCATTCTCCCCCTCTTCATAGCCGATGCCGCTGTATAGATCAATTTTAGCCATATTTTCTCATAGGCATCATTGTGAACTTTTACCATGGGAACCCTCTAGGCATTTAGGTTAATGAACTGGACAACCTCGGCGGGTCTGAAGAGGCGAACAGCGCCAACCTGGCCCAGAGCCACGCTCTCCCAGTTCATCTGGTCACTGGTGACAAAGGATTTGGTGGTAAATGGTATGGGTATATCAAACACCATGGTGTCCATGTCTCTGCTGTAGAGCAGATACTTGCCTTTATTAGGGCCACCAATGTCAGAATCCGCAAAGGCATTAGGAAGAATTCTAAAGCCTCCGGCTCTGCCGAGACCCACGGTGGCCAATTCAAAGCACTCCTGGAGATAGCCCAGCCTGGTTTTCAGCTGAAAATTAGGCTCATTGGACTGCTCATTGGACTGACTACATCTAATGTAGTCATCCTCCGGTATAATCAGTGTATTGGGTGTTGCTGTCCCATTGTTTATACGTCTAGCCAGAGCGACCATTTTCACTACCACACCCTGAACGTCGGCTGGTGCCAGGGCGCTAAGTTCAGCCGTCAGGGTGCTAGTGTCCACAGCTATGCCCTCTAGATTCAGAAGGCCTCTTATTCTCGGGTTCCTCCGACTGCCTAGAAACACTCTGTCCCGAATCATGAGATCCCAGCTTTTCTTACGACTCTCTAGCCTAGCCTCTACCAGATCGAAATTTTGTGTGACTCTGAGTTTCTCTAGGTCTACAAAGCCATAGGATATTTTCTTTGTTTTGAGTTCCCGAGACTTTAATAGACTCTCTCTGAATGGCTCCTCACCTATCTCAAAGTCTATGTACTGCGTGAGATCAACTTTGTAGTACTGCTGTTCTGAGTACTTCTGATCTAGGCCCGTCAGAGTGGTTAGAACCTGTAGATAACCTTGTCTATTGTACATGTTTTCCTCCTATAGTCTTATTTCAAATTTTACTAGCTCTCCGGGAGCAGCTCTAGAAACCGCAATGCCACAGGCTATGATGCCCTCGTCGGGCTCCTCCTGGGCCGCGCTCTCTAGTTTTCCACTAGCCTGTAGATACACCAGCGGATCACCAACCTCCAGGGCAGAGTTCGCAACTCCCACCATCACGTCATAGTTCCGTGCTACCGCTATGTATTCACAATTGCCGTAGAGGTCTTTGGTTTTGTACTCCGTCTGCTTTAGATTCTTTCTAACGAATCCATAGCCCGATGTATCTGTCGCAGTAACTTCGCCGAAGGCCTCGTTGTCCCCATTCGGGTTAGCCACAAGTTTAACCATATCACCGACGCTTGTTATCTGTGCGGGGTCGGCATTGGCCAGAATCCCGTTTACGCTTCTAATTCCTCCGTCTCTGTAGACAAAACCTCTGGAGAGGTTTATGGTAAATTGACTGAGGGCCTGTTTTGTCACTAGACTAGTCATACTATCCTCCTTTTTTAGTATTTCAGTTTCATAAACTCGTTAGCACTTTTTACCCGATCCCGCCTAGCCATAGACCTGTCGGGGGTAACGTAATTCTTCTCCCATTTCTCTCTGAGAGAGTCCCTGAGAAATGTCATCGATGAGTTCTGGATCTGCTCCCTTTCCAGTGCAGCCGTGGCTGTATCCTCTGGCTGGCCCTGGTTTTCCCGGGAAGGCTCTGGATCCGGGGCCTCCTTGGCTCTGTAGTAGTTCTCAACCCTCTCTACCTGCTCCGGCTATCACCTCACCCCGGTGCTCGATCTTTGAACTGTCCCACTCGCCGAATAGTCTCAGAAGTATTTCGAAGACTCTCATCTTCTCTGCTGGAGTGGATTTGGCACTGGTTATGGCACTGACAATGGATCTGCAGGCTAGCTCCTGGATGTTTTTTCCCTCTGGACCCTTGTTTTCCGAAAGAATTTCCTCCATCTGGCCTCTAAAGGTTTTTAGTCGGCGACGGCTCTCGCCAGACCTTTTGCCCCCTGCCCTACCCCACTCTCGTGCCTCGTTTCCACATTTTGGAAAAATTAGGTTACTTTTAGAGCCATTTTTCGGCATAATTTTATGCTCTCCGTTGTTCGTGTTGTGGTTCGTGTCGTGGTTCGATTAATTTTAGGTCCTTTCCGCTGGCTCCAGTGGCCGCTATTTACCATTTATATTTTTTCATCAGCGATGTCACCGGAATAGCCAGCCGGAAGGAACCTAGATGAGGCTAGAACCTAAAAATAGTCACCGGCTAGAGCTAGAGAGCCTGAGTAGAGCAGATTCTAATTTTTGGGAAGGCACTATGATGGAGACAGCAAAATACTACCTTTCAGAAAATAAATGTCAACATATCAAGAAAAATTGTACAGGTCCATAACATATGAGACAAATTCACCCCACTCTGTTCAGAGATAAATAATACTCCATGGGAGTTTTGAAATCAAGCTTCGAATGGGGTCTATAGTTATTGTATCTGTAT
>JAITSP010000094.1 GCA_031287725.1 Rickettsiales bacterium
ACAAACTCTGTCCAGCGGCTAAAAATCAGGGAGTACGAGGGGGAGAAAAATATCTTTGTGGGCAGGGTCAATGATAGCATCAGCAATATCGACAATGTTAAGAATTTTGCCTCCGAGGAGTTTGAGAGGAAATTGATCGAAAAACAGGTGGCTAGCCTCTCTGCCAAGGAAAGGCTTATGATATCTGGAAAAATATTTATCAAATTCCTCTGTAATGTTCTATCTAGCCTGCCACTACTGGTTAACCTCTTCATCTCTCTAAAACTGTACCAGAGAGCCTCTCTAAACCTAGGCGACATATTCTTTGTGGCTATGATTTCGAACAATGTGGTCCAGACAACAAAGTTCATCGGCAATACAATAATTGAACTGGCCGAGCAGCTGAACAGACTGAGACAGAACCTAGAAACAACCCTGGTGCCCTGGGAAATAAAAAACCATTCCAGTGCCAGGCTCCAGCTGGGAGCTAGTGCGGACCTAGACTTTAGAAATGTCTATTTCAGGTACAGAGACAGCCCCGGCTATGTCCTGGAGAACTTCAGTCTGCACATCGGGGCTGGCCAGAGGGTTGGGCTGGTTGGTCGCTCTGGCAGTGGGAAGACAACTCTCATAAACCTACTGCTGAGACTCTATGAGGTTGAGAGTGGCAACATTTACATTGACCATAGAAACATTAGAACGGACATGACCCAGGAGAGTCTGAGGGCGAACATATCCTACATCCCTCAGAATACGGCACTGTTCCATAGGACTGTGAGGGAGAATATTCTGAATGGCAGAGAGGATGTGACGGAGGAGGAGTTGGCGGAGATCTGCAGAAAGGCCCGTTGCCTTGATTTCATAGAGAGTCTGGAGAGAGGTTTCGACAGCATCGTTGGTGAACAGGGTGGCAAGCTGAGTGGTGGCCAGAGCCAGAGGATAGCCATAGCCAGGGCTATGCTGAGATCTAGCCCAGTTCTGGTGTTTGACGAGATGACCAGCGGACTGGATAGCATAACCGAAGGGGAAATACAGGATGCTCTGGAACAGCTCACAGAGAATAGAACCCTTCTGACCATCGCCCATAGACTCTCTACCCTGGCCACCATGGATAGGATAGTCGTTCTGGATAGGGGTAGAATCATTGAGGATGGGACCATTGGCGAATTACTCGGCGACGCTGGTGGACTCTTCAGAAAAATGTGGTCTCTCCAGAGGGATGGAATGCTGGTCCTCTAATTGCCAAAGACAACCCTTCGGAGGGTGATTTAGTTTGACGGTGCCATCCCCTCCGGGCCTCTAGGATTGACTTATGCGAATAGATGCCTAGAGTCAGCCCATCCTCTGGGTCGTAGCCAAGCGGTAAGGCAACAGGTTTTGATCCTGTCATCGAAGGTTCGAACCCTTCCGACCCAACCATCCTTCGGAAAAGGGTAGGCTAGGGTCTAGTCGCCCAGATGTGAGAGGGTCTGGCTGGTTTCCCAGCCTTTCGTTTTTGTGTTTACAGTGAGGTTTGGCTAGTTTTCCAGCTTTTCAGCTCTTGTATCTGTGATTTTTCCGAGGGAATTAGTTGTCCTCGGGAAGTCCGGGATTATTTTGGGCTAGAATAGAGCCTCTAGGTTCTTTCCAGAACCCTCAGCCCCCCAGCGGGGGGCTGAGGGCGCAGGCTGCGCAGGCTGTGAAAGTTTGATGGTCCTGGAGGGTAGTCAGCCCCAGTGGCCAGAGACTATTTACAATAATATATGCCGGGCTACTGTGGATTGAAATTCTTGTTCTAGAGCTACCCTATGAGAAGATCGGGTCTTCTGGTGGTGTTTTTTCTGTGCTGCTCCTGTAGTTCCGTTGGCCACTACGGGTCCCAGTTCATCATTCACCGCGAAAAAATTGATAATTTCAGTGCCTATAGCCAGACGAAGAGTGATTTAATCAGTAATTTTGGCTATCCAACGGCCGAGCTAGAGTTTGGCACCTGGCTGTACTACTACTATAGGATGAGGACTAACAGTGTTCTGGCAGACACAATCGAGAGGGAAGCGGTGCTACTGGTCTATTTTGACAAAAACGACAGAATAGCGTCCCATTTTTTCAGAGAAAGGGACACGACCGGGAATCTGACCGACATCGACGTCGAAGAGAGTAGGGGGGGAGGGAGAAAGAGCCTGCTGCCAGAAATACTCGAGGGCCTAGACCTGCGAATGGACGGCAGATAATCTCCGCTCCCCCTTCTCCTGGCCAGCTAGAAGCCGAACCTGAGTGCCAGGTAGACGGTGCTGCTGGTCCAATCGTCGTCGCAGTAGTCTAGCTGTGGGTTTCCAAAGTCCATGAACCTATAGCCAATATCCAGATTTACAACGTTAAACAGAGAAAATGTGACTCCGGCACCCACTAGCCATGTAAAAGAGCTAGTGAATGTTTCAGCTTCGTCCTCCAGGAGGGAAGAGTGTGCAAATGTAGTTCTCCCTGCACCTCCGTTCAGGTATAGCTTCAGTAGAATGGAATCGAACAGGTTGTAGTAGACATTGCCGAGCAGGCTGTGGCCGAGGATGCTAATATCAATGTCATTCGTCCTAAACGCACCAAGGGCATACTCGAGATCTACTCTGAAACTAAAAAGCCTCAGACCCGCTATAAACGAGCCACTCCCTATGAATCCAGGTTCTAGGTCTATTGCAGAGGTTCTCGAAGAAATTCTCGTATCTGCAGTCCCTCGGGCTCCTACGTAGAGCCCAACGGGTAATAGAGCTCTAGAATCCCGGGCAGTGGCAAAGGGCAGGAGAATTAGCATCACAAAATAGGGTATAAATTTTTTCACGTATCTTCCTAAAAAAAAACATTCATCTAGGGGTATAATAGCATGTTTTAAACAATATTTAAAGAGGGGAAGGAGAAAAAACATTTGGAGAGCAGAAGTCCGGGAAACCCAGCCTCCTTTGGGTCTCTCTGCCATCTGCCGTGGTATCCAGCTGGCGGAGAAAGAGGGATTCGAACCCTCGGTACCGATTAACTCAGTACATCTTCTTAGCAGGAAGACGCTTTCGGCCACTCAGCCATTTCTCCATAGATATGCAAAACTATCAGGTAATTTCACTTAAAGTCAATAGACCATCGGACCTGCGGATTTACAGCCCATGAAATAAATTTCGGTCCTCCGGTGAGGAGCAGATGATGCCCTGGGGAAGTCCTCTAATCAAGTCCTGGATTGGTTCTCCACAGTTCTCTGGCCATTACCCTGCCACAGTACATTGTTCTAGCTCCACAATCCGTTGTTTTTGGGATTTTCCACTAGTCTTAGAATTTCACTTTTGGCAGGACCTATACACTCGGCCACCAGGTCTATTCCTAGACCTTTTCTAGGCATGGACAGAGCAGTCTCTAGTCTACATTCCATCATCTCTTCCATTCTCCCCCTCTTCATAGCCGATGCATTGTCTGCTATCCTATCGTTCTCAGCCCTCAGCTCCCTGGAGTGCTCTAGCTACTCCATCGGTACTGAGTTTATTACTAAGATTCTCAACGCCGTACACTATCTTTGGTAGTTCCAGCAGGAATCTCAGAGTTTCCAAATTCCATTGAGGTTATCTTTTTTTGCTAGGTTTTGGATAGAATTTAGGCCCCGCTGCACAGTTAGGTGTCTTTCGGGTCCCATTCCCAAAGAAGCAGACAGGTGGTGAAAAAATATTGGCGCAACTCTCTACACTTAGCCTGATTCGGCAGACAGACCCCCTAGAGATTATGGGGGTCAACCTCCAATTTAAATTTCACAGCGCCACCGAGTTTGACCCGATCCAATATGTGGAAAATTAGTTTTTTGATGCTGAAGTTATTTTTTGTTCTAAAAACCAGTCTGATCCTGAAGTTGCCAGCTAGCTGGGGTGGATGTAGAGGAACTGGTCCGAAGACTCCAAAGGAGTCGTCACTGGGCGGGAGTATATTCATGATCTCTCCTAGTCGACACTGGACCAGAGACTCGTCTCTGCCAAATAGGAGCAGAGACGTTATTCTACCGTAGGGTGGTAGATTGGCAATCTTTCTACTCTCCCTCTCGAAGTCCAGGATGATATTCCGATCCCCCCTCTCCAGAGCCTGAACTATAACATTGTTCGGACTGTGGGATTGCACCAGAGCTCTACTGTCGGCCATTCTCCGCCCCGCCCTGCCGGTTACCTGGGTTAGCAGCTGGTACGTTCTCTCGGCAGATCTGAAATTCGCGCCGAATAGGCTAGCATCCGCATCCAGCACGCCAACCAGCGTCAGATTTGGAAAATCATAGCCCTTAGTGATCATTTGGCTACCGATGAGAATGTCCACCTCTCCACTGACCACTCTCTGAAGCATTTTAGCTGTCTCCTCGACATTCCTAGCTGTATCACTGGTTATGACCATTGTGTTTCTGCTCGGGAATATTCTTCTCACCTCAGCCTCCACCTTTTCAACGCCAGGACCGAAGAATATTATAGAGCCTAGAAGGCCGCAGGCTGGGCAGTCGCTCTGTTTTTTGGTCCTATAGCCACAGTGGTGGCAGAGAAACGCATTCTCAGCCCCATGGACCGCCAGAGATAGGCCACAGTTTGGACAGCTGAATCTATAGCCACAGTTATTGCAGAGGGCTATGGGGGCATAGCCCCGGCGGTTCATGAAGAGCAGCACCTGCCTGCCTCCAGATAGCTCTCTGTCCATCTCATCCACCAGACAGCTGGATAGGAAGCTGTTAGGTTTTAGTTTATCCTTGGTCAGATCAACAATTTTTATTTTTGGCATTGTAGAGTTTCCAAACCTGCTTTTCAGAAAAAAGTAATTATACTTCTTGCTTTCAGCATTAAACAGACTCTCTAGCGACGGTGTAGCACTGCCCAGCACTATGGGGCAGTCGTCAAATTTCGCCCTAGCCACAGCCATATTTCTAGCATTATAGGAAACGTTGTCACTCTGGCTATAGGAAACATCATGCTCCTCGTCCACCACCAGCAGCCTCAGATCTCTAAAGGGCAGAAAGAGTGAAGATCTAGCCCCCATGACAAATCTCAGATTTCCACCGCTCACAGCGTTCCACAGCTGCCTTCTGGTGGCGTCGCCTATGGCCGAATGCCAGACAGCTACCCTTTGGCAGCCAAACTGGGATCTAAACCTGTCGACAAATTGACTCGTAAGGGCAATTTCTGGGAGCATAAATAGAATCTGTCCTCCATCATCCATTTCCAAAATTCTCCTGAAGAGGTGGAAGTAAATTTCAGTCTTGCCGGACCCGGTGATTCCCTCCAGCAGGATAGGTTTTCTATTCTGCTCTAGCTCAGCCACAATGCCATCGAACACCTCTCTCTGGTCCCGGGACAGCTCATTCAGAGTCACTCTGTCAGCATCTATGGCATACTCCAGAGCTTCAGCAGCACCGTTTCTAGGCAATTCTCTAGATCTCCTCTCCCCCAGGATGCCACCCTTCACAAGATTATCGAGAATTTTCCTACCACAGAGAGACTCCAGCTCGTCGAGTCCATAGTCCCGGGGGAAATTGTCTCTGAGAAATTTGACAACCTCCTCCTGTTTTTTTGTTATTTTTTTGCTCGCATCTGCTAGATAGGAATATTTTTTCACCATCCTCCCATTTTGAATAAATTTCTCCGAGAAAACGAGTTTCAGAGCAAGCCCCGGCGGAACCACGTTGTAGTCGGCAAACCATTCTATGAACTTTATAAACTTCACCTCCAGCGGAGGGACAGGCAAAACCTCCGCTATAGATCTCAACTCTCCTCTAGCGGTTTTCCCTGGAC
Source organism: Rickettsiales bacterium (assembly GCA_031287725.1). Taxonomy (GTDB): domain Bacteria; phylum Pseudomonadota; class Alphaproteobacteria; order Rickettsiales; family UBA1997; genus CALXRO01. Next base: position 5,745 of record JAITSP010000094.1, read on the forward strand.
TAGTCTCCCCCAGAGCCACCACCAGCCCGAAGGTCTCCCTTCCCCCGAAGGGCACCCTCACCAGGCTACCAAGGACCGCACCAGATCCGGCCACATCATAGTCGAAGGCCCTGTGGACACCCCTTGGGACCAGAACTCTGGCTACCAGCATGGATAACTATTTTTTATTTCTCAGGTAGGCTGGGGTGCTATAGAGATTTATATCTATTTCCAAATCATCATCCACAAATATCTCTCCATTTTTTTTTAAACTCCCATCCACTTTCTTTTTCCCAAAGAAAGACTTGAAAAATCCCTTTTTAGCCCTTCCACCGCCCTCTAGCCCCTTCTGGTGGATCTTTTCAAAGCCCATCTCCTGCTGCTGGGTGGGTTCGAACCTTTTCTGCCGGCTGTAGCCCGGAGAATCCTCATAGCGGAGCGGTTCCCCCATGTCGAAAAAGTCTTCCTCCTCTCTAGAGGGGGCGCTTTCACTCTGGCCGCCATCTCTGGCAGCGATTTTACTTCTCAGATAGACCATTCTCACAGGCTCCTGGAGACTAGCGGAATTTACAACATACTCCCTCTCCTGGCCTTCTCCAGCCAGCCGGTCCGCCTCTCCCAGAGAGGCCTCCTCATCTATGCCGGTGGCAAAGATTGATATCCTCATAGTGTCCACCATATTTTCATCAAACACATTGCCAATGATTATATCTGCAAATTCGTTATTAACCTCCTCCTTTATGCGCTTCGTTGCCTCCTCATGCTCGAAGAGGGTGATGTCCGGAGAACCAGTGATATTTATTATTATGCCCTTGGCGCCTCGGATGGACACATTATCCAGCAGCGGATTCGATATGGCCTCCTCCACGGCTCTCACAGCCTTATCCGGTCCCGAGGCCTCGCCCGTGCCCATCATGGCCTTACCCATCTTTTTCATCACCGTCTTAACGTCGGCGAAGTCCAGATTTATGAAGCCGGGTTTCGTTATGAGATCCGTTATGCCTCTGACTCCGGATCTTAGAACATTATCCACCATTTTAAGGGAATCCTGCATTTTTGTATCCTGGTTAGCCAGTCTGAACAGATTTTGATTCGGAACCACTATCAGAGTGTCAACATACTTTCTCAGTTCCTCTATGCCCCTTTCGGCCTGCTGCATCTTCAGAGCACCCTCACTGAGAAACGGCTTTGTCACAATGGCAGCCACCAGCAGGTTCATCTCCTTAGCCTTTTTAGCTATGACCGGTGCCGCTCCGGTTCCCGTTCCTCCGCCCATGCCGGCCGTGATGAAGACCATGCTGATGTTTCTAAGCACCTCCTCCACCTCCTCCAGACTCTCCTCCGCCGCATTTTTACCCACAAAGGGATCCGCTCCCGCTCCCATGCCGTTGGTAGATTTTTTCCCCAGGAGAATTTTCCTGGCCACCCGGGACGTCTCGAGACTCTGGTAGTCTGTGTTTGCCACCACGAAGTCAACGTCACTCAGATCTCCGCTGCCTATCATGCTGTTAACAACATTTACACCGCCACCGCCTACCCCAAAGACCAGGATCTTTGGCTTGAAAATCTCGTAGCCGTAGTCCAACCCGTTCAGCGTGCTCTCCAGACTAATACTACTTCCAACCAGCATCTGCATATGAACTGCGCTCCTACCCCTAGGATGTGAATAAACCCGTCAGGAAGCTGATGACTCTGTCGGCCATCCCGGCCATAGGCCCAGGAGCCTTAACTTCCTCTTCCACGGTAAAATAGTCAACAAAATTTAAAATGCCAATGCTTGTCGCATAGATCGGTTTTTTAATCTCATTCTCGTTGATCAGATGAGATACCGAAAAATTCTCCGGAATGCCAATTCTAGTTTTTATATTTGTTTTGGCCGTTATAAAATTATCCAGTCCCGGAACGTTAGCCACACCACCCGTCACCACCATCCCATCGAATTCACTGAAAAGGTTTTTCTTATCTACGATTCTGAGGACAAGATCGATGATCTCATGGATTCTGGACCTAAAAATGTCATTCACAATTTTCTTTTTGTTTCCGGCAACCTTAAATGTCTCGTCATCCTCTATGTCAACCTTTATCAGATCATTCTCCTCCAGTCTATCGAGGAACATGCTACAGTTAAGAATCTTGATTTTCTCAGCTGTCCCGAAGGACACATCCAGTATGTCGGCTAGATCCCCCGTGATGACATCCCCTCCGATGGGCAGAGAGGCTCCAAATTCAAATTTGTTGCCCTTGACTATGGCGAAGGAGGTCGTCCCAGCTCCTATGTCCAGCACTATGGCGCCATTCCTCATCTCATCCCCGCTGAGCACCGCCAGGGCAGAGGCTAATCCCTCAAAGACAAGATTGTCGACCACAAGATTGATCTTTCGGAAGCAGCTACTCAAATTTTCCACCTTGGAACTCTTAGCAAAGAACACATTAAACCTCGCCTCCAGACTAGCTCCCGAGATTCCCACGGGACTAGGAGTTTCCACGCCATCCACCGCAAATTCTATGGGAACCAGGTGGATAGCCTCTTTGTCTTCTCTGGCCAATCCATCTATGATGTCCCGACCCATGGACATCAGGTCATTTCTAGCGATGGCTCTGCTGGATCCCAGATTCAACTTGGTTTTTAGGATTTTTGACCTGAGTGAGTCTCCGGATATTCCCAGAGAGACGTTGTCTATGTTTTTGCCGTACATCTTCTCTGCCCGGGTGATAGCCTTGACTATGGACTGGGTGGCAAGCCCGGGATGAACAATATTCCCATTCTTAATTCCGAGAGCCTCGTGGAGACTTGCCCCTTTTATGAAAAATCTACCGTCACTGCCTTTCTGAGCTATCAGACAGACTATCTTACTGGACGATACATCAACACTCGCAAGAACCTTCGACATAACCGAATTTATTTAGATATTTAGACTTATACAACCCTAGGTCTACAGCACCCGGCATCCAGAGGACGCCCCGATTATATAGTCACATAATAAATTTTGCAAGGTTTTAATCCAGGGGAAGAGACTGATCTCTGAAAAATTCTAAAAAAAATGTACCCCTGCTGTACACCGGAGGAGCATTGGTGGGTAAAAAATATTGCCAGGGTGTCCTAGTCCAGACACATGCGGGGCCCCGCCGTAAATTAGATTTCTCTTCCCGGAGGAGCTAGCTGGGTGATGGGGAAACATTAGAGCAACCCTATATTTGGTCTAATTTGCAGCAGATCTCTAGCGGGCACTGGAGATAGGTTTATTTACATCCAGGGGAATGTGACTATAGACTCAGCCGTAGAAATGGAAGTATAGGGGGGAGTTTAAAAAAATATGCTCAGACCGCTGAAAAACTATTTAGAAAATAGGAAAGCCTGTTCCCCCGGAAAAATTGTAAATATAAAAACTAAAAAGGTGGAAAACTAGTTGAACCCCCCCAATTATGAATATAGAAGCCGAAAAATGGGAGCTGGCCAGGCCCTCTGGTCAATATATTTTTTTTGCCAAGGCTATTGCATAAACATTTTTTTCTGCTATGATAGTAAATAGATTGTTTATCTATTTCTCCAGCTAGGGGTGGGATATGGATTCCGACCTCCGGAAGGAATGTGGGGGGTCCAGAGGAATATTTGAAGCCCACCTAGTGGGTTCTGGAGAATAATTTATCTAATAATTAATGTAAGAGGAGATTATCATGACAAATCTAGAAACGAATAGTGCCAGAAGCCGTTTATCGCTAATACTAGCCGCAGCCATCCTGGTCCAAACATTTCTCGGAGGGAACGGAGCCCTGGGGCGTAATCTGCCGGGCGATGGAAATGCCTGGCAACTGATAACTATGGAAAAAAATATATCCGAGGGCGCTGCCAATGGAACAGAAAAATTCCCGGCAGTAGAATCAGGAACCTGCCCAGTAGAAACATGCCCAGTGGAAGCCAGTCCGACAGAGCAGGGAATGTATGATGGGCAGAGCCGCGAGGAGTTTTCGAGGCCAATGGCCCATGGGCAAAATGCCGAAGAAATTAATGCCAGAGAAACAAAAAATGCATCAGAAGGAGAAAAATTCCCGAGAGTAAGATCAGGAACCCGTCCCATAGAATATGGGGAGCATGAGAAGCGCCACTATAAGGAGTTTTTGAAGTTAATGGCCTATGGGCGAAATGCCGAGGAAATTAATGCCAGAGAAGCAAAAAATGCATTGGAAGGAGAAAAATTCCCGAGAGTAGGATCAGGAACCCGTCCCATAGAATGGGGGGTGTATGATGGGCGCCGCCACAGGGAGATTTTGGACTTATTAAACTATGAGCGAAATGTCAGAGAAATTAATAGCGAAAAAACAGAGAATGCAGCTAGGAAGACACCTACGGGAATAAAAGAATTACTGGAGACATACAGGTTAGAGGCTAATGGAAAACTTACCATAGAAACAAAGGAATCATCCGGAGCAGCTGGGGAGGTGGACAAATCCCTGGAAGCATGGTTAAATGATAGGCTAGGGGTCGATAGAGTAAAGGCCATAGAAACAAAGGAATCATCCGTGGCCCCTAGCGGGGGAGTAACTGAGAAAGAAGCGGAAGAGTCTCAGGGGACAAATTCTAGCACCAGAGAAGAAACTGCACCAGCTGCCGGAGAGAGGAAGAAAGATGACTCTAGCAAGCTGAAACTCCAGGAGAGGGATGGTAGAATAACTAGTATTTCCATTGGCAACGCTAGAACTATCTTCTCGGATCTGGCTGCTCTGGCTAGAGCCAACGGTAATAAAAAGCTGTGGACAGCCGTTAGCTATGCTAGACTTGGCCACGGAGAATCGGCATCGAAGACAAATGCTAGGAGCCTTAGAATTGGCTATAGTCCTCTGGCGGCTGATAGCAGCCGGTCTCTGGCGGTAATTGTATCTATAGACAAATCTGGGACCTTTCTGAAAAAAAAGAATGGAGGTGCTCTGAGGGGAAAATTGACTAGCACTGGCGCTAGCATTGCTCTCCGGGGAGCAGCCAGTGGCATAGCCAGCTATGCCAACCTCAGCACAAATGCTCTGCTCTACTATGGCTATGGCTACAACAAAGCTGGTCCGAGGAGGTCTGTCTCGAGAGGTAGGGGAAGTTTCAATTCCCATAGTTTGGGTCTAGCTCTGGGTCTAGACTACAAAATAGAGCTAGGGCAAACCTACAGCCTAGTGCCAACCCTGACCATTGACTATCTCCGCTCATCTCTGGGTGAGCGAAAGGGTGGCTTCTCTAGCCTGAGTCTAAGTTCAGTGGCCATCAACTATGGCCTAGAGGGCACTATGGCTCTGACAAAACTTCTAGAGCTAACCCTAGGCCTAGGCTATAGCCAGATGATAGCTCTGGGTAGCCACAGAGACCTCTATAGAGACAGAGACAGTCTAAATCTCTCTCTGAAGCTAGCCGGAAGACTAGAGGGGGGAAATAGATTGGCTCTAGCTCTGACCTACAGAACGGCCGAAGGAGCAGCCGGCCCAGTGGCCGTCTTCCAGAAAGGATTCTCTAGTCTCGGAAGATTTGGCATTGGACTAGAGTGGAGTCTCTAGGGATTTCTAGAGTCCCCACCCCCTGGGGAGACCTCTGGAGTTTCTTCAGTATATCCAGAGACCTCTAGAGGTTCCTCCAATTTCTCCATACTCACCAGCCCCCTCGGGGGGGCTGGTGAGTATGGCCTGGAGACCCATTCTGATCCAGAATGAATTTAAATATTCCTAGCCGCTAGGAAAATGAAAATCAGAAATACTCTGGGGAATATTTTGGAAATAGTCTCTGAGGGGAGGCCTCTGGGGAACAGCCTAGAGAATAGGGGCCTCCCACAAATAGGTTTCTATTGGTAAAAAAACTGGCTGGCCGGTGAAAAAATATCAAAACAGCTCTAGATTTAGTTTGGTCCAGAGAACCCCGCGATCCATGGTAGTCATCCATCCTCGAGGGAATAGCATAACTTTTGATGGCTATTCGCATTTATGTGGTTGGGCGCCAGGAAATTTGGGAATAAAAATATAAATTGTATTTTCCCCGAAACACTACGGAAGCCTGATTATTATGTTGGTACCAGCATCGTCTGTGCATTTAGACTATGTTTTTAATCAATTTACTTTTAAATAAGAGGATCTACAATGCAGAAAAATACGATAAGGCGTTTGAGATATGTCTGTTAATAAGGTTATACTTATAGGTAACGTTGGGAAGGACCCAGAGATAAGGACCATGAACAATGGCAATGAGGTAGCTCTCTTCAGCCTTGCCACTTCGGATTCCTGGAAGGATAAGACCACCGGGGAGCGAAAGGATAAGACCGAATGGCATAGGATAGTCGTCTATTCCCAGGGTCTTGTGGGTATCATTAGAAGTTACGTAAAGAAGGGCAGCAAATTATACCTGTCCGGTTCTATCCAGACTAGAAAATGGGTTGACCCGAGTGGTGTGGATAAATATGCCACCGAAATAATTCTCCAGGGTTTCACGGCGGAGTTGCAAATTCTGGATCCAAGAAATCCCGGAGGGAATAGTGGGGCTAGTGGCTACGATGATGAGTACTATAGTTCTCTGGGTAGGGTAGCGGCGACGGGCGCTGTGGCGGGTCGAACGGAGGGTGGTTCGTCGGCTGGATCTGGTGACTTTCTGGGAGAAGCCATAGATGATGATATACCGTTCTAGGGCTAGGCCATGGGTGATGAATTAGAAGATAGGACTCCCCCTCCTCCGGTTGAGGATGGAAGAGCGGATGGTGCCATAGCCGGCTTCGGTGATGGAGAGGATGATAAAAAGGCTAAGGGTGACAAGAAGCCGGAAGCCAAGAGTGATGCTGAAAAAACCGCCAAAGAGAGGGAAGATGATAAAAAGAAGAAGGAGCGGGATGACGCCAAGAAGGAATCAAAGTATAAGGCCTCTAAGTATTCGGCTGCCCAGGCAAATGTGATGCTGGCCCAGGGGAGAAGTGCTCTGATGGCTCTGCCCTTCATAATTGTTGGACTGGTGGCACTCATAGTGGTTCTGAAGAACGGAGGGAGATGGGTTCAGGGTGCCACTAAGTTTCTAATGGATAGCATTGTGGGGAAAAGGTAGAACTCCGTGCCAGGGGAAATTAGATTTCTATGAAAAAACCAGCCATCTCTAGGCTGCGCCCCGGGGCTGGGCTGGGTGCTCTGGCAGCTATAGCACTGACGCTATGTTCCTGCAGCCCTCTTTTCAGAGGAAAGGAGAAGAGTATACTTTCTCGCTGTAATTCTCTAGATATCCGATTTGCCGGCGAGACTACAGATAGTCTACTGCTCTCTAGAGAACTAAAAAATTCTCTAGCCAGTAGGTTCAGCCTTGTGATAAATAGAAATGCCCGGGGCGACATGGCTCGAAGCTGCAGGCTGACCCTGGACATCAGAGAGACAGATCTCATGGCAGCTCTAGAGGATGATGGAGGCCCTAGGGAGAAAAATAGGATGATAAACCTCAGCTATAGGATAAAAATCGGAGAGGATAGCGTGGTGGGAGAGATTAGCACTCTGGAGACCAGAGACAGCTCGGTTTTCAAGTACTCGGACCAGCTGAGGGGCAAAAAGGAAGACTCCAATAGGGTTGAAAATCTGGCGGATAGTATTTTCCTTGACATAGTGAGGCAGCTCCCCTAGGAGTCAGACAGCAGTCAGGCATCTAGCCAAATGTTAGAACCATTAGAATGATAATCAAGAGAGACCAAACACAGGGGGGCCGGGGAAGTCAGAAATAGCAGAGCGACCCAGATTTTGTCTAATTTGTTTGCAACGGTTCCTTCATGTGCTAGTGAGCTGTACAGGGAGAAAATACCATTGCAACTATCTAGTTTCTATGGTATAATCCCTAGAGGGAGAAATGAAGCGCAGAAATATGGATAGTGAAAAGTTAGCTATTCTAAAACTATCTAGAACCTTTGGTTTCACCAGCACAGTGTTCTATAGACTTTTAAGGGGAGGCTACACTGTCAGGGACATGGTCGAAAAAATTGATCAGGTCTGCAGAAAGGACGTAAAAATTTGCAGCGATGAGAATATTCAGCTAGAACTCGAAAAATGCAATAAACTCGGCGCAAAACTAATAACCTGCAAAGATAACGAATATCCACGTTCTCTAATGATGGTTCCACCCTTTCCTCTGGTGCTAACCTGTCTTGGCAACACAAAACTCTTGGCTGGTGAGAGGAGGGTAGCAATTGTCGGCTCAAGAGAGTGCTCTATAAACACATTTAATTTCACAAAGGCGGTGGCCAGAAAAATCTCTAGCTATGGCTATATTGTTGTGTCTGGTCTAGCAAAGGGAGTCGACGCCGCCAGTCACATTGGTTCGCTAGAAAACGGAACCATAGCCATTCTAGGAAATAGCATAGAAAACGTCTACCCGAGGGAGAATGAATATCTGTACCAAAAAATACTGGAGAGCAACGGGCTCCTGGTCTCGGAGTTCCCTCTGGGTACCAGGCCCAAGCCTGAAAACTTTCCCATAAGAAATAAAACTATAGCTGGGATGTCCAGAGGGGTTCTTATAGTCAGTGCCGGCCTAGGATCTGGCTCTCTATATACGGCAAATCAGGCTTTAAAGTACAACAGAGAGGTCCTGGTGTTTCCTGGCAGCCCCTACGACACCAATTATATTGGTTCGAACAAACTTATACAGCAGGGGGCAACGATAGTTCTAACCGTAGAAGATGTCATAGAGAATTTGGAATCCTCCACAGTGCCCGGGCCGGAGACTATAAACTTCAGAGATCTGTGCCCCGGGCCATCGATCGAACCAGGGAAGGAAGGCCCTCCGGAGCCAAGCCTTAAGTTAAACTACGGAGACAGCTGGTTCTACCGGGGAGGCCAGACCCCGACCGAGAATTGTGATGAAATTCCTGGCGATGACGAATCTACTGTACAGCAGGACCCCGAGCAGCAGACAGTTGAAGAACTGCTACTATCAAAATTAGACTACTATCCCATCGACATCGCTATGCTTGTTGACAGTGTTAGTCTTGACGTAGGTGAAATCAATGCCACTCTCATGAAGCTCAGTCTAGAGGGCAAAATCAGCATTGAGCATGGAAAGGTCTGTCGACTGCGAGTCGGCCCCGGCGATATACCAAAACCATAGCTCTCCCTCTGACCCTAGAGTGTCGATTCTAGCCTAGCTCTAGCTCCGCCCCCTGTCCTCTGGAAGTCCATCTTCCCGGAGAGGTTAGACAGATGCTGGAGAACTATTAAAACCTAGAAAGGTGGGAAATTAGCCAAGCCCCCATCTTTTTCTAGACTTGATTTAAGGCACAGTTCCGCTAGACTCCAGAAAAACTATGGAGATTCTCTTTGGTTACAGCTAGGGGTCCAGGGGCAGATGGCTGAGCGGCGGGACGGGAATCGGTCGGCCCTTGAGGATGTGGCCAGCTCCCTCTGGGTTTCGGCCTCGGCAGGATCGGGAAAGACGACAATCCTGATGAGGAGGCTGCTGTGCCTGATACTAAACGGCGTGGAGGTCTCAAGGATAGTGTGCATAACCTACACGAGGACCGGAGCCCAGGAGATAAAGGAGAGGACCTACAGTTCGCTGTCCAGACTGGCCATCATGGCCGAAAAGGATTTCCTCGGGGAGCTGAGAGAAATTGTCGGACCAGACAGCCTGACCCCGGAGCTACTGAGGAGAGCCCGAGGTCTCTTTGCGGAGTCGGTGGACCGCATTGACGAGCTAAGAATTTTTACCATACACTCATTCTGCCAGCAGCTGATCAGCCGCTTCCCTCTGGAGGCCGGGATACCGCATAATTTTGAGATAATCGATGAATACCAGTCGTCGGATCTCATAGAGGAATCCATAGAGGACCTCCTCCGGAATATGAATCCGGACAGTGAAATCTGTCACCACCTAGGCTCACTGATTTTTGACAGAAACGAGGAGGATCTCTATGATTTCATAGACCATCTGGTATCCAGGAGGAAAAAATTCGATCCTCTCGGAAAATTTGACTACCGAAAGGACCTCGGCACTATCTTCAGACTGGAAGACACTGACCCGGAGAAAATCCTGGAGTCATTTTTAGGCCACGACTGCTCGGAAATTTTGTCCCTCTATGAAACATTTGTCGAGCTGGATCCATCCCCCCGGCAGGAGAAAAATCTGGAAATCGTCAGAAATTTTATGGCCAGCGCCACCGAGGACTCCAGAGACAGCTACCTAAATCTCTTCCTGACCAGAGAGTGGGAAAAGAGAAAGCTAGGGAACATATTTACCAAAAAATTTGACACCTCTAGGGGGTATCTGGAGAACATTTTTGTGCTAGAGCAGGAGAGATGCAGAAATTTTGTCCAGAGGCTAGAGAACGCCAGGTGCTATGGCCTCACCGTGGCAATGGTGGAGGTGGCCCGGGAAGTCATCGAGAACTACGGAAGGCTCAAGCGCAGAAGGGGTTTTCTAGATTTTGATGATCTCACAGTGGTTGCTCTGGAGTTGCTACAGAATACCGAATATTCGGCCTGGATAGGCTACAAGCTGGATGGTGAGATTGAACACATCCTCCTAGACGAGGCACAGGACACATCCACTCTCCAGTGGGAGATAGTGGGCAGTCTCGCGAACGAATTCTTCAGCGGAGAAACTGCCAACGCTAGGCCAAGGAGTCTCTTCGTTGTGGGCGACGAGAAACAGTCAATTTTCAGGTTCCAGGGCGCAAATCCAAAGATGTTCAGTGAAAAATACAACTTCTACCGGGATCTGCTGGAATCCAGCCCGAACCCTTTGTCCAGGCTAGACCTGCGCTACTCCTACAGATCGGTGGATACCATACTGAAATTTGTCGATGCACTGTTCAGAGACCAGCGGAGGCTGGAGAAAATATCAACTCTGGGCGGCGCCCTGGAACACCACTGCACAAGAATTGGCACCGGTCTGGTGGAGCTATGGCCCCCCGTCCAGGCCCAGAGCAGCGAAAGAGAGGCCTGGAGGATAGACTTCGACAATGGGGAGGATGTGAAAAAGCAGGAGATTTTAGCTAGACTCATTGTGGCCAGAGTGATGGATCTGGTAGGATCCGACAGAACAATTGTGGACAGAAATGGAGAAAATAGAAAAATACACTACGGCGACATTCTGATCCTAGTGAGGAACAGAAATCCCATATTTCTCTCCTACCTTCTAAAAAATTTTAATGGCCATGGAATTCCGAATTCCGGGCTAGACAGACTCAATCTCTTTGAACACATTCTGGTAGAGGATTTCCTATCCCTACTCACTTTCATCCTATTCCAGGATGATGACCTGAGCCTAGCCAACATAGTAAAATCGCCATTCCTGGACATGACCGAGGAGGATCTCTACATAGCCTGCAGATACAGGATTGACCATGGTCTTTCTCTGTTCAGGGCTCTGGAGAAAACCCACGAAGAGAAGTACAGACTACTGGAGCGGATTATTGAACGGAGCCACCACCTCGGAGTCTACGAACTCTGCTTCTATGTCCTCGAGGACTGCGGCGTCCGGAAAAATATAGGCTCTAGATTCAGCTCGGACAGCAACGACATTTTAAATAGATTCCTACTCCTTGTGCAGCACTACGAGGGCAACAACAACGCATCTCTGCTGGATTTCCTCTATTTTCTTGGAGATAGGAAAAATGAAATAAAAAAGGATCTCGGATCCAGCTCCATCGACCAGGTTAGGATCATGACCATACACGCCTCCAAGGGACTCCAGGCGCCCGTTGTTTTCATAGCCGATGCAAACTCCGCCGTAGACCAGAGCAGAGAAAAAATTCTATGGACTAGAGAGGCCACCGGCCATGAAATTCCCATATACATGACCCCTAGCCACTCGGATGTGATGAAAACTCTGAGAGAGGCGGATGGGGAAGAGCTCTATGGCGAGTATCTGAGGCTCCTCTACGTGGCCGTGACCAGGGCAGAGAATGAACTCTACATCTGCAGTCTGGCCGGCAGATCATCGGCGGCCGGAGGGCCGAGGGAAACGAGAACCACCTGGTATGACCTAGCAAGAGAGGCTCTGCTGGCTCTAAACGCCCGGGAGAGGGAATT
>JAITSP010000043.1 GCA_031287725.1 Rickettsiales bacterium
TGGTCTACCCTAGTCATTCCCAGAACAACATTAATTATCCTAAAAATGACCCAACAGCTGAAATAAAAAACATTCAGCCAAAAGATCTATTTTGTCTCACATGTGTTTGGACCTATACACGGACCTCCATAGCCAGATGGACCCCCTAGATCCCGATAATTCAGTACTCTAGAGATCTAAAAAATTTAATTGACCCCTCCTAGGTTCTACCAGCAGCCCCTAGCTAGGGGCTATCCCAGTGTTCTAGGACGGGCCCCCGGTCTGGTGGCGCCACTGTTTCTGGTAGCTTCTCCGGGTCCTCCAGGAATTTCCTAGGTGTTTCCAATTTTTTTCAGTGCAGCAACAGCGGTGGCTCTAGCGAAGGAAGTATCAGCCCCCAGGAACCTGGTACCCCCCTGGTCTAGCTCTCAGATTACACTCTCCAGGTCAGTTGACCCGACGCTGGATCAGCCCTTTTTTGGATTCTCCAGACTATTCCTGCTGTCGCAGTGGTCTCCGAGGATGCAGGAACCACAGCTAGGCCTCAGGGCTCTGCACTGGCGGCGACCGAAGAGGACAAGGAGGTTATTGGCCTGTGCCCGGTATTTTCTGGGAACAACCTTCAGCAGCTGCTCCTCGGCTTCAAGTACATTTTTCGCCTTCACTATTCCCAGTCTGTTGGATACTCGAAAAACGTGCGTGTCAACGGCAATGGTTGCCATTCCGAAGACTATGTTAAGGATGATGTTCGCGGTTTTGCGACCGACACCAGCCAGAGATAGCAGGTCCGTCATGTTGCCCGGCACCTCTCCGTTGAATTTCTCTAGCAGCTGTGCACTTGCACTAAGGATGTGTCTGGCCTTGCTGTTGTTGTAGTTTATGCTGCCGATGATCTCTCGAAGTCTATCAAAACCTAGCTCCAGCATCTCTCCCGGAGACTGGGCTAACCTGAACAGTTCGGGGGTTACTCTATTGACTCCCGCATCCGTCGCCTGGGCAGAGAGCATGACGGACACCAGAAGCGTGTAGGGATTTGTGTATTTCAACTCCGTTAGACCCTCTTCCCCGTATGCACTGGCCAGGAGGGCGAATATTTTTCCAGCCTTTGACATATCTACCTAGCAAAATACCTATTCAGGAAAATCGCTATTCTGGTTCTAACTAAAATATACCTATTTCTCAGGAGTAGGGCCATCTCTCTGTAGGCCTCTAGCAGCACCTGGATCCTGGCTAGCCTATAGCTAAGGTAAAGGACAGTTAGTATTATCGCAAAGGAGACAGCAAAGGTTAGGTTCGTCCCTGCCAGAGACTCTATGGTTTTCTCTGATTTTTTTACCTTCACAACGCTCCTGATCCTATCGCGGGTCAGCGGGTGGGACGAAAAAATAGAGAAATAGCCACCACTGCCCAGTAGGCTCAGTGTCCGAGCCATGCCCGGTCCACCCACCACCTCTGCCGCCTGTCTATCGGCTCGGTACTCTACGCTTTTGCTTATCTGCAGCTGAATAAATCTATACAGATTCAGCATAACATGCCTGTAGAAGAAGCCTATGATGAAATTTATTGCGCTGAAGGTCATGTCCAGCGCCAGCGCTATGTACTGGCCAACAACTGGAATGAGGGAGAAAATTTTACTCAGCAGCTCGAATAGAGCGGCCACCAGACCAGAGATAAAATTTGTGGCTCTCTCATTTACCATAAGTAGCAGAGCCACAAAATAGTCTTTATTCACTATGTGGGACATCTCGTGGGCAATGATACCCTCTACGGAGGCCAGAAATTTTTCGGAATCGTCTACCTCGAATCTATAGAGATTGAGAAGTCCCGTGGTCAGCACCACTATATTCCTTCTCAGACTGCCGACGGCATAGGCGTTGATCTCATCGCTGCTCTCTATGTAGAGCTCCACAGCGCTCAGGGCAAACTTTTTCTTGACGGATTCGAAGACTCCGGAAAACTTTTTATGAGCGCCACTTTTTGCAACCGGAACACTGGTTTTTGTATAGTATCCTATGCTCGAGGAAAAAATAAAATCAAAGAGCAGAAATAGTAGCATCAGTAGGCTCAGGGCAGCCAGCAGGAGGAAGACCAGGGACTCCACATAGGTGGTCTGCACGGAGGCCCTCAGAAAATACTTTCCCAGCAGCACAAATACGAATGGGCTCAGCACCGCCACAAAGTTCACTAGACTTAGGACATAGACTAGAAAAAAGCTGATGATCTTAGGGAACACTGTCTAGTTTTCGCCACCCCACCCTATATTTGTAACCACATAGTACTTCGTTCCACTAGGAACCTTGATTTCAGCAGATTCTCCAATGCGCTTACCCAGCAGGGCGTTGCCTATGGGCGAATTCACGGAAATCACGTGTTTCGCCGGATCCGCCTCAAATTCGCTGAGTAGGGTGTAGTGGATTTGCCTGTCTGAATCCTCATCCAGCAGAGTCACCGTTGCACCGAAATCAATGGTATCGCCAGACAGTCTGCCCAGGTCAACCACGTCGGCATTGGAAATTTTCTCTCCCAGGGTTGCTATGAGCGCCTCGTTGATCAGCTGTTTCTCCTTCGAGGAGCTGTACTCCGTATTCTCGCTCAGATCACCCAGCTCTAGGGCCTCCCCTATTGCCTTGGAAATCTTTGTCCTCTCCACATTGATCAGCCTATCTAGGTCAGCCTTAAGTCTATTGTAGCCATCTTTTGTTATTTTGAATCTCTGCATAGTAACAGCTCTCTCCATTTAAAACCAGCAACGGCGGACCAGGACGTGTCCTCACTGGTCCTGCCAAACACGGGCTAGAGTTTAGCTGGCAATAAAATAAAAATCAATTAGCCCTAGAGCCCCAGAGATCCACAGTCCAGGGAGTACACTCCTCTTCCCTTGCGCTGGGGAAGGGGTAAATAGTCTCCCCCCGGGAATTTTTGGATTCAGAATCTTAAAAATTACCCTTCCCCTGGCCTGGCTTTCCGGCTCCACTGTTTTCCAGAACTCCCTCAAACTCATTGCCAGCACCGGCGAGCCCATCTGGAGAAAGTTTGGGGGATGATCCCCCCTGGCGCTGTTCGCTGTTCTCGCTGGGGCTGCCGTTTCCACCGGCGTCTAGTTTCCCGGTGTCGCCGACAACGGGCTCTGGACCCCTAGGGTCAGTATTTTCCTTTGTCCGGTGGGAAGTGGAATCCCCATCTCCGCTGGCTAGAGCATGTCCTCTGCTATCCGGACTTTCGACCGATGAAGTATCTTTTTCTCCGCCTGGGCTCTGTTGGCCTGGCTCCTTCTGCTCTACCATTGTCTTTCCCTGAAAAAGTCTCCAGAAATTATCGGTTCTGAGTTCCATATTTTCGATATCTCTAGGGGGTTTATGGGCTGTCTCATCAAAAAATCTTACATTTTCCATTGCCTCTGTCAAATTTTCGCTCCTCAAAACCTCCAGGAGAACCTTCAGGTTGACCACCGTCCAGGTCCCCGTCGCAGTGCTAGGGTATATGGGCCCTCTAGTCTGGTTCCTCCCGTCGATATCCTTAAAACAGAGGGCTAGCTGAGATCTTATGAATTCCAAGGTTACAGTTTCCGGTTCCACAGCTTTCAGTGTGTTACCATCTCTAGTGTTGGACACAACCTTTAGGATGCCCTCCCCCACTAGGCTTTCGAAATTCTTCACCTTCCCTCTCTGGTCACCGATTTCATTCAATCTACCGTAGTCTACCGCTATGCAGACACTAACTTTTCCGTTCCCATCCAGAAGCTCGTGGTAGCAGATGGCATCGCCATTCTCTCTGATATAACAGAACGATTCTAACTCCTTTTTTAAATTCTTCCTCGCATCGCTGAGCGTGTTCTCAAATATTTTGCATTTTTCTAGGGCATTTATGATTTCTCTGTCCCTCTCAGAATAATTGTAATTATCACCACTACTCTCCAACCGGGCTAGTCCTTCCCGGAATTTTTTCTCGCATTCGGTGATGAACAGTTGTCTATAGACCCTAAGAAACTTCCGCTCTCCACTCTCAAAGTCATCTAGCATTAGCCCAATTTTCTGCCTGAGCAGTTCATGGGTTTTATCACTGTCAGAATAGAACCCTAGCACCCTAGTCACAAAATCTCTGTTAAGTAGTAGCTCCATCATGGATCCTTTCCCAGCCCCTGCCAGGCCGAGCTCGGCTGCAATTGTCCTGAGCGTTAGCAATATTTCTGCCACAAAAATGTTTGCAACAGTGTCATGCTGTCGCTGCTCTTCGGCTGTCATGGTCCTAGAGCTATTCCCAAGGTAGAGGGAGTTTCCGAAGAACTCCTGGAGTACAACTTCTTTTGACCCTAGTCTCTCCGTTAGCTAGGGATTTTTCATCAATGTCACCAGCGCAGCCGCTGTATGGAGCCAGCACTGGCACAATCCTGGTGTTTTGTGTATTTTTCGGCTATTCCTCCCGAGCTCACCCAGGATATTTCTAGGTATTTGATTTTTGCTGCTAGGGACCTCATGGCTATCATAGACATAGAAAAAAGTTGTGTATGCATTGTTCAGTTTGTCCCAGCCATAGGACTTTAGACACTGTACAATTGCGGCTATATCCAGAATAACAACCATTGACTGCCCATTTGCCGCCACAGCCACAGGGATATAGCCCCTCTCCATAGCTAACAGAGTATCTCTATCCATAGCAATGGACTCCAGAAAGGACGTCATATTTCTGGGGTAGGCCATTTCCTCACCAGCAAACCTAATTCTTCTGAGTTCATTGACGTTTGCCGCGGAGGCGAGCACTAGAGCATTTATTTCTTTTTCGCTACCGCCACCGATGTTCCCGCCGGCTCTGGCAAGACGGGTTCTAAGGCCCAGCCCTAGAGTTTCTTTCAGATGATATCCTAATTTCAGTTCATTATTAATGTCCAGTGGTTTGTCTTTGGCCCCAACCAGCGACCAGTCACCCTTGGAAACCACGGGTTTTAGCATTATCCCAAGATTAGCCAGATTATCTGGGTTTTTATTGAGAGCCACGTTAAGAGCTTGATAATTTATCTTTATAACCGCTGTCATCTCTCTGGGATCGGCAGCATTCCCACTGGGGATGTAGTAGAGAAATGTCTTCCCCCCATAGGCCAAAGGATATTTTTATTGCTGTGATATTCCATGTTTTCTACGAATAGCCGTCTGGCTCCACGCAGCTCATCGTTCTCCAGAGCAGCTATATGATCGCCAGTCTGGTCTGGATCCTCCAGCAGGGTTAGGATGGATATGGGTCTCTCGCCTCCAGTTCTGGCATAAATGTAGACCTTTGGCAGGTCTCTGGCGAATTTATCAAAGGATATCACCCTCAGCCTATTGCCATTCTCAAAATACCCCTCTTCAATAGGGGGTTCGCTCTCAGAGCTGAGGGATTCATTGCTAAGTTCTAGCCTTCCATAGCCATGGCAAAGCCCAAGACGTACCATCCCTCTGAACGTCTCAAATATGACTTCACTCCATCCTGCTCTGTGCTTTGTTCTGGTTATTTCTGCTTTTCCTGATAGCTCACCATCCGCTACAGTACCTTCATAGCTGAAGACTCCGATACCTCCGGGCTGGCCTGGATCTGAGGGGAAAATTTCAATATTCCCCTTTGGATCGTTGGCAAGATACTTCCCGCCCTCTGCCTCGTCAAACCTAATCTTACCTGTGTAGCGCCCATGGACTGTTTCAGAGGATCCATTTTTTCTCCTAATCACAAGGTTGCACTCCAGCCAATGGCTGTCCTCGGGCTTCTGACCCTCCATCCACTTCTTCATCCTAGCCTCGCTGGCCGCCAGAACTAGCCCAACGCCCACAACTGGGTTTTCCCCTCAGTTTTCAGTGAAACCAAAAAAGTCGCCTCCCTCCATCCTATTCCATTTTTTTTGAATAAGTTGCCTCGGAGGCTAGCACACAGTATTCCTATGGTCAAGAGGAAATTTCTTCGAGACCACCGAGCCTACCTGGGCCCACCGTAGATTAAATCAGAATAGAGCTATTCCAACATTTCTCCCCCAGCTGCCAATGGTGGAACCTAGATTTTCTACAGCTCCCATTCCTGACTCCGGGGTGGTCCGAAACTCCCATCAAATTCGTCGATGGTACCGACAAACTGTCCAAGTCCACCTTTCTCTGTCTCCGCAGAAGGATCCCTTTCATCCGCTAGGGAAGCTTCGACTGTCTCTTGATCTAAGCGCGGACGCTTATTTTCTATGCTGGAAAAGCTGCTGTCGGTAGCACTAGTCGACCTTAGATGTTTTCGCTTGATATTATCCAGCAGATTAAATTCTTCCTCTTTGTTACTGGCGCTTGGAGTGTAATCTTCGTCATCTAGGATGTCATCTAGGATGTCATCTAGGATGTAATCTGGGATGTAATCTTTGTCATATGGGATGTAATCTGGGATGTAACCTTCGTCATCTGAGATGTAATCTTCGTCATCTGAGTCTTCAGCGGCCGAGTCTTCCTTCAACAATTGTCCTCTGGACGTATTCTGTTCGGATCCATCTCGAATTCTAGAGTCTCTGCTAGAGCTAGAAGAGGAGGAGGGAGACAGGCTGTATTCCTGATCCTCTAAAAATTCGTCATCTTTTGAAGGTAAAGACTTTATCTCATTTGTCGCAAGCAGAAATCTATCATCAAGTTTTTTGAGCTTTCCCAGAGACTTTAAAAATTCCATATCTCCCCAGAGAGGCTTGTTTGAGCTAATCGAATAACTTCCTATCTCCAACACTTTGTCTATGATGAAGCCAGCAAGGTCTATATCTTTCCGGAGTGCCTCTCTGTGTTTATTAATGATATCTACTAGAGAGGACTTTGGGGATATTTGGTTTCCTTTGGCAAATAGCAACCTGATCCTCTGCTCAAAGAGGTTGAGCAGATTGTCGCCACTGCAATATTTTGCCACCAGCGCTGCAAACCCATTATTAACCACATGTCCCAGCAGGAGTCGGTCCCGGGTTAACCCCACATCACATGTGTTCCCAATCCTCTGGAGCGTCAGCAGAGTTTCCGTCACAAAGATATTTATAATCTTGCTCAATTGCAAATTCACGGTTGGATTCGGCCTAATGACATTAGATAGCTCCTGGAGCTCAATCTCTCCTGAGGCTAGCCTAGCCACCAGCTGGGGGTTTTTTATCGCCGTCAGCACCGCAGCTACTGCGTAGAACCAGCAGGAACCTGTTTCTTGGATATTAACATTTATTCTTCGGCTGTTTTTCTCAATTCCCTCTAGAGCACACCTAAATTCTCTACCATTGACCTCATCGCCAATGATCGTACTGCTATCAAAGATGTAGAAAAGAACTTCGTCTGTGCTGTCTAGTCCTTTCCACCCTAACATTGATTTTTTTACGATACTTCTCATTTTCTCTAGATCCAGGATAACGGCTATGCTATGACCATATGTGGGTAAAGCGCTCTCTACACCTAAAACTGCAGTAACATAGTCTTCCTTGATGGTCGACAGTGTGTCCTGGCCTATTGCCATAGACTTCAGAAAGGACGTCACATTTTCGATGTAGATCACTTCCTCAGTAACAAACCTAACTCTTCCTAGCTCGTTGACATTTTCCACCAGGGCGAGCACCAGTGCTCCATATTCCTCGGCATAGCCTCCAGAAAAATTTTTGCCCTCCGTTCTCCTAGAGCGAACGGCAAAATCTCGTCTCATAGCCTCTAGGAGGTAGTGTTTAGCCTGTACGAAGAGTCCCAATTGGGCATCTAGAACATCCGTCGAGGAATTTGGCTTATCGAAAATTAGTCTGATGGGCGACATCTTGAAACCGTCTGGATTATTCGGGTCTCTGCCGATAGCCGTAGCGGGGAGATAATCATTGCTATTCCCAAATGTCACAAGACCATCCGGCTTCGCTAGGTTTCCAGCGAGAACTACATTGAGAGCCTCGTAGTCCACGGCTATATGTCCGGCAATATCTTTATTATTTTTCCCATAGATGGGGTAAAAGTAATAGGCCTCTACGATTATTTCTGGGGATGGCATTCCAGTAGCGCCAGTGCCGGAACAGTATCTAGGACCGGCGACTTCTAGTGTTGAGAACAGTGGTTTAGCTCCGTCCAAGCTCAAAGGATCCAGTAGGAACTTTTTATCTGGGTCACGGGCCGGCATCTCTGACAACATTGTCTTAATGGTTAAGTTCTTTTGGAGGGACAAAGCCCATGGGAAATCCTCTTCCTTCGGGTCATGCCACTGAAGCAGTTTTTCTTCATTGCCCCTAGCAAAATACCCCTCACACCTATCGTCAAGTTTTCCATAGCCGTGGGGAAGTCCATTCTGCACCCCTCCTATGTATTTAGTATTAGGATGGTCTTCAAATTCTAGAGACTCGGATGCTGTTCTAATTATCGTGCATTTCTCGCCCGTCATATTGCCTTTCACTATGGGACCCGTATAGGAGTAGCCACCGTTCTTATTTTGCCCGTCAGTTCGGCGGGCAATGCCGGAAGCAGCGATAATAACATGTCCCTCTGGATCATTGGCCACAACTGTCCCAGTTTCCTTGTCAACTATGGTTTTGCCTACGTAGCATCCCTCTTCCCTTTTGGTCGAGCCACCGACTCTTGTGATTACAAGCTCACAGGCTATCTTCGGTTGTGAATCATATTCCCCCCCTTCCTCATCATGATCATCATTATACCCAGGATTGTCCGGGGTACCCAGCAACTCTACGCTGATACCAGTCACAGCGCCACCTCTTCTATTTTCTAAGAAGCCGTAGTAATCATTTTCTGCCATTGGTTTCCCTATTTATTTTTGATAGCTATTTTGAAGTATAGCATATGCAGCTTTAATGTAAAGAGGAATTTTTATGCTGTACAGGTCCACAGCCTGTGGGAAAATTCACCCTACTCTGGCCAGAGATAAACAATACTCTCTGGGAGTTTTGAAATCAAGCTTCGGATGGGATCTATAGTTATTGTATCTGTATAGGTACTTGGCCAGCTCTTCTCTGAATAGATCCTATTTTCGCCCGCTGGTTAGCCGACTGCTAGGTGTGAATATTAAAATAGCTCTATGGCTGCTCTAACCTACAACAGACCCACTGGGGAGATGGAGAACTAGGACAACGCTCCCCAATAAAAAACCTCAACTCCCAGTTGAAACCAGCTGGCCTCTGGAGCAATTAGAAAAAATGCAACACTCTTTCTAGGCCCATAGAGCTGGATCCTGGGAATATATGGTGGCCGTAGCTATGGCTAGAGGAAAAAATGCATTGATTATTAATTTATATATTATATTATGCCCATATATTTATATGTTAATCCCTTATATGGGGATAAAGCTAATTTTCAGGGAAAGCTATGGACAGCGGTATTGACGAAGAAGGTAGAATTAGGATAACTGAGCAGCTAGCCGAGACCGGCATGTTTGGCCAAATTACCGAACTCGAGCACCTCGGCAGAGGGGGGTTTGCCAGTGCCTACAGAGTGCACAGCACCAATGACCCAGAGGGAAAGCTGGTCGCCAAGATTGCTAGGAATAGCATGACGACGGATGATACTTCTAGGTACGTGAAACTCTGCTGCGAGGAAAAAATCAAATCACCTTGCCTGGCGAAGATCTACTTCAACGAACCCAAAAATAATGCTATGGTTACCGTGATGGACTATTGTCCTGGAGAAAATTTGTATACCCTAGCAAAGAAGGCTATTGCTGAGCCCGAGAAACATTCATCTCTGGCAATAGAGGCTGCCGAAAACAGCTGCGCAGGTCTTCTCGAAGGTCTAGAGGAACTCCATAGCCACAGACTAGTTCACAGAGACATAAAACCACCAAACATAGTGTACAACAGAGAGGATGGCACAGCAAAATTTGTAGACTTTGATTCAACCACCGAATATCTTGAACCAGAGCAGTTTTATTTAGCGGGGACTACACATTGTTATGTTGCACCCGAATGTTTTTCCAAAGATCACTGTGATTATAAAAAGGATGATATCTGGGCCCTGGGCATTACGATGCTAGAATTTTTAACGATCACTGGTAAAATGAGTACGAACCCAATCTTTCAGTTTGCTCAGCAAACGTCTTCAGATTTCGAAAAGATCAAAGATATGCTAACAGCATCAAGTGGGGCCGCTAAAATAATAAAATCGAACAAAGAAGGGTGGCTTAAGTTTGTCAACGACAAAATTGACAGCATAGGGGATAAACTGAAAAATCCAATCTTTTGGAAGAAGTTGCTTAGTGGAATCCTTGAGCCCGATCCTAAGCTGAGACTGAGTGCAACCGAAGCACGAGTGCTAGCAGAGAAAGAGGAAGTTCGACGGAAGGAGGAAAAAATGAAAACTGCCTCACCTGATAAAAATCATGGAAGCCAGGGAAAGGAGGCTGTCACCGAGCGAAACCTGAGCGATTTCCCGGGAAAAATTGATGATATCCCGCCTAGGGTCGACAAAATCACTGGGACGAAAAAAAATGGTGAGAAAGGAGATAGGCCTAGAGAGAAAGCCCAGGAGGATAAATTAAAAGAAGTAAAAGATCGTTCAGTAGATTCAGTAAAAGAAGCGTCCGAAAGACATTCTGGGCCAACAGAACACTCAGAAAAACCTACAATGCTAGAAAAACCCAGTCGGGACTCCGAAGAAAGGCCGAAGAAAGGATCGAAGGGTTCACCAGAGCCCCACATAGGTACTTCGGAGGGCAAAGCAGAGATTTCCCCCCAGAGGGGGGAAATCTCTGCGCCAAATGCGGCATCGCCACCGACGGCGCAGAAAATTATCCTGGATGGTACGCTGAATGTCTTCCGGGGTGTGATCACAACCGCAGACTATCCTGAAAAGGATAGCACAATACCCCCAATTTCATCGCCAGTAACGCCTCTAACCAACGGCAGTGGGGCACCTGGGGTGGGTCTCTAAATCTAAACGGGCCAATCACCCCTAGCCCCCCTCCGGGGGGCTAGGGGCAGGAGACAACTTCGGCACTCGGCTATTTCGAAGGAAATACAACTAGAGGTTTATCTCTCACCCAGGAAATCTGGGAGCTGCTCTGAACAAGATAAAAATTTTGGGCAAAGATTCGCTGGGATCCACTCCCCTGCCAGAGTTTCCATTGACTGCCGGGGGGGCTCTCTATGCTAGAGGACAGATATCCTCCGGGCTAGACACCGCTAGGTTTAGCACCTCGCTGCTGTCTTGGGCTATTGGTCTCATTTTTTATTCTGGCTGACTTGCCCCTCAGATTTCTGAGGTAGTAGAGTTTGCCCCTTCTGACGATACCCCTCTTAACTATCTCTATCTTCTCAACCAGCGGAGAATAGAGCGGAAATTTCCTCTCGACACCCACACTGTGGCTGATTTTCCGGACAGTGAAGGTGCTGCTAGGACTTCCTCGGCCCCTCTCCGCAGCTATCACTATACCCTCAAATATCTGTATCCTGCTGGAGTCGCCCTCAACTATCTTATAGCTGACCTTCACCTGGTCTCCAGGTCTGTAGTCCGGAAAGCTCTTCAGAGACTCCCTAACCTGCCTGTCATTAAATTCGTTCAGTAGATTCACCACTCTAGCCTCCTATTCAACTAATTCGATTATTGCCATTGGGGCATTGTCACCCGCTCTGAAGCCGTACTTCAGTATCCTCAGATAGCCGCCGTTTCTCGTGGCATACTGTCTAGAAAGTGTACCAAAGAGAAGACTAATAGAATTTTCACTACCAAGAATGGACATGGCGAGCCTTCTATTGCTGAGACTATCATTTCTAGCCAGAGTAATCATCTTCTCCAGAAAGGGCCTTAGCTCCTTCGCCTTCGGCAGAGTTGTCTTTATCTGTCTGAACTCTATCAGAGAATTTGCCATATTGGCCAGCATGGCCTTCCTGTGGCTACTTCCTCTGTTAAGCTTTCTACCGCCTAGTCTATGTCTCATAGTACCCCTAACTATTTTTTCTTTTTTCTATGGACAGAGGTCCCGCTATCCATCGGAACCCAGTCATCGCCGATTTTCATGTCGAAACCCAGACCAAGAACTTTCAGATTCTCCTTGAGTTCGTTAAGAGACTTTTTGCCAAAATTCGGAAGCCTCAGCATGTCCGCCTCAGACTTCCTCACCAGATCCCCTATGTAGCGAATCCCCTCGCCTATCAGGCAATTGTAGGAGCGAACGGAGAGTTCCATCTCGTCAATTTTCTTACTCAGATAGGATTCTACGGTGTCTAATGCCCCACAGCCATCAAGACCCTGCTCCAGTCCTCCCGAGTCACCGCTGTGACCCAGCTCCAGGAAGACTCCCAGCTGGCTCTGTAGGATCCTTGCCGCTATGCTGACAGCCATCTCTGGTCCCACAGTTCCATTAGTTTCAACATCCATAATCAGCCTATCGTAGTCCGTCTGCTGTCCAACCCTGGCGTTTTCCACACTGTAGGACACTCTCCTCACCGGGCTGAAGAGAGCATCGACGTATATAATGGAAACATCCCTAGCATTCTCATCCCGACTCTCGGTCATGGAATAGCCAGCACCATACTCCACAGTCATTTCCATATTCAGATTCACCTTGCTATCCTCAATGTGGCAGATGACAAGATCCGGATTCAAAATCTCGACACCATTGTTAAGGACGATGTTCTTAGCGCAGATAGGCCCCTTCCTATTCAGCCTAAGTTTAAGTGTGGCCGGAGTTGCAGTTGGCTTATTGATGATGAGAGACTTCAGATTCATTATAATCTCAGCCACATCCTCCCTTATGCCATCAATCACACTATACTCATGGAGCACGCCATCTATCCTCACCGAGGTGACAGCAAATCCCCTCAGAGAGGATAGCAGAATCCTCCTCAGAGAGTTGCCCAGAGTCAGACCATAGCCCCTCTCCAGGGGTTCCAGAGCAATAACAGCCCTGTTCCTATTTCCAACCACACGCTCCACCGCCGCCGCGCCGGGCAATATCAAATCCTTCCAGTTTTCCTGTAAAACAGCCATAGCTAATCCCTCCTATATTTAAAATTTACATCCTTCTTCTCTTCGGAGGCCTACAGCCATTGTGCGGATAGTAGGTGCTATCGGTTATGGCTATAACCGAAATCCCACTTCCCTGGAGTGCCCTCAGGGCCGATTCTCTACCGGATCCAGCACCCCTCACAATGACGGAGGCAGTCTGAAGACCAAATTCCTTAGCCTTATCTATAGCACCCCCCACCACCATCTGGGCCGCATAGGGGGTCGATTTCCTTGATCCCTTAAAACCCATCTTACCCGACGAAGCCCAGGCAATCACATTACCCTGGGTGTCGGAAACCGAAACAATGGTATTATTAAATGTAGACGTTATATTTATCACGCCAACCACTATATTTCTTCTCTTCCTAGTGCTAGAGGAACCGCCCTTTCTAGGGCGTGCCTTGTCCGTGCTCTCCTGTTTCTGTACCATATGAAATCTCCTACTTTTTCTTAGCTGCTATCGGAATCCTCCTGCCACGCTTTGTCTTAGCGTTATTGTGGGTTCTCTGACCCCGCACTGGCAACTTCTTGACATGTCTAATTCCCCTGTAGCAGCCTAGCTCTATCAACCTCTTGATGTCGAAATGCACCTTTCTCCGCAGATCGCCTTCCACCAGACCCACCCTCGAAGAGTCGTCACTGGTAGCCTGTCTACTGATAAGGTCCCTGACCTTGACCAGAACCTCATCATCAATTTCGCTGGTCCTAAGCCTTTTGTCTATCCCCAGGCTGTCGCAGATATCCTCGGCCCTGCTCCTACCTATGCCGTAGACATAGGTCAACGCCACAACGAACCTCTTATTCGTGGGTATATTCACACCAGCTATCCTAGCCAACTGTCACCTCACTGAATTTATTGTTAACATCTACACTGTCCAATATATTCCTGATGTCCTTAAACACTTCCTGTATGCTTCTTACAGCATCGACGGAATAAATCAAGTTCTTTTCGGTGTAGTAATCAACCATGGCCTTCGACATACCCTCATAGGTATCCAGCCTTCTATTTATCGTTTCGGCGTCAGTGTCATCGTCCCTCATCAGAAGGTCGTTGGAGCCACAGATATCACAGACACCCTCTATCCTTGGCCTGCAGAAAAACTTATTGTAGACCGTACCGCAGGTCCCGCATTCATGCCGACCAGATATCCTGTCGAAGAGCACCTCCCTTGGAACGTTGAGTACTATAGCCGCATCTATACCTCTGGGACCCAGATGCTCTCCCAGCATGACAGCCTGTTCGACATTCCGAGGAAAGCCATCGATTATAAATCCTCCGGCACAGTCCTCCTTGGCCAGCCTCTCGGCCAGAAGACTCAGAATAATGTCATTGCTGACATAGATACCTCTATTTATGAGGCTACTTATCTGTCTACCGAAATCATCCCCCTCCTTCACCCTTGTGCGAAGGAGCTGGCCTGTGGATATGACCGGTATGCCGTAGTACTTACTCACCAGAGCCCCCTGGGTACCCTTACCGGAGCCAGCCGGCCCTATAAAAACTATTCTAGCCATAATGCCCCCTACTTTACTAACATTTTTCTTTTTTTGCTAACGCTGCTATACCTCTCCGAAAAAACGAAGGCCTGGAATTGCGTTATCAACTCAATGACGGTGTTTATGACTATCAACAGACTCGTACCCCCGAGGGAAATTGCCACAGCCTGCCTTCTGAAAATCACATCCGGTACTATGCAGACAAGTACCAGGTAGGCTGAACCAATGGCCGTCAGTCTTCCCACAATCACATTAAAATAGTCCGCCGTATTTTTCCCGGGCCTTATGCCAGGAATGAAACAATTGCCTTTTTTCAAGTTTTCAGCCAATTCTTCTGTGTTAAAGACTATCTCCGAGTAGAAGAAGGAAAAAAACACAACGGTTACGGTAAATATGAGAGAGTAGAGCAACCCCCCCTTCTGAACATAGGCAGACAATTTCATGGCCAGGGTTGGCCTAAAAAACTGCAGTATGCCTAGTGGAAACATTAGCAGCGAGCTTGCAAATATTGGAGGGATGACACCGGATATGTTTATTTTCAGTGGCATATAGGAATCATCGTTCTTTATTCTAGCCAAGCTCCTGTTGGGATATTGTATTTTCACATTTCTCATAGCCTTTTCCATATAGACTATGAATATAATCAGAAAAATCAGGAACAGGAATATGGATAGTCCTACAAAATACCTCGTCGACCTGGCAATCTGCAGTATCTTCAGCAGATTAGCTGGCAACTCAGCCACTATGCTGGTGGTAGTGATCAGCGAAATCCCATTACCTATGCCCTGGCTAGTTATCCTGTCTCCGAGCCACATCAGAAACATGGTACTTCCCAGCAGAGTGAAAACCGTGGTAAATAGAAATATCTTCGACGTGCTTATGAAGGCAGAGTTCTCAAGATTCGAGAAGCCATAGTATATACCTATGGACTGGAAGCAGCCGAGAGCCAGGGTCAGATACTTCGTATACTGATTCAATTTTTTCCTCCCGAGCTCACCCTCCTTTCTCAGGTCCTCCAGACTCTTGTACATGGAGGTTAGCAGCTGTATTATTATGGAGGCCGTTATGTAGGGCATTATGTTCAGAGAGAATATGCTCATCCTCTGGAAGGCACCACCGGAAAAGGTATTTATCATTCCCAGTATGGAGTTTGTGCTTCTGCTGAAGAAATCACCCACTATGCCACTGTCTATGCCAGGGAGTGGAATAAATGTTCCAACTCTGTAGACGATCAGAATGAACAGCGTGAAAAGTATTCTTTCTCTAAGTTCGGAACTCATTTTCTAAACCACTTTTTTATTTAAGGTA
>JAITSP010000051.1 GCA_031287725.1 Rickettsiales bacterium
TGGTCTACCCCAGTCATTCCCAGAACAACATTAATTATCCTAAAAATGACCCAACAGCTGAAATAAAAAACATTCAGCCAAAAGATCTATTTTGTCTCACATGTGTTTGGACCTATACACGGGGACCTTTACCCCCTCCAGGGCTAGAAGAAGTCACAGCACTGCTGACGCTGGGCGCGCTAGTCTCAGTGATCTTAATGTCTTTAGGCGTATTTTCGCTACTGTGGACGCCATTAGCTTTTAGAATATTCAGCACCGCGATATTTTTAGGGGCTGACCCCCTATTATTGTCCGGTGGGGTGACTGGTGACTTCTCTTGGTTATCTTTCTTTTTTTTTATCAGCGGTGGAAGAATAACCCTAGGATTGTTTGGACTCCCACTGCCCTGTGGGATAGCTGGTGACTCTCCGAGGCCATTTTTCAGCCGTGCCTTGCCGGCTTCTGCCACAGTCACCTTCTTTTTTCCCACTTCCTCTTTTACCCTCTCCGGATCTTTGGCTCCTTTCACCTTCACATCCTTTTTTTCCACTTTCTCTTTTGCCATCTCCGGATCTTTGGCTCCTTTCACCTTCACCTCCTTTTTTTCTCCTTTTTGACCTTTGGTTTCTTCCGTCTCCACTTTCACTTTTTTGTCTTCCACTTCCTTTTTTCCCCCTCCTAAATCTTTGGTTTCTTCTGTCTTCTCTTTCTTTTTTTCCATTTCCTTTTTCTTTTCCTTCTTCATTTTATTGACTATACCCTTCAGCTCATCCAGGCTAGCTCTAGTTTTGACATTCGGATCGCAGGCTCTCATTATAAATGTTTTCATATTCTCACCTAGAGGAGGGTCCGCCTCGTCAAGTTTATTTCGCATCCTGCTTTGGAAGTCTTCTGGATCCATTACGGCCCTTAATGACACACGAATACGACTACCATTAGAAGAGTCCGGAAATAATGACTTAAGAATAGATTTCCCCTTGCTAACGGCATGTATTTCAAAGAGCGTCATTCCCAGGCCGTAGATATCACTTTTTCTCTGGTCACATTCAGCTTCAGAGGCATTTTCTGGTCCAACGTAGTCGGGGGTTCCTATATAAATAGCCTTACTTATGATGTAGTCATCAGAACATTTCACCATAATACCAGGATCACCAATGACTAAACTCCCATCTTCCCTCACGAAGATATTGGGCGGCTTTATATCGCGATTTATACACTTTTTATCATGTAACTCCCCTAGTCCACCCAGCAGTTTGTCGAGTTTTTCAGGATCTCCACAGAGTTCTCTGGCAACGGCACGGTCAAGTTGTCCTAGATCTCCTTTCTCACAGTACTCCGTCACGGTAATCTTTCCGTCCTCCGAGGCATAGTACATTTTCATCAGAGCATCTGATTTGACTGCTCCTGCCGGAAATTTTTCGAAATACAAATGTTCTCCAGAGTCATTCTCTCCTGATGAGGCAATTTTAACCGCCTGGTATTTATTTTCCTTGTTTAAAATTTTATAGACTTCTCCGCCGCCTCCCCTGCCGATTATCTCGACAGGTTTACCATTTACCAGAAGTCCTTTGTCATTCGGCACAACAGTCGAACCCTGGAGCACTTCCACTTTCTCGACGAGCTCTTTTATAGTATCTGTATACTTTACACCCATAGACCATTTATTCTCAGACATATATAAACCTCATTAATTTTGTTAATATAACTTATTATTAACATACTCTTCTAAAAAATCAATATACACACACTATTACGTCTTTGTACAGCATTTCTATGCAACCTAACCCCCTGGCAGGGACTAATTTCATCCATTTTCCGAGTTTACCCTGATTCACAGTGAGTTCACTGTGGACACAGGCCGCTGACTAACCTATCCGGAATCCGCAGATCTCGACCGTGCTGAGACCGTGCCGTCCCGAACGCTCTCCGGGGGGGGGTTCTAGTGGAAAATGCCCGGGGCTGGGAACAGCAATATTATCATCTAAAGAGAACAGGTATTGCTTAATAATTAAATTATGCTATTATCATAGATAATAATAATTAATTACCTCGGGGCTAGCCCCGAGGTAGGGCCAGAAGTAACGAGATGGCCCACATTAGAAACCTATGGAGGTATAGCTATGGAAACTGGAACCGATACTGCTGGAGAAAAAATACTCGAGGAAGAAATAAAAAAAATCGGGATTCTCAGAGCAGATATAGCTGAGCGGAGGGTAAAACTCAAAGGCCTGCTGGAGAAAAAGTTAGCAAATGAGACAAAAATGGAGGAGGCCAGCATAGCCTCTGGTAAGGTCGTGGATCGGGAGGCTGAGATAAACTTAAGCTCAGGAAGGTTCAAGAGAGTTGCGGAGCTTGTGCTGTCTGGGGAAGAAAAATTACACCCCGGAACGAACGCGGAGGAGGAGCTCCTGGCAGAGGGAAGGGAGATTGATGGAGAGCTCGACAGAGAGAGAGATGCTATTGAAAAGCTAGAGGCGCAGACTCCGGAGCACAAGAAAAATGTCAGGGAGCTCATAGTTGAGCAGAGGGTTGGGCTCGAGGAGTTAGTTAGGAAAAAGAAGGAAAATGAGTTGAAGAGGAAAGGACTCAGAGCAACTGCCGATGAAAATCTGAGCCAGGAGACGAGGGCTAGACTGAACTCGGGGAGATTTAGGGGATTTGCAGGCCTTGTGGTATTCATGAGAACGAAACTGCGGGCAAGGACAGCGGGAGAAAAGGCCCTTCTAGAGGAAAAGAGGAGGATCGAAGGGGAGATCAGGGAGAAGAGAAAAATCATAGATGGGCTAGTGATGCGGACTCTGGAATATAAAATAAAGGAGTGCGATGTTGCGCTAGAGTCTACCCGGCTGGCCATTAGAGTCTGCAAATTCATTAGATGGCTGGCAGTGACTGATTATCTCAAAAAGTTGGTGAGCTTCGCAGCGTCTTCACTCTTCAAACTAACCTTCGGAAGGATTTTGCCAGATGAGGTAGCCAAGGTCATAGAGAAATCAATTGAAGCCACGGTGAACGCGTTGACCAGCATTGTTGAGAATGTACTATTTTCCCTGGTGGCCGTAATCAGCGGAGGAATAGGTGGCGGAATTGCTGGATCTAAGAGGGAAGCCAATGGCAAAGAGATCTTCACCACAAGAGGTAGAGTCATTGGTTTCCTGAGAGGACTAGTGAATGGGCTAAAGGCTGCCATTGGGAGTATCTTTTCTAGAAAAAAAATACTCAGATGGATAAACGACAAGGATATTGTAGGTGAAGATCTCAACGAAAAAGTTGAACAGCTGGCCAGCCAGAGGAAAGATCTGGGGGAAAGGGCAGATCTCGACAAAAAAGTGGAGCAACAACTGACCCTCGAAAAAGAGGGACCAGGAGAAGCGGATGCCGCTGGCGACGTGGATCCGGCGAAAAAGGCGGAGTCAGCCACTGTCGAGAACATCGCGGAATCTAGGGAAATGGCAGAGAAGGGAAATGTCCCAGAGGGAGGGCTCAAAGAGAAGGAGGGGGCGAATGAGCTATCTCTGGAAAAAGGTAACTCCGACCCAGAGACCTCTGGGACAAAGGAAAAAATAGTCGACTCTAGGGCTGAAAATGAGGAAACACTTCCAGAGACGAGAAAAGACGCCGGAGAAAATATTGTGAAACATGGGGATTCCTCTGGAGATGGATCAGAAAAATCACCACCCCAGGATCAACAACTTGTGGAGAAGCTGTTAGCTGCGACAGCTATCTTTAATACGATGGAGGTGGAGGAGAGCCTGGAGTTGGCAGATAAATTGGAAAATGTGTCGACAACCATGGACGAGACGCTGACTCCAGAAAAAGATGTGGTGGTAGCACAGACCCTGACATGAAGTTGGTGCTAAAACCGCCCCGCAACCCCATCTCCATTTCCTGGGACGGTTTTCAGCACAGAGCCTCCTAACCCTTGGACCTTCCTAACCCTTGGACCTAGCCGCCATCCCATCCTTTTCCAGACTTCCGGCGGCGGCGGGTCCTCTCCAGGACACTAGGACCCTCCCGTTCCTCTGCTCCGTCTACTTCTCTGGCAACAGTCGCGGACCTCGCAGCTTCAGTCAATCACTCTGATCTCATTAGATCTCCTCCCTCCTAGGGTTGGCCGGCTTGCCACGGCTGCGGCTTTTACTCTGTTTCCTGCTGCTCTGCTCTCTGTCCCCCTGGCTAGCATCGGACCCGCCGTTCTTCACGCTGTTCGTCACATTCTTGATACCCGTGATAACATCCAGGGCGCCATTCGCCAGGCTAGAAAAGAACCCAAGGAAACCAGTGAGAAAACTTTCAGCATTCTCAAAGAAGGTTTTATTCCTATCGACCTTGGCACCCACAGCAACACCACCAACGAGGGCGGCGGCAGTGGCACCTACAGCTGCTGCAACGGGAACTCCGGTAGTCGTTTTTGCGCCACTGGCAGCACCAGTGAAGGCTCCACCCTGGGTCTTCTGGGTTTCTTCGCCACTCTCGTCGACTAGAGTTCTCTCTTTGGCAGTTTCGGTCTCGCCAGTCTCTCCAGAACTCTCGCCTCCAACTCCGTCCTCGGCAAATTCTTCCTCTAGGTCCTCAGAGAGAGGATCTTTCTTTTCATATTTTCCCCCCTTTGCTCCTCTAGGTTTTCTGCCGAAGAACAAACAATTTTTAATCAGGCGGAATGGGTTGCTGAACAAACCACCTCCAGAGGTCCCAGCCAGGGATACTGGCAGTGGATTTTTGATTTCTGGGATGTAGGGTTTAGTTTTATCCGCCTCGATCTTGACAGTGATAGCCTCGGAAGAGCTAATCTCTATGGTGGTGTGGTTTAGGGTATCTGAATCCTCCTCTGACCCTTCTTCCTCATTTTCAACCTTGGCTTCTTCAACATCATCTTCTTTGATCTCTTCCTCTCCATCCTCTTTCTCATCCTTTTCTTTCTCCTCGTCTTCCTCCTTAATTAACTCGTCCTCCTCCTTAACTAACTCGTCCTCCCCACTTGCCTTCTCCAGAGCCCCATCCAAAGACCTAGTCAGAGACCTAGTCGGTTTGGATTTTTTTCCTTTCTTTTTAACTCTTATCTTAAAGTTCTTGATTTCCCCTTCGAAGTCCTTCACACTATCATCTGTTTCGGAATCTTTTTTCTTCTCAACAATGTCAGTGTCTTCTTTCCTATTCTCGCTCTTACTCCTCTTGCCGCCGTTCTCGGTTTTCTGCTTCTCGCTTTTTTTAAATGCTGACTGTAGAATTTTTCTCTTTGAGGCACGAGCGGTCAGACCGGGGGCAACCGAAAACCCTAGGGCGCCTAGGACAACGAATAAAAATAACTTCTTATCATTAGACATATTAACTATAAAAATTTCACTTCCCGGAAGTTAGCCCCAAAGAAACTATAATCAAGTAAATTAGTAGTTGTACTGGATTTTTAAATTATAGGTAGACCACGAATATGAATTAAATGTGCATCCACCCGCGATTACACGGACGCTAGGCGAGCGAATATAAAAACTTTTACAACCCTAGTCTCTAAAATTTATGAATTGCAACGGCAGCTGAAGATTTAGACTTTTTATCTGTCCCATGGCGGTCTGCAGGTCATCTCTGGATTTGCCCGAGATCCTGACCTCATCCCCCTGGATAGAGGCCTGCACCTTCAACTTCGACTGTTTGAAAAGTTTCGTCACCTGCTTGGCATTCTCCTGGTCTATGCCCTCCTTTATTTTAATGGCCTGGCGCAGGCTAGTGCCCCCAGCCTTTTCCTCTCTCTGGAAATCCAGAGAGAGCGGATCTAGTTTTCTCTTGACAAGGGCGGCCCTCAGGGAAGACTGGATCTGCTGTAGACAGTACTCACTGTCAGCCACCAGAGTGATGGTTTTTTCCTTTCTGTCGAACTCCAGGGACCAGCTAGCCGTTTTAAAATCGTACCTATTACCAATCTCTCTTTTGACCGTGTTGACAGAGTTATCGACCTCCTGCAGGTCAATCTTCGAAACAACATCAAAACTTGCCATAGTTTAGCAGCAATTTACCCACTGCCCGCTAGGCTACAGCCTAAATTTTGCTTAGCAAGACTAATAGAAACCAGGGGAAACGCTCCTCGCCCTCTGGAATCCACTCTGGTCAGAGGATAAGGGCTGACTCCAGACCTGAAGTGCCAGCCGTGGCGCTCTCGGCCAGAGAGCTAAAGAACCTATCCGTTTCTGCCCCTATCCTGTCCATAGTCTCGAGTCCGTTGATCAGGCCTCTGAATTCGCTACTGCCCGCCAAACCTGCGCTGTAGAAATTTAGATGTTTCCTGCATAGGGGACCAGCCCTTTTTTCCCCGTAGTGCTGGACCATAAGATCTAGATGCCACAGCACAGTTTCCCTCAATTTTTCTGGACTAATGGCGGTGTAGTCCCTGCCGTCCATTTCCTCCGTCAGCTGTCTGAAGAGCCAGGGCCTACCGCAGGCGCCCCTTGCCACCATTGCCCCGTCGGCCTGGCTCTCCTCCAGAGCCTGTCCTAGATGCTGGACAGTTCTGATGTCTCCGTTTACGATGACCGGTATTTTCACCGACCCTCGCACTTCGGAAACCAACTTCCAGTTGGCTCTGCCTCCGTAGAATTGATTTCGGGTTCTGGCATGTACGGTGACCATCTGTGCGCCAGCCTCCTCGGCTATTTTTGCTAGGACCGGGGCATTTAGGCTGTCAAAGTCCCAGCCCAGCCTCATCTTTAGCGTTACCGGAACCTCGACGGCCCTAGCAACAGCCTCCACTATAGCCCCAGCTAGTTTTAGGTCTCTCATCAGAGCCGAACCGGCGAAGCCTTTGACGACCTTTTTCACTGGACAGCCAAAATTTATGTCTATTATGTCCGCTGAACAGAGATCCACATTTATTTTAGCAGCCTCAGACATGTGGTACGGGTCATTGCCCACCAGCTGAACAGCATTTACTGGGGAAACCGTCCGAACCTTGGCCTCTAGCTCGTGAATTCTGGATGGTACCAGAGATCTGCAGGGGATCATCTCACTGAACATCAGGCCGGCACCACCAAAACTTTCGACCAGAGTTCTGAATGGTGGATCTGTGATTCCGGCCATGGGAGCAAGCATCAGAGGGCTGGCTATGTCTAGAGAACCAATCCGTAGCGATTTCATGGTGAATTCCGCTCTATAGCTAACTTTAAACTGAACATTGCCTCTGAGACTAGTTCGTCTGCCTTTTCCAGTCAATATTCCCGGAGGTACTCTCCTGTGGTTCACGGGATATGCCCGGGTGGCTGATGAATTTCATGGATCAACTGGCGGAGGGGGATAATTTTTTTATCCGGGTGTATTGCATTATTATAAATTAAAGTTATTAATAGTAACGTTATTAACCTAAAAAGGAGGAAAAATGGATAAAGAAACAAAAAAAGAAGAGAAAAAAAGAAAGGCAGAGGAAGCTGAGATGGAAAAAAAGAAAATAGAGGAGGCAGCAAAAAGAAGAAGTAGGCCACTCAAAAAGGATGGGAAGGAGCTAGAACGAACTTTGGCGGAGATGGATAGGATGATGCAGGGCCTTGGGGAGGATAAACCCTATGTACCGGATTTTTCAGATTGCTACCTGCCGGATGACAACTCCGCCGTGGAAGATGAAAGAAGAAA
The DNA here is from genome assembly GCA_031287725.1 of Rickettsiales bacterium. Taxonomy (GTDB): domain Bacteria; phylum Pseudomonadota; class Alphaproteobacteria; order Rickettsiales; family UBA1997; genus CALXRO01. The sequence goes on from JAITSP010000051.1 coordinate 7,588, forward strand.
GGCAGAGGAAGCCGGAAGGTCAAAAAAAGAAAGGAAAGAAAGGGAAAAGGAAGAGGAAAAAAAGAAGAAGAAAGAGGAAAAAAAGAGGAAGGAAGAGGAAAAAAAGAGGTTAAAGGAAGAGAAAAAAAGAAAAGTGGAGGAAAAAAAGAGGTTAAAAAAAGAAAGGGAAGAAAAAGAAAGGGAAGAAAAGATAAAAAAAGAAGAGGAAAAAAAGAGATTAAAAAGAGAAAAGGAAGAAAGGGCAAAGGAAGAGAAAAAAAGAAAAGCGGAGGAAGCCGAGAGGGGAAAAAAGGAGATAGAAGAGGCAGTAGAAAGAAGAAACAAGCCACTCAAAAAGGATGGGAAGGAGCTAGAACGAACTTTGGCGGAGATGGATAGGATGATGCAGGGCCTTGGAGAGGGGAAACCCTATGTACCGGATTTTTCAGATTGCTACCTGCCGGATGATGACTCCGCTGTGAAAAAACCGAAGACTAGGGGACCAGAGGTAGAGAACTCCGGGGTGGACTCCAGCGCTAGGCTGTCTTCCTCTAGATCTTCTTCAGCACAAACTGGACCAAGGCGCCACTATCGCTCCAACATGGCAAATCATCACTCAAATCTATATCCTTTAGATCCAGGACCGCTACCAACCGCTCCATTGCTGCCGAAGGCCGAAGAAGAAGCCCCGCCCTCTAGGAAGATAAATAATCATTCTTCCTCCAGAGCAGTCCAGCCAAAACAAACTAGCAGTAAGCAGCTTGCGGGTGCGGGGCAGGAGTTCGACGATAAATTCAAAAGCAAAAGCACGCCCGGAAAGAAACCACAATGGAATCCCGCTGTGGGTTAGGTTTCTTCTGGGTTTCTCTCTAGGGAGGATCTGGATGGCTAGCGAGAAGTACAGGTGGTCTGCTACAAATTAAACTAAATCTAGAGCGATTTAGATATTTCTCTGCCACCTGGCTAGCTTCTCCGCAGAGAGAAACCTAGTTCGGTGGAGGAACGGGCAGTGAATTTGGACAATTGTAGAACAATCACAGGATAGGCAGAATGCTAGCCCCCCCCTGCGGTGCGCTAGCCCCCCCCCCTGCGGTGCCAGCGCACCGCAGGGGGGGGCTACGGTGGGAGTCGCAGCAGCCGGATCTCCTGCCATCCGGCAGCCTGAGCGAGAAATACTAGAACGAAAACCCAGAAAGACGGCTAGGGCCTAGCTCCACCAGCGCCACGGTTGGCGCCGGTGGAGCTAGGCCGCCACCGCAGGAGGGCTAGGAATTATTTTTTTTAGATTTCTCATGGGTGAATGTGGGAAAATTACTTTCTAAATCTTTCTTGGCGCTATCTATCAGCTCAAGACTCTGCTTTTCCTTTTTCTTTTTCTTTTCCTTTTCCTTTTTCTCTTTCTCTTTCTTTTTATTTTGCCCTTCATTTTGACCCGAAGGACTGTCAGTCCCCTGCTGGGAGCTATAGATAGCTGAAAGACTTGGGAAATCATCTTCATTGGAACTTTTAAATTTATTGGTCTTCTGATGGAAGCCGTAGATACTTGAGGAACTTAGGAGACCATCTTCATTGGACCCCGAATAATTAGGATTGGACTGGGGAGCGCTAGGAATCGGAGAATTCTCAAAATTGGGCGGCCCCTCTTCACGGAACCCATAGGAACCATCTTCGTCGAAACTTGTGGAACTTAGGAGACCATATTTATTAGACCCCGAATGATCATGATTAAACCGGGGGTTTGAAAGAATTGGAGAATTAGTCCCCTGCTGGGAGCTATGGGTATCTGAAAGATTTGGGAAATCATCTTCATTGTAACAATAATTTGGAGAATTAGTCCCCTGCTGGGAGCTATGGGTATCTGAAAGACTTGGGAAATCATCTTCATTGTAACAATAATTTTTCAAGGTTTTCCTATCCTGGGATGAATTCGAATAATAAGAATTAGACTGGGAGGTTGGGGAATTTCTAGGATCGTGCAACCCCTCTACAGAGGGCCTGTAGAAATTTCTTCCCCCAGTAAGATGGGAATTCCCATAGCCACGGCCAGGGGTAAACTCTAGTGGTTCAAATAGACTTACCAAGTTTCCATAGTCCCGGAGATGGTCATCGAAAAAATTGTTAGAAATAGCTCTACTAGAAGAACCTTGGCCATAGCCTCCAGCTATCTCTTTGGTCTTAGGCCGTTGCCTAGGTGCAATGCACTGCACTTGAATAGGAGAGAATTCCTCAGAGAAAATTCCCTGGCTCCCATTCTCAGAACTGCTGGAATCGATGCTGCTGACGGAATTCGGGGAAGAATGAGAACCCAAAAGAGATGAACCGCTATTACTTTTAGAAAAACTAGAGATTGTTTTTCGAGTCCCCTTTCCAGAGCCGTCGGAAACGATGTTGGTGACGAAATCTGGATAGGGAGAAAAACGACTATCATCTGAACTGGCTGGACTGCTAGGGTTCGGTGATAACTGGCCAGATAGTGGCCTGGAAGGATTCGGGGATGGGGAGTTGGAGGAATCGATCAGAGTCACGGACTTCGCCGTTTCCCGCCTTATCCCATCCTCCAGAAGCTCTCTAAGGAGTAGGGACTTTTCAGTAAGCTCCCGTTGTCTATAATGTTTGCGCAGATTCTTGGTCAGCTTATCTATTACATTTTTTGGAATAACTACGTAAATATATTCGCACTCATTTCCCCTCTTTTTCTCCGAGGCAGCATAGATCTCCAGAATCTTCCTAGATGTGATGTCTCTTTTTATAGTTCTTGATGTTTTCTTTCTGTAGAGCGAATCGGTAAAATGCATTGGGCCATCCATCTCCAAAAATACTACGTACTCTTTGCCATCAAAGTGCATTTCAAATTTAAAATCAAAGCTGTGCTCAAAGGTTGCGGTGACCCAGTTGCTGTCAGTGTTGTTTTTACGTGTCTGGAGGATGTAGCTGATTTCACAGTAGAGCCCATACTCCTCTTCCAGTTGGCTAGACCCATTCTCATAGTTTTTTAGCATTTCCTCCAGGAGACGTCTTGCCGCCATTTCTGTGTTGGTTTCGCGATGGTCTCTAGAGCTGTTTCCCAGGATTTTACCCCCACTAGGCTCCACATACTGTATTTTTAGCTCTAAAAGTTCGTTAATTTCTGGAAAAACATCAGTCAAGAATAATAGGTTGAGGCCCAGCGAACGGTAGATAGGACTGTTGGCACTATAAAATAGTCCCCTTTCTCGTAACAGGTTGTAGGAATAGATAATCATAGTGTCGAGCATCTTTTTTATCATAGATAGATAGGACCTAGTTCTGGTCTCATTTTCAAAAGCTAACATTGTTGTGAGACTCGTCAGGGCACTTCCTAGAATAACTGATTCAATCTGTCCTTTCCTTATGGCCAGAAGTCTTTCGTTGGAGATATCAAGAATCTCTAAGCTCTCATCCCCCAGGAATAGATCGCCTTCTTTGGTGGCTTTAAAAGCTATAGAGTTAATGGCCTCTAGAAACTCTTTCAGGCCATCTTCTTCCAGCGCCTCCAGCAAAATATCTCCTCCACAACCCATATTGGCCAACTTACCCAGGATATCGAGTGAAGTCATCAGTGGTGTTAGTTGTAACATCCCACCATTGCTGAATGTCAAATTTCTAAGGCTCACCGATCCTTTTACACTTTCTGTAACCTTCCTCAGGATCCCCTCCAGAAATTTCAGTGCATTCCCTTTGCCAACCACCTCTTTAATGGCAAATAGGCCGAGGTTCATCATCTTAAAACAATTGGTGGTACTCAAAATATATTGAAGAGTGTAGCCGCCCTGTTTTAGCCCTTCTGTGTAGGCGGATATAATTTTGGGCAGAATAGTGCGTAAAAAATTTTCGGACGCGGGATCGCCCATCACGAAACCAAGTTTCATTAGGCTACTGATAATATGAAAAGCCTCTATCGGGCTAAAACTGACACCGCCCATTGCCACAAAATTACAAATCGCCTCCAGGAAACTCTGTGTCACTGGCATGATACCATTGGAATCTCCAACCCAGAGAAAAAAATCAAATGAAGCTAGATAATCCATACAAGCCACTAATTGGCCAGCATGTTCGGGTAAAATGCGGTTCTCCTTCTTAGTAGCAGAAAGAGCTTCGGTCATTAATTTTATAATTATCATTACAAATATGGTCTTGGATTGATCTTCGCGCTCTTTGAGCCTAAATGCATTACACACACCCATAATACCTGCCAAGTGTTCCATTGTCCAGGGAGTGGACGCATTTAGTGCTTTCGCCGTATAGTCTAGGTTTTTTTCACATTTGTTGTACACTCTAGTGAATAACTCAACAACACTATGAACAATTTCTATTTTAATGTTGTCGCCCATGTACCCAAATTCGAGTTTTGCTCGGCGATATTTAATTGACTGCTGCTTTAGTTCAGTAATTTTATTAATTTCACCAGCCGCTAGACTACTGTTGAAACCATGGAGGGTACTTTCTGAAAGCTTACCGGAGCCGGAGGTACTGGTTTGATATGTACTGTACCTAAAGTGACTATTGGTGTTGGGAATTGACGAGGAAGATGAGGATGATGGTGTGAATGAGGATGATGATGTGGAAGGAGATGCGGTAGTTTGAGTATTTAAAGGCTTCCTAGAATCAATGGTATTGTTTTGGCTGGGTATATGTGAATACATATTAGGAGTTGACGAGGAAGATGAGGATGATGGTGTGAATGAGGATGATGATGTGGAAGGAGATGCGGTGGTTGGAGTACCTAAAGGTTTTCCAGAGCTAACGGCACCGGTTGGGCTGGGGATTGGTGGGTTTTGATATGGATATGCACTAGAAATGAATGTGGGTGGGAAGAGGGGCATGAATGTATTGATTGGAGTATTTAAAGGTTTTCCAGAGCTAACGGCACCGGTTGGGCTGGGGATTGGTGGGTTTTGATATGGGTATACACTGGGAATGAAGGTGGGTGGGAAGGGGGGCATGAATGTATTGATTGGAGTATTTAAAGATTTTCCAGGACCAACGGCACCGGTTGGGCCGAGCGTTGGATGTCTGTTACAGCCAATGGAGTGTCCGACTTTGATGGTTGAAATGAAGTAGTTTTCCCCGTTACTTTTTTTTGTTTCAAGTTTTCCCCAAACTTCCACGGACACTCTACGTTTTTGAAGCCCTTCTTCGTATTCCACTGTGCCACGCCCCTCGCCGCTCCTATCGACGCTGTGTAAGCTATAGGTTCCTTGGATAGGGGAAGTTTCGTTGCCAAAGAACACCGTGCATCCGTACTCTTTTCCTTGGGTGAGGGTTTCTTGGAATCCAGTTGTTTTGACTTGGATACAACTAATATTTTTTTCCATATTTTTTGCCGTTATCTTTTGATAATGTATTATACTACGTATAATAATATAAAAAGCAATACATTATAAATATTTATTCCCCCCTCCCGGCTCCGCCTGTCTAGTCTCTCTCGGTTACCACTCTAGTGGTTCTAGCATTTGGCTAGATACCATTATTGACCTAGTAAAAAAAGAGCTGCTTAATGCAGATTAAACTACATTGCTAGAGGAATACACTGCAGAGAAAAGAAAGAAAAAAGACAGTCCTGGAGCTAGGGAAGGAAACCTAGAGGGAAACGACGGGGAAGAGAACAGAGAAAATAGACCTGTGGAATGGAACAGGAATGCCAGTGGCCAAAGTAGTACTATAGAGAATAGGCGGAGGGGACTAAACACTGGGGGCTAGGGGTTATTTTTTTTGAAGCCTCCACTATGTTTGGAAAAAATACTCTCAAAATCTTTCCCGGCCCTACCTATCAGCTCAAGACTCTGCTTTTTCTTTTTCCTTTTCTCTTTCTCTTTCTCTTTCTCTCTAGTCTGCTTTTTCTTTCTCTCTTTCTTTTCTTTTTTTAATCTTTTGTCTTCCTCCGCCTCCCTCCTTTGTTCTTTTTTCTTCCTCTTTTTTTCCTCCTCCTTTCTTTTTTTCTCTTTCTTTTTCTCTTTCTTTTTTTCTTTCTCTTTCTCTTTCTCTTTCTTTCTCTCCTTCTCTTTCTTTCTCTCCTTCTCTTTCTTTCTCTCCTTCTTTTTCTTTCTAGTCTGCTCTTCCTTTTCCCTCTGCTTTTTATTCAAAGAATTGTCGTTACCATCAGCAGTGAAACCTACTGCAGATTTATTAGTCCCCCGATGAAACTTACAGTATTCTAGGGGGTTTAGGAAATCATCCTCATCGGAAGACGAATAATCAGAATCAGGCTGGGAGGTTGGGGAATATCTAGGATCGTGCAACTCCCCCATAGAGGGCCCATAGAAATTTTTTCCCCTAGTGGAATAGGAATTCCCATGGTCACGGCTAGAGGTAGACTCTAGTGGTTCAAATAGACTTACTAACTCTCCGTAGTCCCAGCTATAGGGGCTGGAAGAATTGTTAGAAATAATTCCATCAGAAGAATCTCGATCATAGCCTCCAACCATCTCTTCAGTCACATGTTGCTGCCCAGGTGCAATGCGCTGCACCCGAATAGAAAATTCCTTGGGGAAAATTTCTTGGCTCCTGTCCCCAGAGCTGCTGGAATTGATTCTGGTGATGAAATCTGGATTGGGAGAAAAACGGCTATCATCTGGACTAGCTGGGCTGCTGGAGTTCGGTGAGAATTGGCTAGATGATGGGCTGAAAGGATTCGGGGATAGGGAGCTAGAGGGACCGATCAGAGTCATGGACTTCGCTATTTCCTGCCTAATCCCATTCTTCAGTAGTTCTCCAAGGGATAGTGGCTGTTTAGTGTATATATGTTGTATACAACTTTTGTTCAGCCTATTGGATAGGTTTTCTATCACATTTTGTGGAATAACTGCATAAATATATTCGCACTCATTTCCCCTCTTTTTCTCCGAGGCAGCATAGATCTCCAGAATCTTCCTAGATATGACGTCTCTTTTTACAGTCTTTGATGTTTTCTTTCTGTAGAGCGAATCGGTAAAATGCATTGGGCCATCCATCTCTAAAAATACTACGTACTTTTTACTATCAACGTACATTTCAAATTTGAAATCAAAGCTGTGCCCAAGGGTTATAGTGACCCAGTTGCTGGCAGCCTTGTCTTTACAGGCTTTGGGGATATAGCTGATTTCGCAGCATATCTCATACTCCCGGATAATACTGTTCCCAGAGCCCACTAGCATTTTCTCTAGGAGATGTCCCGTTATATTTTCTGTCTCGGTTCCAAAATGGTTTCCATAGTTGTTTCCCGAGACCTTAGACATACCGGGCTTCACACTCTGTATTTTTAGTTCTAGAAGTTTGTTAATTTTTGGAAAAACACTGGACAGGAATAGTAAACTGAAGCCCACCGAATTGCTGGTAAGGTCATTTTTGATGCCATTACAACCTTTTCGTAGCAAGTTGTAGGAATAGGTAATCATGGTGCTAAGCGTTCTTTCCACCATAGGTAGATAGTGACTAGTCATGACCTCATCTTCAAAAGCTAACATTGCTACGAGACCCGACAGGGCACTTCCTAGAATAGCTGATTCAACCTGTCCTTTCCTTTTGGCCAGAAGTACTTTTTTGCAGGTATCAAAAAGTGCTAAGCTCTCATCCCCTAGGAATAGGTCACCCTCTCTGGTGGTTTTAAAAGCTATAGAGTTAATGGCCTCTAGAAACTCTTCCAGGTCATCTTTTCCCAGCATCTTCAGCAAAATATCTCCTCCACAACCCATCTTAGCCAACTTGCCCAGGATATCGAGTGAAGTCATTAGTGGTGTTAGTTGTAGATTCCCATTCTTGGCGAATGTCAAGTTTTTAGGGCTCACCGATCCTTTTGCACTTTCTGTAACCTTCTTCAGGATCACCTTTAGAAATTCCAACGCAGCTTTTTCGCCAACCGCCCTTTCAATGACAAATAGGTTGAGGCCCATAACCCTAAAATTACTGGTAATACTCAAAATATCTGTAAGATTGTATATGCCACCCGCTATTCCTTCTGTACAGGAGGGTATAATTTTTTTCAGAACAACGTCTAAAAAAGACTGGGACATGGGATTGCCTACTTCGAAACCAAGTTTCATCAGGCCACTAATAATATGCGAAGCCTCTGCCGGGTAAAATTTGAAACTGTTCATGCCCATAAAAGCACCAATCGCACCTAGTAAACCCTGTGCCACCGGCGTGATATTATTGGACCAACAAGACCATACCCGTGGGCCCCAGATAATAACATCAAACGAGGCTAGATAATTCATGCAGGATCTTAGAGACAGTTCATCATTTTCAAGTGAAATGAAGGCTTTTTCACTAGCAGCAAAAAGAGCTTCGGCCATTAATTTTATAATTATCGTTACAAATAGCTGTCTGTCGCATTGGAAGTTACCTACTTTGAACCTGAGTATATTACACAAACCCATAATGCCTGCCAAGTGTTTCATTGTCCAGGGAGTGGATGCATTCAGTGCTTTCGCCGTAAAATTTATGTCCTGATCATATTTTTTGTACAGTGTAGCGAATAGCCTAATGGCACCATTAAGAATAGTGTTTTCGCTACTATCACTATCTTTGTATTGCCCTTTGAGTATGTTCACACGACATTCAATTACCTGCTCTTTTAGTTTAGTAATTTCTTTGTCCACTGATTCACTGTCATAACCATGGTGAATGCTCTCTGGAGGCCCACCATAGCTGGTGACACTGATTGGATAGGTATCATGCCTGAGGTGACTAGCGGTATTGTTTTGGCTGGAAGTTGGATGTAAATATGTACTAGGAGTGGGGGGAAGCACGGAAGGAGATGTGAAATAGGGTGGTGCGAATGAGGGTGGTGCGAATGAGGGCATGAAAAGAGGTGTGAAATAGGATGGTGGGAAGGGGGGCATGAAAGGAGGTGTGAAATAGGGTGGTGTGAATGAGGGCATGAAAGGAGGTGTGAAATGGGGTGGTGGGAAGGGGGGCATGAAAGGAGGTGTGTAGGTTGGAGCATTTGAACCCCCTTCAGAACTAACGGCACCGGTTGGGCTGGGAGTTATATTTACACTAGAGCTAGTGGAGCGTCCAACTTTGGTGGGTGGAATGAAGTAGTTTACCCCGCTAATTGTGTCTGTTTCAAGTTCTCCCCAAACTTCCACGGACACTCTACGTCTTTGAAGTGATTGTCCATATATCGGTGGTTTCAGCTCTTCGTAGTCCCCACCATAGGTATCCTGGGACTCTTCGTATTCCACTGTGCCACGCCCCTCGCCGCTCTCATCGACGTTATGGAGGATATAGGTTCCTTGGACAGAGGAAATTTCGTCGCTAAAGTACACCGTACAATCATACCTTTCTCCTTGGAGGGGTTTTCCTTGGGATCCAGTTGTTTCGATTTGGATACAACTAATCTCTTTTTCCATATTTTTTTGCCGTTATCTTTTGATAAAAAGATACTACATGTAATAATATAAAAAGCAATATATTATAAATATTTATCCCCTCCCGGCTCCGCCAGGGGAGCGCTCCTCTGGCATCCCAGGCTCCATCGGCATTTGGAAAAAATGGACTGCCGCCGCGGCTCCAGAGTTCTGGCGATTTCCTCTGGAGGGTTCTCAGACAGGGGGAACATTCACTCACTCCAGCTGTGCTGGAGCTCGAGTGCCAGCTAGGGTTGCCGGGTCCGTCCGGTGGATAGTCTCTCTAGAGCCCTGGAAAAACGGCCGCCAACCCTCGGGGGATCACTGTCTGTTCATGGATTCAAAGAATTCCGCATTGGTCTTGGTGGCATTTACCTTTTCCTTCATGAACTCTATGGCTCCCACACTGTCCATGGAGGATAGGATTTTTCTTAGCATCCAAGTCTTAGATAGAACTGCTCTGTCGATGAGGAGCTCCTCCTTTCGGGTGCTAGACCTAACAATATCAATGGCTGGAAATATTCTTCGATCCGATATCTTACGGTCCAGGACTATCTCGCTGTTGCCGGTGCCTTTGAATTCCTCAAAGATGACGTCATCCATCTTAGAGCCTGTCTCTATGAGGGCTGTAGCTATTATGGTCAGAGAGCCACCATTTTCTATGTTTCTGGCTGCTCCAAAGAATCTCTTTGGCTTTTGCAGTGCGTTTGCGTCGACACCGCCGGTCAGCACCTTTCCAGAGGATGGCACAACGTTATTGTAGGCCCGGGCCAGGCGGGTAATGGAGTCCAGCAGAATGACAACATCCTTTCCGGTTTCCACAATTCTCTTAGCCTTCTCTATCACAATTTCGGCCAGCTGCACGTGTCTGGTGGCCGGTTCGTCGAAGGTCGAGCTAACCACCTCGCCCTTCACAGAGCGAGCCATGTCTGTCACCTCCTCCGGTCTTTCGTCTATCAGAAGGACTATCAGAGCTACCTCCGGATGGGCAGAGGCTATGGAGTAGGCTATGTTCTGGATTATTGTGGTTTTGCCGGTCTTAGGGGGAGCCACAATCAGCGCCCTCTGGCCCTTCCCCAGAGGAGTCATGAGATCCAGTATTCTGCAGCTGTCATCCTTTTTCGAAATGAACAGCTCCGTGTTCTCTATCTTTAATTTTTCATTCGGATAGAGGGGGGTGAGATCATCAAATCTGATCCTATGCTTCATGTTCTCGACCGCCATGCCATTGATTGTATCGAGTCTGAGGAGGGCAAAGTACTTCTCACCCTTCTTAGGGGCTCGTATCTGTCCCCGCAGAGTATCCCCTGTCCTGAGGCCAAATCTCTTCACCTGCACTGGCGAAATATAAACATCATCTGGTCCAGCCACATAATTAGAGTCTGCGGACCTCAGAAACCCAAAGCCATCCTGCAGGACCTCCAGAACACCCTCTCCTATGATGGCATTCTCTGGATTCTTCTCTGAAAAGTTTTTCAGTATGGCATAGATCATATCCTGTCTGTGCATATCACTGATGTCCTCTATCTGGTTCTCCTCCGTGTACCTTATCAGCTCGGCCGGAGACTTTGCCTTGAGTTCCCTTAGCTCTATGGTGTCCTTCGGCACAGTGTGCCTCAGCTGCTCCTCCCTGACTATCTCCTCAAGAATCTGGTTCAGATCCTTTTTGCCAGTCTCTCTGGGACCATTCCGGGTTTCCGGAGGGGTCTTTCCATTGGCTACATGGTCTAGTGCCATGGCATCCTCAATTTCCACCAGACCGATTTTTGTCAGAGACGGTTTTGACCCCAGAGTCTCTTCGGATAGGACTGGGGCGGCCTCATCTTCTCCCTCTTCGGAGGAGGACCCCGCCGCCAGACTGTCGTTTTCCCCTTCCGAGGCCATCTGCTCCGGACTAGCAGCCGCCTGCTCGTCTCTCCTTATGGTTAACTTCTTTCTCATAGCTCTTACTTAGTTTTTATTTGCATTTACTATAAACAGCTGTTTTCCACAGCTCAGCAAGACCGTTCTCCAACCTTAGGCGACCAACCTCGCTAGAACCTCTATGGATTTTTTATAGGAATAATTGACGCCCGAGATTAGAGGCTATAATTTTTTAATGTCAAGAGCGGTAGCCAGTCAAAAATTTTTTACCCCCTAGCCCCCCCGCTGGGTTTTTTCTACCAGTTCCAACCCCCAGCCCTCTCCCTCTGGAGACTATGGTCGGTGGCGCTAGAGTCGGTTAAAAAATATATGGAGCCTAAATTAGATCAAAGCAAATCAGGAGAACTTCCCATAGCATGGGGGGACGTTTAGCAGCGGGTTCCCGGGGGTATTAGCCGAGGATGACCGGAGGACGGTAGGAGGAATGTATAGGTCCAAACACATGTGAGACAAAATAGATCTTCTGACGATTGTTTTTTATTTCAGCTGTTGGGTCATTTTTAGGACAAGGGACTGCTGCAAATTAGGTCAAATGTATAACTGCTCCAATGTTTCTCCGGCACCTGTCTGCCTCTCTGGAAAGGGAACTCGAAAGAAAACAAAAACTAGCAAAAATCGTAGACAGCGATTTTATATCCAGTGGTTGTGGATCTAGGGGGTTAGAGTTGCCCCGCTAGACGGGCCAACCATCACACCCCAGACCTCCCTCCAGAGGTCAAGTCCAGCGCACTGCAGGGTTCGGTTAGATTTTGTCACCATGGCCCCACGGTAAATTAGACTTCTTCTAGATTTCTTCTGGGTTTCTCCTCCCGGAGGAACCGGGCAGCTGGTGGAAAAATACTAAAAAACTCCAGGTTTAGCCTAATTTACGACAGACTCCTCTAGCGAATGATGTTTTCAACGATGTCCCTCCAGAGCTCGGCAGGCAGATTTCCACCTACTATTCCCTCCATTGGCCTATTGTCATCGTTACCAAACCACAGTCCTATGATCAGATCATTGGCAAATCCTATGAACCAGGCATCTCTGCCATTCTGGCTGCTACCAGTTTTTCCCCCTATGAAAAACCTGTTATCCGCATTGAACATATTGTATTTCACGGTTTTCTCTATGAGACTAGCCACCCTCGCCCCCCGGCCGGTGCCATCGCTAACGGTAGAATAGAGAAGATAGAGTATTTTCTCAGCAGTTTCACTGCTAAAAATTGGCCCGATCCCCGCTGGCGGGGTCCAGAGATAGATCTGGCCTCCCTCTGACTCCACACTCCCTATGCCATGGGGAATTACCGGAACTCCACCGCCCAGTGGGACAGCATAGGCTGCCACCATCTCCACCAGTGTACTCTCCTGGCTACCCAGAGAGACAGTCATGTCACGCCTAAGTTTACCCCTTAGACCAGACTTTCTAGCCATAGCCAGAACCTTCTCTAGGCCAAAGCGGTCGGCAATCTGCACTGCCACTGAATTTGAAGAGTTCATGAACGCCTCCCTGACAGTTATCCGCCCCACATATCTTCTGCCATAGTTCTCCGGCTGCCATTTTCCAATTCCTATGGGTTCATCAATGAAACTATCATTTATCTCCAGTCCATTTTCGAACCCCGCCAGGTAGACAAACAGCTTAAACAGCGAGCCAGTCTGTCGCCGGGCCTGGGTAGCTCTATTGAATTGACTTCGGTGGTAATTTTTTCCACCAACCATGGATAGAATTTCCCCATTTTTTCCCATAGCCAGAATGGCAACTTCCGTATTTCCCATTCTAGAGCCATATTTCTCCAGGAATCTGCCCAGAGCTCCGACCACCTCCCTCTGGACAAAGCTATCCAGCGTTGTCAGGACAGATATTTTATCTATTCTCCGGTCAATGCGGAGATCCCCTAGCTGGCCTCCGAGCCAGTCAATGAAATAGCGATTCTGCGCTATGAGATCAGCTTTTTCGGCAATGACCGGAGGCATATCGGCCATGAGACTAGCCAAAAAGCCACTCTCATCCATAAAGCCAGCATTCCGCATATTGACCAGAACCTGGGTCATCCGTGCTCTAGCCAGATCTCCGCTGGCAAGAGGATTGTATCTTGTCGGAGCTCTGAGAAGGCCAACCAGCATCGCGCACTCCTGCAGAGCTAGTTCGCCCAGCTCCTTTCCAAAATAGAATCTGGCGGCCTCCCTTACTCCCCACTGGCCAGCGCCAAAGTAGGATCTAGCCAGATAGAGCGTAAGTATATCTTTTTTTGTGAGATATTTCTCCAGCTCCATGGCTAGGACAAGTTCTCTGACCTTCCTTCCCAGAGTCCTACGACTATCCCCCAGGATAGTCTTAGCCAGCTGCTGAGTTAGGGTGCTTCCCCCCTGTCTCAGGTGTCCACTCCTGAGATTAGTAAATATTGCTCTGCCAATTCCCAGCAGATCCACTCCTCTATGGCGAAAGAACCTCCTATCCTCAGTTGCCACCAGAGCATTTACCATGTCTCTAGGTATATCATCGAAGGTAAGTCTATTGATGGCCGACTCGCTGCGGGATTCTATGGTCTCTAGACCATTGGAATAGAGTAGGATTGTGCTCCGGGCACTACTTCCCTCTATTATTTCATCCACCGTCGGCAGCCGACTCCGCTGGAGCAGATACAGAGCCGCCAGCATCAGCAGAGCGGACACCGCCACCACCAGGAAATTCACCACAGCGCCCAGCAGCGCCCGAATCCTCGGCCTATTTCCCCACACCGACACTTTCTACTTGATAAAATCATTTTACTATGATTAAATAAAAGTCAAGGAGTTTAGGAAATGCCATGGCCAAGAAGGAAAATGTAGAGAAAATAAAATACTCCCGGCTAGTGGGGAGCGTTGTGGAGGAGGGGCTCTATTTCAGGGACGCCCTAGGCTGGTACCATCTAAAATATACGAGTATCATTTCCGAGAGGACGTTTTTCATAATAATGTCGATTATGAGCGTAATAGTGGTGACTATGCTTGGTCTGACAATAACTAACATATTACCTCTGAAGGAAAGCTTTCCAGTGCTAGTCACACAGCCTGACTCTGCCCGCTACTACACCACCATAAAATCCATGAAGCCAAAGGGACTAGCCTACAGCTCAAACGAGGCCATACTTAGACTACTGCTCATAAGGTATGTGAGGGAAATGTTTAGCCATGACTACAGGACGGGTAAGATAGAGGACATAAATGGCAAATTTCTCAGAGTTAAGAACTATTCTACGGAGGAGGTGCTCCAGAGGTTTAGAAACGATTTCAACGGCATAACAGCCCAGCTGTTCAATAAAAATATCACCCAGACGGTATACATAAGGACCTTTAAATTTAAGGAGAAAGAGAGCAGAAGTTCAGGCAGGTTTAGTCTCAATTCTCTAAAGAAGCTCATCATCACCAGGAAAATTCCTACGGAGGCTGAACTGGACTACGAGGTACATATTCTGACGCCCCGGGAGAAAATTGTGCAGAAACAGAGAATATCTCTAGATTTTAAATTTGATGCAATAAAGTACAATAGTATAAACAGAAAATTCAGCAAACCTGTGCTGATCGTCACAAACTATACAACAACCGACATTGGCAAATGAGCAGCTCACCAAAGGTGGCCGGCTGGCTAGCGGTTGGACTGGCTCTGGGGACACCGTTGCCAAACGATGCCAGGGCAGTGCAGTTGCCAAGGATAATAAGTTCAGAGAAGAGGTTTAGGGCCTATGTCTACAATCCCAATGAGGTCTATAGGTACATAGGGCACTATCTATCCCAGTCCTACATAGAATTCGAAGAGGGTGAAAGGGTACAGACCATATCGATGGGTGACACAACCTCATGGCAGACGGTCGTTATGGATAACAAGCTATTTCTCAAGCCTGTGCTAAATTTTGCCAATACGAATATGACCATCATGACCAATAGGCGGACCTACCATTTCGAATTGGACGCCCTAGAGTCAGCCTCCGTTATGGAAGATGATGTTCTCTTCTATATTAAATTCATGTATCCCGAGACTGCCGGAGATAAAAACATAGTCATACTCGACGCGGACAAGAAGAGAAATGATCTGCCAGATCTCAGAAACCTGGAGGCCTACAACTTCGACTACGAATTCAGTGGAAGTGAGAGTATCGCCCCTCTGAAGGTTTTTGACGATGGAGAATTTACCTATATGGAATTTAACGAAAGGGATAGCCGTGAACTTCCTGCAATCTATTCAGTTGACTCTGAGGGCTACGAGTCTATGGTTAACTATCGCATTGTAGAGAATTACATAGTTATTGAGCAGCTGGCCAGCCAGTTTACTCTTAGGAGTAGTTCGGATATAGTTTGTGTATATAATAATAATCTTTTTAGGTTAAATAATGCTATGTGACTGTGGAGATCTCGAAACTATCAGAGTGGATTTTTTCAGAGAGATAAAAAATATAAAGGCACTGGGACAGGTGAGGGAGTTTAGAGCTGCCTTTCTGGGCAAGAAGAGCAGGCTGGGTGCCCTGCTAGGTGCATTGGGTAGCCTCTCTCTGGAGCAGAAGAGGGGTTTCGGAGTCGAGGTCATCGGACTCAGAGACCTTCTGGTGCAGGAGATAGGTAGGCTGGAGGATAGTCTCAGGCGAGAACAGATAGATAGGGAGCTGATGGCCGAGGCTGTGGATGTGACAATCCCGGCGAGATGTGGCCAGGACGGTCTACTGAACCCCGTTTCTGTGGTCCAGAGGGAGATTAGAGATATATTTTTCTCTATGGGTTTCTGTGAAACCAGCGGCTCTGAGATTGAAAATGACTGGAACTGTTTTGAGGGTCTGAACATACCGGCCCATCATCCGGCAAGGCAGATGCAGGATACATTTTACCTTAGAAACGACAGCCAGGAAAAAATTCTTCTGAGGACTCAGACCACCAGTGTCTCTATGAGGGAGATGACAAAACATAGGCCCCCACTTAAATTTTTTACAATCGGTAAGACCTTTAGAAGTGAGATGGACTCTACCCATGCGCCCATGTTCCATCAGCTCGATGCTGTCTACATTGACAGAGACAAAAATATACAGGACCTGAAGAATTGCCTGACGACGGTATGTAAGAAATTTTTTGGTCTAGAGAGAGTACCTCTGAGACTTAGGCCCAGCTACTTTCCGTTCACCAGTCCGAGCATCGAATTCGATCTGAGGTGCCAAAAAACGGATAAGAAACTGGTGATTGGAGAGGGTGAGGATTGGATGGAAATCCTTGGCGCTGGCATGCTCCATCCGAATGTGCTGAGAAACGCCGGCATAGATCCAGGGGAATACCAGGGTTTTGCCTTTGCCTTCGGCATCGAGAGAATGGGAATGTTGAAATACGGTATTCGGGACATGAGAAGTCTCTACGACGGCAACATGGCCTTCCTTAGACACTATGGATTCAGAATATTTGAATAGTATCGGCTGGCCAGAGAATTTTGGCTATTCTCCCCGACTGTCGGATCCCCGGCTGTCGGACCATCCAGTCTATTGACCCGGCTTCGCCCCTCCGACTCTAGAGTACGCCCTCTGGCCTTGGCTCCCAGGGGAGGACAATCCATTTGTTTATCTCCTCTACAAAGAAGTCAGCCAGGGGTTTACCCAGAGCCTTGACGTAGAGTGCAGCTACGGAGCAGCGTGGGTAAAACTCTTTGACCTTCGCCACCGTGGCTCCACTGTCCACTATGTCATCCAGTAGCAGCAGGTCCGACCCATCGCCACCAAAGCTACTCAGTTTTTTCACAACCAAATCCCTTCGGCTGCGACTGTCGTCATAGCTCTGCATGCAAATCGTATCTATCACCCTTATGTCAAGTATGGAGGCAATTATTCCCGCCGGGATGAGCCCTCCTCTGGCTATGGTGAGCATTTTCTGGAATCCGCGAGATTCCCTCTCTAGCTTCTGGGCCAATCGCCCACAGTCTTCCTGTAGTCTTTCCCAGGATATAATCTCAAACTCTGCCATTCTTACCCCATCCTCCCAGGGCTAGCCGAAACCCCGGCCGGCTAGGCCGGCCGGGGTTTTGAAAATTTCCAGGGACTCTAGCGACTATTTATTTATATGCAACACCGACGCTGGCGATTTTTTGGATCAGGACTGCCAATCTTCTACCTGCCAGCACAGTGACGTATTTTTAGGTAGACTCGTCCAGTGTGCGGTCACATAGCCGTGAATTAGGCTTTCCGGATGTTTCAGAAAGGTCATCCAGAGGAGTAGTGGATCATCTGCCGCCAGAGTTTCCTGGGCATAGTCCAATTTTTCCTCTAGCCCTCTCACCCACTATCTTTCCAGGTCCCC
>JAITSP010000053.1 GCA_031287725.1 Rickettsiales bacterium
TGGTCTACCCCAGTCATTCCCAGAACAACATTAATTATCCTAAAAATGACCCAACAGCTGAAATAAAAAACATTCAGCCAAAAGATCTATTTTGTCTCACATGTGTTTGGACCTATACAATATATAAACCAACGTAATATAAAACCTGTTGCCAGAGAATTCACCGGAGATTCGCCGCAAATTACAGCGGGACTTGTCTGTTCCGAGGATGTGTTTCTCTCCCGCAGGGCAGATGCTGCGGACATCGGCTCTAAACTCATTTAGTCAGGACCATAGCCCATTCAGCCGGCCATGGAGCCATTATATGTAATATTTTGTAATAAAAAATGATTTGACTATAGCTGTGGTCGTTTCTACACTGCCTCCAATGAGGAAATTTCAGGAAACGAATGTCATGTATAGACAAAGCGCAATGAATAGCAGAGGAATAGGGGTAGGAGTGGATATGCTGGGGGACTACTCCTATCGGAGGCGGGGGACGAGCATACATCCCACGGCCATAGTGGATCCCGCCGCCCAGCTAGGGGAGAACGTCAGAATAGGCCCCTACTGCCTGGTGGGGCCCGCCGTAACTCTGGGTGATGGCTGTGAACTTAAGCCCCATGTGATCCTAGAGGGTTGCATCGAGATGGGATCCGACAACAGGATCTTTTCCTTTGCAGTCATAGGACAGGATCCACAGGATCTTAAGTACGAGGGAGAGAAATCTCTGATTAGAATAGGCAACGGCAACAGGATCAGGGAACACTGCACAATACATCCTGGCACCAGAGGTGGTGGAATGGTTACAACCCTGGGAAACAATAACCTACTCATGGTGAACACCCACGTGGCCCATGACTGCTCTGTCGGAGACAACTGCATACTGGCAAATAATGTGACTCTCGGAGGGCATGTGGAGATAGGTGACTATACGGTCATCGGTGGCCTGTCGGCTGTGCACCAGAGGGTTAAAATTGGAAAACATGCGATGATCGGTGGCCTGACGGCCATAGTCAAGGATGTGATACCCTACGGAGTTGCCGTCGAGACCCGGGACGTGAGCCTAGAGGGCATAAACATTCTGGGCATTGGAAGAAGGGGTTTTTCCAGGAGAGATATAGACAGTCTAAGAAATTTCTACAGAGACGTCTTCTGTTCGGAAAGTGGTAATCTATTCGAGCTGGTGGAACATTTTAAGGAAAAATACACGGATTCGAAGGTTGTTCTGGAGGTGATAGAGTTCCTGTCAAGAAAATCCGACAGACACTTCGTTACAAGATCTAGGACGAATGGATAGACTAGGAATAGTGGCTGGCTCCGGTAGGCTTCCCCTGGAGGCTGTGGACCAGTGCAGGAGATCGGGGACGGGAGTATTCTGTGTTCTGCTGAAGTCCTACGCCGATGCGGATGACTACAGAGGAGTGGATTTCATAGAGCTCGGAGTTGGCCAGGTGGGTAGGATGATGGATTTTTTTAGACAGAGGGGGGTTACCAGACTGGTCCTGCTGGGGGGAGTTAGAAAACCCTCCTTTGGATTCCTAAACATGGACAGGGAAGGAGCTCTTCTAGCGAAGGATATCCTGAAAAACAGGCTGCTGGGGGATAATTCTGTCCTCGAGGTTGTTGTCAGGTTCCTGGAGGAGCATGGCTTCCGGGTGCTGGAGGCGGACTCTCTGCTAGAAAACCTTAAGCTCGGAGCAGGTCCAAACAACAGTGTCGGCTGTGGCCAGGAGTATCTCAGGGACATAGAGATTGGTCGTAGCCTCCTGGAAAAACTCAGCGAATTCGATCTAGGGCAGGCGGTGGCTGTGCAGCAGGGTGTCGTGGTTGCCCTAGAGTGCCTCGAAGGCACAGCAGCTATGATCAAGAGGGCAGGCAAGCTAGGACTTCCCCAGGGCAGCAGGCCGGTACTCGTAAAGACCGGAAAAATTGGCCAGACCCGGAAGGCGGATTTACCCTCCATCGGGCCCCATACCATTGAACAGCTCTATGCCAGTGGCTTCGCCGGTGCCGCTCTGGATTTTAAGAACTGTCTGGTGATTTCCCGGGAGACCACTCTGGAGATGGCAGAAAAATACAACCTATTCCTCTGGGGGATCGATGGGCCCCAGGGGCAACCCGGCGGGGAGTAGAGCACTTGACAGCTGCGCTCTAGGTCCTATTAATAGTCCATTGGTGGTCCAAATCATGGATCCAGGAAGATTTTGTTATTTTAGATGAGAATGGGAGAAATTCTAGAGATGGCCCTTCTGGCGTCAACTCTGTTCCTCTGCCTAGCCTCGCCGGGCCAGGCAGCGGAGGCTGCTAAGGCGGTGGAGACCAGGAAGTATGTGGTCAGCGGGATAAAGGTCTATTCCAAGGCCAATAGTGCCACCGAGGCGAAGGAATTGGCCATAGGAGATGGTGAAAGAAGGGCTCTGAAGGAGTTACTTGCCAAAATGGCCATAAATCCGGACTATACTAAGTATGTGAATGACAATGCTCTGGTGGACATGATATCCACCATCCGAATTTCGGAGGAGGTCATGACCAAGGATGCCTACTCGGGTGTTCTGACGGTAATATTTGATAGAGAGTTCGTCAAATACAATCTCGAAAACCTGGGCCTCAGGGCCAATGGCACAGCCAGTGATGTATTTCTCTACATTCCCCTCTTCATCCGCGAGGGCGAAAAGGAGCCGACCCTGCTAGATACCTCCGATGCCTGGTACCGAGCTGCCTACGACAGGTTTTTCGAAGGGAAATTTGAAGACATATTTCTCATCGACAACTATTCTCTGGCAAATTCCGGACTCCTCACCCGAAAGCACATAGAAAACTCTAACTACACGTCCTTCGAGGCTCTACTCTCAAAATACGCCTCCAATGTGGTGCTCATAGCCATAGCCCACTACAGCACGGAGACCGACAGGGTCAATGTGGTTCTGAAAGAAATCACTGCGGAGGGTAGCGAGGAAAAATTCCTGAACTACGTGAATAAGAGTGGTCTTTCGAGGGAGGGGCTGATAGAGTACGCCTCTGGACAGCTGCTCGAGTCCATCGACAGAATGAATAGGAGTAGGAAGGCTCTGGCCAGGGGTACCACCAGCGATGGCGGGGGGACTGGGAAGGAGCAGGGCAACTATATAAATGTGCTGATTCCCATTCCAAGTCTCAGAGAGTTTGTCTTCATAAGAAATCTCCTGAAAAATTTTGAATTTGTGACCGGCGTCGAAACACTCGAGGTGACTACCCGGATGGTTCTCCTTAGGATCCAGTTCAGCTGCTACGAGGATGAGCTGACGCAATTTTTCAAGGAAAAGAAGCTGGATCTCTACTATAAGAATGATCAATATTTTCTCAGGTACAATCCAACCTAGTCCAGCACGCCGACGGCACACCCCTCGGCTACCCCTTTGGCCAGGATCGGGCAGTCTCCTAGGATCCGGTGTCGCCGGAGGATCCGGGCTAGGGCCATAGCCGCTAGCCAGAGAATGTGGCCAGGGGCAGAGAATTGATCAGAAATATTGGGACTGCCCAATAATTATTGCTTTCCTGCGGCCTCCCCAGCTATTCCACTGTTTTCCTGTTTTTTCTGGTGTTTCTGGTGTTTCACCTAAACCAGACTGGCTGTGTAATCCCACATGTGTGCCCGGCCAATTCTTCTCTAAATTCTTCTAGAGAATTTGCTAGAAGATCTTTTCTGCCAGAGAACTCCTCTTCGGCCATTCTATTACTTCTCTCCAACCTGCCATTGTATTTTGCCTCTGTTGCAAATTAAGCCCCTATTAGGTTTTCCTTTCAGCGAGGAAGCCAGACAGGTGCCGGAGAAAGAGGAGAAAAATAGGAAAACAATAGCAGCTGGGCAGTCCCAAAATATTTATTTTGGAGTTGTAAAATTATTTGCCGCTCCTATTATGCCCTAAAACGCTTAGACGATGACCAAATATATATTCATAACGGGGGGTGTTGTCTCCTCTCTGGGAAAAGGTATAGCCTCCGCCACCATGGGAGCCCTTCTCCAGGCCAGAGGCTTCAGGGTGAGGCTGCGCAAACTTGATCCCTACCTAAATGTTGATCCCGGGACCATGAGTCCCATAGAGCACGGAGAGGTGTTCGTAACTGACGATGGCACCGAGGGTGATCTGGACCTGGGCCACTATGAGAGATTCACTGGAGTCAATACCACTAGACATGATACCACCACCACGGGAAAGATCTATGATGGCATCCTGAGGAAGGAGCGGAGAGGTGAGTTTCTGGGTAGAAATGTTCAGGTGGTTCCGGATGTGACGAACGCCATAAAGGATTTTATTCTCTATAGCGGCGATGAGAAGATCGATGTGGTGATAGTGGAGATCGGAGGCACTGTCGGAGACATAGAGGGTCTACCATTTTTTGAGGCCATACGGCAGCTTGGCTTCGGACTGGATAGGAACGACACCTGCTTTGTGCATCTGACCTACCTGCCCTTCATAATTGCAGCCGAGGAGCTGAAGACTAAGCCGACCCAGCATTCGGTAAAAAACCTCCAGTCTCTGGGGATACAGCCGGACATACTGCTGTGCAGATCGGATGTCGAGATACCGGAGAAGCAGCTGAGAAAATTATCACTATTCTGCAGTGTTCGGCCCGAGAACGTCATCTCCGCTCCAAATGTCGACAACATCTACAAAATACCTATAGTCTATAGTAGAAACGGCCTCGATCGACAGATCATGAGACGTTTTGCCATGGAGGAGAGTGAAGCGGACCTGTCCGTGTGGCTAGACATAATTCATAGGATTGACCATCCGAAGAGAACTCTAAGGATAGCACTCGTTGGCAAGTACACGAATCATAAGGATTCCTACAAATCTCTGGTTGAGGCCCTGGCCCACGGGGGTATCGCCAACGGGGTGGCCATCCAGATAGTCTGGGTGAACTCTAGAGCCACCGGTTCCTGGGAGGAGACGGAGAAAAGTCTTAGAGAGGTTGACGGAATAATAGTTCCTGGAGGATTTGGTACCGATGGCATAGATGGTAAAATACTCGCCATAGAGTATGCCAGAAAGAAAAACATTCCATTTCTGGGCATATGTCTGGGTATGCAGCTGGCCGTCATAGAGTTCGCAAGGAATGTGCTGAACATCAGGGATGCCGATTCCACGGAATTTTCAAAGGATACGGCCAACCCTGTCATAGCCCTCATAACCGAGTGGGAAAAGAATGGCAGAAGGGAGGTGAGAAGCGAAAACTCTGATCTAGGTGGAACCATGAGGCTGGGCAGCTACGATGCTCTGCTGAGGGAAGGTAGCCTGATGCGGAGGATCTACGGATCACCCAGCATAAGGGAGAGGCATCGACACCGCTACGAGGTAAATGCAAACTATGTTGAGCAATTTGAAAGGAATGGTTTGATTTTCTCCGGTGTCTCGAAGGAGGGGGGACTGCTGGAGTGTGTTGAAATTCCTAGCCACAAATTCTTCGTTGGGACCCAGTTCCATCCGGAACTGACCTCAAGACCCTTTTCCGTGGGACCTCTCTTCAGAGAACTGGTCAGAAGCTGCCTGTGAAAGCCTGTTGCCGGATAGCGGGACTCACCTAGCGCTGTATTCCTCTAGAAGTACCTCCAGGGTTCTGTCCCAGCTGAACAGCTCGGCCCGCCGGAGTCCCCGGTCCGCCAGCTGATGGCGCAGATTCTCGTCAAAGTAGATTTTTTCTAGGGCCTCCAGGAGACTGGCCCTGTCCGTCGGATCTATGGCCAGGGCGGCATCGCCGTAGACCTCCGGGAGGGAGGTGCTGTTGGAGGCTATGATTGCCAGGCCACAGTGCATTGCCTCCACTAGCGGCAGCCCGAATCCCTCGTAGAGGCTCGGATAGACGAAGCAGAGGGCCCTGCTGTAGACCGTATTCAGATCGCTGTCCTCTAGATAGCCGGTGAGCACAATCCTGGATTGATGTCTTCTATTGTTCTCCAGCGAGTGGAAGATCCCCTTCGTGTGCCATCCGATGGGACCAGACAACACCAGGAACAGATCATCCAGCTCAGGATGGGCGTCCAGAAATTCGCTAAAACAGTCAACCAGGAACGACAAATTTTTCCTCGGATTCAGTGACCCGAGGCTCAGGATGTATTTCCCCTCTAGAGGAATCCCATATTTGGCCAGAATCCTGTCCGTCTCGGCCCTGTTGGCCCCGCTGTCCCGGTAGAACAGTTTTCTGTCGGCCGCCAGGGGGGCGACTAGGCCTCTGTTGGCTCTGTACTGGGGGAAGTAGTCCAGAAAATCCTCTTTTGTGTACTGGGAATTGAAGAAGAAGCCGACATCACTAGCCAGATTCTCAAAAATCTTTGAAAAATTGCTCCTGGTCCCTCTGGGGATGTCTCTAAAGCTGGCATTTTTCCTCAGAGGGATAATATCGTGGACAAAGATGTACTTTCCCATAGCGCTATTTTTCAGTATGAAATCCGGTATCCGGTAGAACATGGACTGGTAGATGTCGAATTTAGCCAGCACATCTAGGTTTTTTCTGCTAAAGAGGCTGAGTCCCCGAATAAATTTCACCAGCCCTGTGAAAACCAGATAGAGGAGGAAGTTGGCCAAGCTTCTCAGTCCGGTGCTGGCCCTCTTCTGCCTCTTGAATCTCATTCTTTTCATGATTAGCCAGGTCAGTGGTCCGGCACACCACCAGTCTCCGGTGCCTAGGTCTAGGGAGCTGATGCAGTGGAAACCTCTGAAGAGGGGTTCGACATCACATAGATCCCTGTAAATCAGCGTTGTGTACCTGTTGGTTATAAACGTGACGTCTAGATTTTTCTCCCCTAGGAGTCTAGTTATTATGTTGTAGGCGGTCCAGTAGAGACCAGTTCTGCTCTTTCCACCTCCGACCACCGCCCCCTCGAGGACATTGTCAATGTCTATCAGAAGCCCTATGCTAGAGTTACCCATGGCCGATTGTTTTAATAAAAATAGGATCTAGGCTAGATCCTAGCTAGAACTTCTACAAAAACAACATAGATGGAGGATAAGCTGGGATGATAATTCCAATAATACTATCAGGGGGCAACGGCACGAGGCTATGGCCTCTCTCCCGGAAGGATAGGCCTAAGCAGTTTCTGGAGTTGCTGGGCAGTGACACCCTGTTCACGGGGACAGTCAAAAGGTTTGAGGACCCCAGCCTGTTCCAGAGGCCGATTATTCTGGCCAACGCCGGTCACAGGCATCTGCTGGAGGGAGAAATCAGAAAAAATGGTCTGGAAGACTCGCTAGTGCTGCTGGAGCCCGAATCCCGTAACACGGCTGCAGCCATAGCCAGCGTTACGGAGCTGCTAAATGGCGAAGGGATGGGTGATGAGATCGCGGTCTTTGCCCCGTCGGATGCCTACGTGGATGACCCGAGACAGTATATGGAGTACATGCGAGAGGGCGAGCGCTGGGCCCGCAGAGACATGGTGGTGTGCTTTGGCATCAAGCCCACCTGTCCGGAAACCGGCTACGGCTACATAAAAATAAAAAAAAAGCTGGAGGGAAACACCTACGAGGTGGATAGGTTCGTAGAAAAGCCGAATCTCAAAACTGCCATAGATTTCCTGGGAAGCAGAAAGTATCTGTGGAACTCGGGGATATTCATGTGCAGGCTATCCGTACTCTCCAAACTCTTTGACACCCTCTGCGGAGAGCTGCAGCTTAGTCTGAGGAAAACTCTGGAACACTCTAAGCGCGATGGGAACAGGCTATACCTGGATAGAGAGCACTTCTCAGAGTGCACGAACATATCCTTTGACTATGCGGTCATGGAAAAGCTCAGCGAAAGGCAGCTCAGCGTGGTGTCCATGAACCTCCTCTGGAGCGATGTGGGTAGCTACAGTTCCCTCTTCTCTCTGAACACCGACGGAAGGGTAGAAAATAACGTGCTCCAGGGAAATGTGATAGCCAACGGTACGGAGAATTGCTACATAAGATCAGCTGGCAGGACAATCTGCTGCTCTGACGTTGAGGACCTGGTCATTGTAGAGGAGGAGGATGTCATTCTGGTCATGAAAAAAAGTAAGTCCCAGAACATAAGGGAGTTGGTCAAGATCGCTGGGGAGAGGGACCCCGGCCTGAGGTAGGCGGGGCTGGGGGACCGGGTCTCAGCCCTTCAGTCTAGCCGCCACATCATCATCCCGGATAAAGTCCTGGCTAATCCTAAGGAGCAGTCCCACAAGCTCTTCCGCCGCCCTCTCTCTTCTCTCCCGGATGGAACTATCCTCCACCTTCCTCTCCGCTCTTTTCCGCTCCTCCAGCTCTCTATGGCCAATTTCGCTGGCATGGAGCCTCTCCCAGTGGTTCCCCAGAGAGGGCTCTTTTCCTCTGACCTCTAGATATTCCAGCAGATCATCGGTCGTCGGTCCTCGACACAGGTCGGAGTTGCACATCAACCCTAGCGCATCGGCTAGCAGAGGATTATATTTTTTAACTTCCTCCAGTTCCTCCGAAATTCTATCTCTCTGGTTCCCTCGGTTCTCCGGAGCTCCGCCAGGACCCTGGCCAGCGAATGCACCAAGAAGCGTCCTCCCCAGGAGCCGAATTCCAGCCCTCGCCCGCTCCACTGGTCCTCCGGAGAGATTTTTCGGTGGATGAGCCACGGATTTCTCGCCATCGGCTAGAGTACCCTGTTCGTACTCCCTCAGGGCCAGGCTTCCGTCTTTCCTCGCGAGAATATTCACGCTTCTCAGTGCGTAGCCTCTAGCATTGATGTTCCCCAGTCCCAGCAGCAGATGGCTAAAACTCTTCTCTATGCTGTTCCTGCGGGCACCGATCGGCATATTCTTTAGTTTTCCCCCCTCACAGTACTCCATGGCCACGATATTGCTCTCCCTGTC
>JAITSP010000079.1 GCA_031287725.1 Rickettsiales bacterium
GTTAACGAGAATGTAAATGTTAACAATATCTCATCCTCCCAAGGTAACCCATCCGTCAAAAAACCAAACAACAAAGCGCTGTAAATGCCAGAATAAACTAGATTCGGCTCAGTTTGCAGGGGACCGCAGAGTTTATCTGTAGAGTTCGTCCCTGGACCCTAGAAGAGGGTATTTGATAAAAATAGTATATATTAAAATATATGTTGCTTTTTATAGTTAATCCAGTAGATTTCAGAATAAATAGAGGGGCAGCTAGCACTGGAGTGGCTACCGAAAATTTACTAGACCTAGCAGACAGGAGTTAGAGTATGAGTGATCTAAATAGAGAACGTATGGAGGCTACTGTAGCCGCGCTGCGTGATTCCTCCTCCGACGAGAATGAAGAGAACGTTGAAGCCACCGAAAGACTTGGTGAGGGCGCATTTGGTGAGGTCTATAGGTTTAAGGAGCACCCCAAACACATTCTAAAAGTCCCAAAGGTAGTTTGGTCTACTAATCCACTTGGTTTTGTGGAATATGGTGACACCATATGTTACGACTTGCAGAAGACCGGAGGGCTTTCAACAGAGGGGCTCGTGAGGATTGACGACATCGGTGAAAACTACGTGATTATGGAGTACTGTGATAAAGGAGACCTGGAGCAGTTCGGGAAAAATGATAGGCTAAGAGCTGCCGAACTTCTCAGAGGAGGGGGTGCTCTAAATATTATGAATGGTGTAAAAAATATTCACGGCCATAACTTTGTCCATAGAGACATAAAACCTGCCAATATCCTCGTTACAGCCGAAGGAAAATTCAAGATCGGTGACTTTGGGTTTTTGGGTCCCGATGGTAGCCAAAATTCCAGAGATGAAGCCATCGGAACGCCGATTTACTATTCACCCGAAAAGTGTGCCTCCTCTAACTCCTGCCCTGAGGGGGATGGAGCGTTTGATGAGAAGAGAGCTGACTGCTGGGCTGTAGGGTGTGTACTCTATAAAATTTTATGCGGAAAGGATATTTGTTGTCTTGCCTGCGAGGCCACTGGCTTTAGCTATAATGAAGATCTATTTATGTCCTCAATAAGTATTCTTGGGTTTGACAAAGAAGTCCAATTCAAGTTCAAAGAAATTATGTTGAAAGACCTCGATGGAGCAGGAGTCGGACCACTGATGCAGTCCATAGTGGGAGAACTTCTTAATCCGGATCAGAGTACGGCCCGGGGAATGGGTAAGATTCTGGAAATGGTCGAGGAAATGGGAAAAGAGGAAAAGTATCAGGTAGAGTATGAGGCTATGCAGGGAACTGAGAAGAAGGAAGAGGAGAAGAAAGAGACAAAAATTGAATCCGGCCCTTTTGATGGAGTAATTGCTGATGCTGTCCCTAGGAAGGAAAATAAGAAGGAAAAGAAGGAAAGGGAAGAGAGGGCAAAGAAAGAGAAGGAAAGGGAAGAGAAGGCAAAGAAAGAGAAGGCAAAGGAAGAGAAGGAAAAGAAAGAGAAGGCAAAGGAAGAGAAAAAGAAATCTGACGTGGGAAGTGTGGTAGAAACGGCCACCGTTAGCGCTCTGAAGTTGTCGTGCCAGGCAGTTAACAGGAATGTAAATATTACCAATATCTCATCCTCCCAAAGTAGCCCATCTACTAAAACACCGGGCACCAAAGCGCTGTAAATGCTAGAATAAACTAGATTCGGCTCAGTTTGCAGGGGACCGCAGAGTTTTATCTGCAGAGTTCGCTCCCAGCCTCTAGAATATGGGTATTTGATAAAAATAGTATATATTAAAATATATGTTGCTTTTTATAGTTAATCCAGTAGAGTTTAGAATAAATAGGGGAGCAGCCAGCACTGGGGTGGCTACCGCGAAATAGTTTGATATGTATTACAATCCTAATGAAGAAAAACGTGACGAGGCTATCATAGCCTCAATACCTGGCCTATCCTCCAACGGGAGGAAAAACGCTATACCTATCAACAAACTTGGTGAGGGCGCCTACAATAGAGTCTATGGAATTGGCAGTAGGTACGTCGCAAAAATACCAAAGATAGATTGGTCTACTAATCCAAATGGTCTTGTGGAGGATGGTGACACCATATGTTACAACTTGCAGAAGAATGAAGGGCTCCCAACACAGGGGATCGTGAAGATTTACACCACTAGGAAAAACTATGTGGTTATGGAGCGCTGTAGTGATGGAGACCTGGAGCAGCTCAGGAAAAGGAATGGATCGAGAGCTGCCGGACTTCTTGAGGAGGGGGGTGTTCTGAATATTATGAGTGGCCTGAATGAGCTTCACAAGCTTGGCTATGTCCATAGAGACATAAAACTTGCCAATATCCTCTGCACAGCCGAAGGAGAACTTAAGATCAGTGACTTTGGGCTTGTGAGTGTCGGTAGCGACTCAAGCACTGAAAGAGTTGGAACAGAAGAGTACTTTTCACCCGAAAAGTTTATGAAAAGTTCATTCGATGACGGGAAGGCTGACTGTTGGGCTGCAGGATGTGTATTCTATAAGCTTTTATGCAAAAAGAGTATTAAAAATATTATCTATGAGGCCTGTGGCCAGAAACCTGGAGGGAATGATTTTTATCTAGTAATGGACAAGTTTTTATATGACCAAGAAGCCCAGTCAAATTTCAGACGAATTATGTCGAATGACCTCAACAATGCAAAAGTCGGACCGCTGATGCAGATGGCAGTGAGAGAACTTCTTAATCCAGATCGTCATGCGGCCCGGGGAGTGGGTGAGATTTTGGAAATGGTCGAGGAAGAGGGAAAGAATGAAGAGCACAGAGCGGAGTACGAAACTATGCAGGGAACTGAGAGAAGGAGAAAGGAAGAGGAAAAAAAGAGAAGAAGGGAGGAAACAAAAAAGAGAAAAGAAGAAGAGGAAAGAAAGAGAAAAGAAGAAGAGGAAAGAAAGAGAAAAGAAGAAGAGGAAAGAAAGAGAAAAGAAGAGGAGGAAAGAAAGAGAAAAGAAGAGGAGGAAAGAAAGAGAAAAGAAGAGGAGGAAAGAAAGAGAAAAGAAGAAGAGGAAAGAAAGAGAAAAGAAGAGGAGGAGAAAAAGATAAAAGATGAAGAAATAAAGAAAAAAAATGAGGAAGAGAAAAAAATAAAAGAAGGGGAGGCGAAGAGAAAAAAGGAGGAAGAGAAAAAAATAAAAGAAGGGGAGGTGAAGAGAACAGGAGAGAAAGAGAGGAAAGAGGGAGGAAAGAAGAAGGAAGAAATGACAAAAATTGAATTCGGCCCTTTTTCTGGAGCAAGTGCTTCTGCTGTCTTTGTGGAGGAGAAGAAGAAAGCGAAGGTAAAGAAAGAGAAGGCAAAGAAAGGGAAAAAGAAATCTGGCGTGGAAGATGTGACTAAAATAGCCGCTGTTAGCGCTCTGGGGTCATCGTGCCACACAGTTAACAGGAATGTAGGTATTAACAATATCTCATTCTCCCAAAATAACACATCCGTCAAAACACCAGACAAAAAAGTGCAGAGAACGCCAAAATAAACTAAGTTTGACTCAGTTTGCAGCGGACTGCAGAGTTTGTCCCTGGCCCCCGGAAGAGGGTATTTGATAAAAATAGTGTATATTAAAAAATATGTTGCTTTTTATAGTTAATCCAGTAGAGTTCAGAATAAATAAAAAATTACAGAGGAGATTGTATGGCAGGAGACGGTGAAAATGAAGATAACAACGTCAAAGAATCTAGTCTTGGCGAGAATGATCTTGCGGGAGAAGAAATAGGGGCCAGGAACAGACCCGCTCCAGCGATCAACCAGCCTAGTGAGGCTGTAGAAGGGGGTTTCGAAGAATATAATCTTAGCGGGGATGATCTTGCGGGAGAAGAAATAGAGACCAGGACCGAAACCAAAACTGATATAGTGATTCCCGGTGCTGTGGTAGAAAAAATAGAGGCCAAAACCGAAGCAACTCTGGTGGCCGATGATTCTGTAGAAACAGGGATGGAGACGGAGGCTGAAGCCGCTCTAGCGATCAACGTGCTTGGTAATGCTGTAGGTGAGGATTTCGAAGAATATAATATTAGCGAGGATGATTCTGCGGAAACAGAAATAGAGGCCGAGGCTGGAGCTGCTCCGGTGATCGACAAGCTTAGTACTTCTGTAGAAGAGGATAGTCTTGACGACGAGGATGATCCTGTGGAAACAGAAATAGAGGCCGAGGCTGAAACCGCTCCGGTGATTAATAACTCTACAGAAAAAGAAATAGAGGCCGAGGTTCGAAAAAAGGAAGAGGAAATTAGTAAACTAGTAGAAGAGACAGTTAGAACCTATGGAACCCTATTCTGTAAGCCCGTTTGGCATTGGACAAATTTTGAAAAGCAGTATTCTAAGAGTTCCGTTTCTACTCTGGACACAATATCCCAGATGGTAGATTTTTTTACAGAATCCAACGAATTCAGGAACACTGACCCGAAGAACATAGATACTCTAATGGTAGACAGAGCTTTCAAAAAGTCCTTTGCTAGCACTGGCAAAGAGTTTTCGGGTAACTATAGCGAGGCCGCCAAGGCAGAGGTGGTGAGTTTTCTAAAACTTCTTAGGAGCATAGAAATAGAGTACAACCTAACCCCCGATGTAGCCAAAGCCTTTGTGTTTCATACTATCCTGACTAAAAAGGAACCTCCGGCCACGGGGAAAGGCAAAAGCTCCGAAGAGGAAAAACTCCTTCTCTACAGGGTTGGCTCTGGCACGGCGCCCGGGAAAATTAAAGATCGCATACTCAGGAAAGCCACTAGGAACATGCTAGAAAATACCACAAACAGTAATAATGCCGGTGAGCTTAATGAACTATCTAAACATATAGATTGCATGAACCTTGCAAGGATTATGTTAAAACAAAGCGAAACAATTAGACATATCAAGGCTAGCTGTCCGGCGATAGGTCATAGCTTTGATGTTATGCCTGGAGACGAGGCTAGCGAGAAATCTGACGTAAAACCTAAATTTGTCCCACCCACTCTCACAACCGACGGACGCATTATCACTGGTCTGACCAGAGACCAGGCGACCGCGTTCGCGGAGTTGGGCAGGAGCCTTAGAGACAGCGGCAAAAAGGATAGACCCCTGGCTGAACCTCTAGCCATCAACATGCTCCCCGGGGAGGGTAAGAGCTACTTAACCGACACACTCTTTCCAAGGTATCTGAAAGGAACCATCGGAGAACCGCTAACCCTTTCCAACGGAAGTAAAAGTGAAATGTCGAGTTTTGACCGGAGTGGAGAAATGCTTAGAGAGACAAAGTACATCAACCTCACCTTCGCAAATCTCTACGGCGGAATAGATAGGAAGGGGGCCGAGAAAGCCATTGCAGCTGAATTCAACAGGAAACTGGCTAGCCAGAGCAAAATACCTCCACCAATCCTATCCTTTGACGAGAGCGGTAACCCAAAGATATCCGGCGGCAAGCTCATCAAAAACATTGTGCTGGTTGTGGATGAGTACTATCAAATGCCAGACCCGGTATTTGGCATTGTCAATAAACTTTCCCGGGGTCTGAAGGCTGGGGGGACTGGAGTTCAGATGGTCACAGTTGGCGCCACACCTAATGGCTATGTGCTAGAGAAGGAGGCAGAATATGGCATCAACGGGGAGAACGGCAAAAAAGCCCTAGCTAAACACAGGGAATGCGAAAAACAGTTTAGTAAGAGTCTAAAAAAGGATCTTCATATTCTGGGTAGCAGGCTGGAGGATGGCGAATGTCTCAAACATCGAGTGGGTCTAATAAATGAAGAAAATATCTTCAAAGATATCAAAGGTGACCTGAGTGGGGAAGCCACTAATGTTCAGCTGATATTGCCCGATGTCTATCCCGAAGATCTGGAAGCTATCGTGAAGAAACTTGACGGCGACGGAATAATTGATAGCATCCAAACCGTACTCTTTAGAGATGCCAAAAATAATGTGGTTTGCTATAGAAGAGACCAGGAGGGTATTCTAAGGACCAGTGGAGCGCCAGACCTCAGTACCTGTAACCCGCTGGAGGATGGAAAAGTTCTAACGCTCTACAGCAAAGGTAACTACGTGGGTGGGGATTTTGGGGCACACAGTGCCAGCGCCATTGGTCGTAAGTTTCAGCAGCTAGTCTACAGTAAAAAGAGTCTTAGCCTTGCCGCTATCAACCAGATAGCGTCCAGGTTTAGGCATGATAACATGACAGAGCTGGACGCCAATATGGACATGGTCATCAGGACCGGCAAGCTCTTCTTAGACGTGGAAGAATTCATGAAGGATGCCGAAAGCTGTGGGCTGGAGGATGAAATCAGGAAAGGTACCAATTACTTCAAAAATAGGGTGGCTCTCCGGATGATGGAAAGGGGATTCAAAGAGGATAGCATTAAAAAAATTTTTGAATTCATAAAACTGGGTGGCTCTGTAGCGGAGCTGAATATGCTAGAAAATGGAGAAATAGTAAAACTTCTGGGGGCCTATGAAACCTCTCTGAAAAATGAAGAGGCGCTGGGGTTAGGAAGAAATAATCCTAAATTGGCGAAGGCTGAAAGAGATGCGGAGCCAGTGGAAGAATCTGACGAGAAAAAGAAAGAAAAAATAGCCATCAAAAATTCATTAGTCGAAAACATTAGAGGGCTGAAGGCGGAACGCAGAGCACTAATCCTCGAAGAGATAGGTGATCGTAAGCTCTGGAGGTTTGATATATATAGAGAGCCCGAATTAGTAAGAAAAGCTAAAGCAATCGAGAATAAGGTCTACAAAGATATTTTGACCACCGAGAAAGAGTATGGGCTAATTAGTGAGGAAAAAAAGAAAATTGAAGAGGAAATCCTAGAGAAAGAAAGGAAAATGCTTGAATCCACACAAAAACTAAAGGGGTCCGAGGTGGAGGCCGTGCTAGGAGCTCTGGATAACCTTAGAGATAGAATTAACCATATCATGGCCAGTCACCCCAATAGTGGAAGCAATAAACAGCTCAAAGCACTCTATAAAAATTTTTATAGCCTTTTGGCTGGACAGTACGATGCGGGTGGCAAGCTAATAATCAACAATAAGTTCAGAATAGTAAATATTCCTAGCTGCATCGAGCGGGTGGCTGGAATAACTAAGCAGGAGCTGACGTACACTATAGCACACGGAGGGATCTCTAGCAATGGAAACCCCGATGAATTAAAGGAATGGCAGAGGATGAGTGCTCTTGATCAGTGGGGTACTATGAATAGATGTAATCATTTCAAGCCTCTGAAAAATCTGCTGGCCCTAGTCGACGGCCTGCGGGAAAAAGTTGGAGAGAAGAAAATCGGTATGCTACTAGGTAAAAAACCTCAAAAAGCAAGAACTGTGGAAGATCTTGAGGGATCTCTTACATCTATCGAAAAACAAATGGGCTCAGGGGTAAAAATTAGCAGTGGCACCGACAGATTCAAAAAACCGAGTGCAGCGGCGCCCACTGGCAGTGCTGAAAAACCAAAGGTACCGGATGCTGCTAGAGAAGTTGTCGAGAGAATCCGAAAGGATTTAGAGAGGGTCAAATCCCATGGAGAGGCACTAGACAAAATAAGATGGAAGGCCCTTAAAGCTAATATGATTGAAGACTACGACGAAAACATTGATAAAAGAAGGATCGAGCTGGCGAATCTGAGGGAGGAGATTGCCCAGGACGGTAAACTTAGGGAGAAGAGGGATGAGCCGTCGATGATTTGGGGAGGAGATCTAGCGGAAAACTCCATGAGGATGAGTATCAGTAATCCAAGGCCGATGTTTCATAGGGACCTTAAGATTAGTTATAAAAATATCGAACTAGAGAGCCAAAAGTTTAGAAATAAAATTTTAAGTATACTTGATCCGACTAGGAAAAACAGTATGAAGAATATAGCAACAGTGGAGAATGATATAGTCAGGATCGCAGGGAAGAATAGAGAACTAGCGGGGACTGCAGAGAGCCGCGATACCATTAATAGTTGGCTGAAGGAGAAGAGAGACAACGTTAAATCGGAAGCTAGCGAACCTGGGAGCCCTGGGAATGGAAAAGAGAAAAATGCTGTCGCAGGAGACATCGATAGAATAGTGACAGACGTCGAAAAAATAGCACAGACTGAGGTATCGAAGTTCAGGGTAATGTTCAGAGAGCCGATCACCGGGGTGATGAATCCACAGGCGGTGGAGTATAGCACCATAGATATAATGGACCGTCTGGCTAGCGCCCTAGTCTCTGACATCGCTAGAGATTCTTCCCAGGCTATTGATAATAATTACATCAAAGAAAAGTTTAGGTCCCTAAAGCTAGTATCCAGTGTCGGTGGTAAAAATAGGCCAGTAGAAATAGGCGAGGGGAACACAGCTAAAAGATTTGTAACTGATGTGGCAGAGTTTTGCAAGCTTGTGGTTAACATTGCCAAAACACACCGTATATCCCCTGTGGAAGCTAAAGCTCTGCTTATGGGGAGCGTCTTCGAACAGAATCTCTACAGCGTTCCAACGCTAGGCAAATTGGGAGCCGGGAAGGCTAAGCCCGAGGAAATCAAAAGTTTAATTAGATCAGAGGTAGAGAAGGTAGACAAAAATGGAAAAATAGCCATTCTAGAAAATATGATGGCTCTGCCTGGCGGAAAAGAGGGACAGAAAGACCCTGAAAAATCTGCAGAACTTGAAAAGCTGGCTGATAAAATGACTCTTAGAGGTCTGATCAAAAATCGGCTAGAGCACAACAGAAAAATAGACTCCATCGCCAGCGAAGATCTCAGAGAGAAGTGTAAAAAATGTGAGCCACTGCTGCTGGCCAATGGCAAAATACTCGGTGGCCTGAGCGAAGAGGAGAGAAAACTTGCCAGTGAGATAGACAACCGTATAGGAAAGTTGTCTGCTAAAAGTGCGAAAAAAGAGGTTGCGAACCCAATTTTTACACCCCTACCCCATGGAGACGGAAGTAAATTTGTTCTAGAAAATATCAAAAATGCCTACCTGGGAGGGGGTGAGCCAACCATTGACGGTAATATAAAAGATTTCATCGAGTCGATTAGTTTTGACAGGCCTATCTATGAGTCAACTGATTTTCTGGAAAATATTAAGAAAAACGACAATTTCATGGTCGAGAGCCTTGGTGGATATGCAAAACACCTTTTGGCGCTGGATGATGTGGGAGTGCTGGAGGGAAAGAGCAACAAAATCCAGATGCTACTGCCCTTCATGGATTCGGAATCGCTCCAGAAGCTGGTTTCCTCCAGAGAATTTCAGAATACTCTGAGATCCAAGAACATAGACAATCTGCTCTACAGATATGGCAAAAACGTGGTGCTCCTTAGACTGGACCCAAAAACCAAAGCCTACGGAATATCTATAGTGGATCCCGGAGAGCTGGAGGAGAAGGGAAGAGAGCTACTAGCAGGGTCAAATTCCATCACCATCTACAGCCAGGAAAACTGCAGGGATGGTGATTTCAAAGGCTTTAGTGAGAATGTTAGCAGGCAAATAATCTATAGCCCAGAGGTTCCAGACGCCGTTCTCCTGGAAGCCCTGGAGACTAGAAATAGGAGGACTGCCAAAGAACCCGACGGAACTACCCTGCTTAGATTTGGCGGCAATGCTGCTGACCTAGAGGATGGTGATGCTAGCGACCTGAAGCAAAAATTCCTGGGACAGGTGAAGGAAAAGAAAGCTGGGAATGCAACCACTCTGAATTACCACAGAGATAGAATACTCCAGGAGTTTAAAATATTCGCTGGCGGGCTAGGGATGGAGGATAAAGCCAGAAAACAATTCGAAGGACATGTGGAGCGGGGAGATGTGGAGGCCGCAACAACCATTCTCAAGACCATAGAGAACCCAAATAAATACAAAGTTCTAAAGCTCAAAAAATACCTGGAAGACTATAAAAGTTTTGTCAATGAACTAGGAGAAAACAAAAATTTAGTCATTTTCCAGGGGGATATCGGGCGCCAGAATAGTAAATTGTCTTCAGTCGAAGAAACTAGGAGAATTTTTAATGCTATGGCGGCCAAAAATACTCCAGAACAACCATCTCTGAAAAAGCACGCTGAGAAGTTGGCTGACCTAGAGACAAATGTAAAGGATAAGATTAAAAAGATTAAAAACATAGAAAGGCTCAGGTTAAATAGGCAAACACTGGACAAGCTGAAAGCGATCAACCCTAGTCCTCCTAGGGACGCCGGCACCGTGGAGATGGAACCTGAGAATACTATAGCCAGGGAGGCCGGCATTTTATCTTCTCTCATTGGGACAGCCCACATTACGGCCAGCGAAAATCCTGATGGAAACAAATCTGCCATCGGCGCTAGAGAAAAATCAACTAGGCTAGTGATGAAAGTCCTGAAAGATGGCGCTAAGACGGAACCTAGTGCGTCAAAATCGGAAAATGCAGAGAAAAAAGATGCAGAGAAAAAAGATAGACCAACCTTTGTCGTCCACCAGATGAGTAAGATTAAAATCAGTAAACAACAAACCGATAAACCTACCACCATCGAAAATGCGGTACAGCCCAGTGTCGTCCCAGTTAAACCGATGGGTTACAAAGAGATACACGGTGGAAACAAAACCATTAGAACCTGAAGTGATAAAAATGAATGTAAAAACGGACTGGCGGATGGGGCTAGTGCTCTCTCCGGAGAAGTGTCGCTCTGGGTCCATCCACGTAGACTGGGACTACGCCCTGCCTCTCAAGATTCTTTAGAATGCTGTGGCTATCGTCGAACATCACCAACATACTATTGCTGATGTCTAGGCCATATACCTCTCTGAGTTCGGTCTCCAGTGATTCTCTGGAGTCTTGGCAGTCCTTTGCCACTATGCTGAAGAAATATTCGGATATTCTGGTCCTTCGCCTAAAGAGACCAACGATAGGGATCAGTGGCCTGGCGGCACCTGGTTTCACTCCTCTGGCCTCTCTCATTCTGGATTCTCCGGCAATGGTCAGGGTCTCCGGATCTAGTCTAGAGCCTAGCTCCCCTAGGCGCCTAGCTATGGTCTCCTCCAGCCCCATGGAGCGCGAACAGGTTAGTACATCCGCCTCTGCACTGTCCGTAAATATGATAACCTTTCTCCCGGCTGCCAGCAGCTGGCAGATTATCTCTACCACCAGAGGGTTTTGCTCTACGGTTTTGCAGTAGTCCCTGGTCATTGCGCTATAGTTTGCCTCAATCTGTTCCTCCGAACAGCCAAAGCTGAGAAGATAGCTGATGCGGTGGTTCAGTGCAATCTTTCTGCGAAAATGCCTGTAGACTAGCTCGGTGAGATCTGTTTTAAAATTTTCGTTGCTCCTGTAAAGTTCCTTGATGTTCGTAAAACTCTCTATGCTGTAGTTTCCTAGCTCCACTGCTCGGGCCACCAGAAAATCTCTTATTTTTTCGGAATAGTCATCCTCGACCCCCTCTGCCCGGTCAAAGAGTGATTTCATCACCACATCTGTAGCTATGGCGGATCCGAGCTTTTTCAGACCCTTTTGAATATAGAGGGTGTTGTTAAAATCAAACATGTAGAGCGCATCGGCATTCCCTCTGGCGGTCCTGAGCCTATCCAGCCTCGCCACCACAGACTTTGCCCTCTCCTCAAGGGATTCTCCGCTGGATTCTCTCGGCTCTAGAGGGGGTAGTGCTCTCCAAAATCTCCCTAGTCCCAGAGTTCCTAGTCCAGCAACGGATAGCAGAAGAACAATGGCTAGCGTCTTGACTCTAGACATCGGGGTACCTCTCTCTAGCTCCTCCACTCCCCTGGCAGCCATCTCGCCAGGCCATTCCTCCTCCGAATAAAAATCCTTCTCCTAGAACTAGGGACATGACACAGTCTCCCAATCTCTCAAATTTGCTAGGAACAATGCTCTCTGGTTTTTAAAAAGCAACCCTGGATCTGGAGCTGGCACCTAGAGCCACTAGGTTTCTCCGCTGTCCTAGCAATTTCCCCGCTGGCCTAGAACCTTTCCTTCGGTTTCGGCCGAAATTCCTGGCCGGCGAGAAATTCCAGAACCTGGAGGTTAATTTTGGTCCAAAATAAATATTTGGGGGAGTAGCCTGGAGTAGCTTGGGAATAGTCCGAGAATATCTTAGAAAATATTCCAGCCCACATCTCGGCGCATAGCCTGGGAGACCCTCTGGAAAAAGATCTAGGTTTTTTATCTTGTATGTTTTAGAAGAAGAGAAAACCTAGAAACTCAGCCAGACTTTTTATTTTCTCTAGACCTATTTTTAAGTCTCGAGAGATACTGACCCTATCTCTA
>JAITSP010000025.1 GCA_031287725.1 Rickettsiales bacterium
ATAGCTGAACTGTGCTGGGGGGGGGTCTAAATTGCAATAGCTAGGTCTGCTCTGGCTGGAGGGAATGCAATGGTCGGGTCTGCTCTGGCTGGCCAGACTAGAGTTCACTACCCTAGTGGGCCGAGGATTTCTTGGAAACAGGTCTAATTAAACAACGGCAGAGGAGGTTATTTTTTCAATCCTCCGAGACCGCGACCACCCCCGGAGCATTTTGAGTGCCCCGGAGTGGTCTGTCCGGTCATTCCTGGGACAACATTAATTATCCTAAAAATGACCTAACAGCTGAAATAAAAAACAATCGCCGGAAGACCTATTTTCCCACATGTGTTTGGACCTATACAGAAAAGTATTCTTCGACTGTCTCTTGATCTAAGCGCAGACGCTTATTTTTTTCTATGCTGGAAAAGCTGCTGCCGGTACCACTAGCCAACCTTGGATGTTTTCGCTTGATATTATCCAGCAGATTAAATTCTTCCTCTTTGTCACTAACTTCGTCCCTGTTGCTGGCGGTTGGGATGTAGTCTTCTTTGT
This sequence comes from Rickettsiales bacterium, assembly GCA_031287725.1. Taxonomy (GTDB): domain Bacteria; phylum Pseudomonadota; class Alphaproteobacteria; order Rickettsiales; family UBA1997; genus CALXRO01. The sequence continues at coordinate 532 of JAITSP010000025.1, forward strand.
TCGAGTCTTCGTCGGTCAGGTTTTCCTCTGGTAATTGTCCTCTGGACGTATTCTGTTCGAATCCATCTTGAATTCTAGAGCCACTGCTAGAGCTAGAGGGAGAAGAAAGAGACAGGCCGGATTTCTGGTTCCCCAGCAATTTGGTATTTCTTGATGGTTTCCCACACACTCTGCGGGCCCGGGGATGTGAAACTTTTACCTCCCCCCCCATAGACACAAGTCTACCATCAAGTCTTTTAAACTTTTCAAGAGAATCTACAAATTCTACATCTCTCCTGAGAGCATTGTTTGGGTCAACCAATGGTTCGTCAATGAGTTCTTTGGCCAATAGTTTGTCAACGAGACTAGTGGCAGAGCTCATATCTTTCTGGAGTATCCTTCCGTGTTCATTAGTGACGTCTCCTATGGGGGACTTGGAAAATTTTTTGTTTTCTGCAAACAGCATCATATTTTTTCTCATTTCAAGCAGGTTGAGCAGATTGCCACCGTTGAAATGGTTTATCACTAGCGTTACAAAACTATCATCGACCACCCGTCCCAGCAGAAGGCGACCCTGGGTTAGCCCCACATCATACGTGTTCCCAATCCTCTGGAGCGTCAGCAGAGTCTCCGTCACAAAGATATTTAGAAACTTGCTCGATTGCAAATTCACGGTTAGACTCGGCCTAGCAACATGGGATAGCTTCTGGAGCTCAATCTCTCCTGAGACTAGCCTAGCCACCAGCTGGGGATTCTTTATCGCCGTCAGCACCGCAGCCACTGCGTAGAGCCAGCAGGAACCTGTTTTTTGAATGTTAATATTTATTCTTCGACTGTTTCTCTTGATTCCCTCTAGGATATTCTCGTACTCTTTACTAAAGGTCCCATTGCCAATGATCGCACTACTGTCGAAGATGTAGAAAAGAACCTCGTCTGTGCTGTTTAGTGTTTCCCACCCTGACGATGGTTCTGTCATAATCTTTCTTATTTTCTTTAGGTCCAGGATAAGGGCTATGGCATGACCACTTGTGAACAAATTGCTCCCTATACTTGCAGCCGTAGCAACATAGTCCTCCTCGATGACCAACAGCGTGTCCCGGTCTATTGCCATAGACTCCAGAAAGGATGTCACATTCCTGGGAGAAATAATTATCAGCCCAGTGGTAAATCTAACTCTTTTCAGCTCCTTGACATTTTCCGCCAGGGTGAGCACCAGTGCTCCATATTCCTCGGTACAGCCTCCAGAAAAATGTTTGTCCTCCGTTCTCCCGGAGCGAATGGCAAAATCTCGTCTCATAGTCTCTAGAAGTTTACGTCTAACCTGTTCGAAGAGTCCTAATTGTGCATCTAGAACATCCGTCGAGGAATTTGGCCTATCGAAAATTAGTCTGAAGGGCGGCATCTTGAAACCGTCCGGATTATTCGGGTCTCTGCCGAAAGCCGCACCGAGGAGATAATCATTTCTATTCCAAATTGCCACAAAATTATCCAGGTTCTCCAGGTTCTCCAGGTTTCCAGCAAGAACCATGTTGAGAAGGTGATAGTTCACAGCTAAGCGTCCAACAACATTTACACCATCTTTTCCATAGATGAAGTAGGAGGTCTCTGGGATTGTTTCCACGAATGGTACTCCAGTACGGCTAATGCTGGAACAGCCTCTGGCTCTTAACTCTGAGAACAGGGGTTTAGCCTTGTTCAAGTCTACATCATCCAGCTGGAACCTTTCATATTCGCCACAGACCGGCACCTTTGACAATGTTACCATGGCGACAAGGTTCCTTGGGAAGAAGAGCAAAACGCATGGGAAACCCTCTCCGTCCTGGTCTTGCTGCTGGAGCAGTCTTATTCTATTGCCATTCTCAAAATATCCCTCATATTTATCGTTAAGTTTTCCATAGCCGTGGGGAAGTCCATTTTCCACCTCTCCTTCATATACGGGTTCAGCACAACAGTCATCGTCAACCTCGCCTTTAGGTGTCACTCTGATTATCGATGCCTCCGACCCCGTCATAGTGCCTCTCACTATGGGACCCGTATAGGAGTAGCCACCGTTTATCATTTGCCCGTTAGTTCGACAGGCAATGCCAGAGGCAGCGATAATAACATGTCCCTCTGGATCGTCGGCCACAAATGTCCCAGTTTCCTCGTCAACCTCGATTTTGCCCATGTAGCATCCCCCTTCCCTTGTGGTGAAGCCATCAACTCTTCTGATTACAACCTCACAGGCTATCTTTGGTTGTAAATCATCTTTCTCTCCCTCTTTCTCATCATATGAGTCATCATACCCAGGCCTGTCCGGGGTACCCAGCAATTCCACACTGATACTAATCACAGCCTTGGCTCCTTCATTTCTGAGGAAGCCATAGTAGTCATTTTTTGCCATTCATTCCCTCATTTATTTTCTAATAGCTGCCTTGAAGTATAGCACACGCAATTCTAATGTAAAGAGAAATCCCTCTGTTTCGATGGTCCAGGACCCAGGGGCTAAATTCGCCCCGCTTTGCCAGGGAATTCCCCTAGCCCAGTTCTCCACCTTTCCGACCAGTTTACCACCGGTCTATCTCTGTTTTATTCTGGATCCGCTGCACCTAGTTTGCAGCAGAGCCACTCTGGCCAGCTGTGTCCGGACCCGGATGGCACGTCACCTGCGGGTCCTAGCTGGTGGGTACAATCTTTGTGAAAAATAGTTCTATCACAGGTTTCTTACCCAAATCATTATCATAGAGCTTGTTTATAGTGGCCCGGACCCTCTGGGCTATGAAGCTTTCCTTCTCTCCGTCGCTAGAGAACTTACCTTTGTTTATCTGTCTGCTCTCGTTTATCTGGATTATAGATTCATTATAGGAACTAACTATATTCTCCATAAACATCTTCCTCAGAGTACCGCTGACCAAAAAGTCATAGCCACCGGGAGCGGAGAGTACAGGACTCTGGAGCATTCTATATTTGGGACTTATCAGTAGATTTACGAAAACCACCCCAACACTCTTCATCTTCTCCCGTGTTTTGATAATCTCACTCTTCAGGGAGAGAAGCCTTTTTCCATCCACCACCATGGTCTGTAGATCCAGCTGACCAATTTTTTCAACCCTCTCCGGAGTGATTTTCAGAATCACTCCATTCCTAACCTTAGCAACATCAGCGATGCCACAGAGTCTGGCCACCCTCTGGTGTTCGAGCAGCTGTACATGTTCCCCGTGGACGGTGATTGCTATTTTTGGCTTTGTGTATTCGTAGAACTTCTTCAGATCGGCCAGACAGTAGTGGCCAGAAACATGCACAAAATCCGTTTTTTCGGTAATGACCTCAATATCCCGGTCAGCAAACCTGTTGTAGAGCATGGACAATTCCTTTTCATTGCCGGGAATGACTCTGGAGGAGAATATGACACAGTCCCTCTCATCCAGCTTTAGATATCTGTAGCTGTCATTGGCCAGCTTATCTATGCCAGCATTGACGTTACCCTGGCAGCCGGTAGCTATGACGGCGAGATTTTCCTTCTTGTACTTCTTTATCTCATCCTCTCTGAGAAATTCATAGTCACTGCCCAGATGGTCAACACTTCTGGCAACCTTGACTAGCCTAGTCAGCGAAGTGCCCACCAGCACAACCTTCCTCCCTAGTTTCTTCGCCACATCATGGATTGTCTTCAGCCTGCTGACATTAGAGGCAAATGTGGTAAACACCACAAGACCCGTTTTCTTCTTCACTATCTGGTAGAAGCTGTCAAAGAGCTCCACCTCTGACTTCGGAGATAGATCGTTGAATATGTTGGTGGATTCGCAGACTGTCGCCAAAATCTCACCATTCGCCCCCAGCCTTTTCAGTCTCTTCACCCCTAGCTTCTGCTCCGCGGGGCACTTCGGATCGAATTTCCAGTCTCCACTGTGGTGCACGTTACCGGCTCTAGTTTTTATTAGCAGCGCACTCATCTCCGGAGCCGAATGGATCAGACCTATGGGCTCAATCTCAAAGGGTGCCAGTTTAATCACATCACCATTGTTAAATTCATTTATGACGACCCTGTTGCGATACTTACATTCCCTGAGTTTCTCCCGCAGAAAGCACTTCGCAAATCTCGACGTGTATATAGGAACCTCCAGCTCCGGCCAGAGATACTCCACAGCACCGATATGGTCCTCGTGGATGTGAGTTATGAAGAGAGCCAGCAGGTCGCCCCTTAGCTTTCTCAGCATCGCTATGTCTGGCACCAGAAGATCCACCCCTGGCACAAGCTTTGTAAATCCTACACCACAGTCCACCATCAGCCACTTCCCACCATAGTGGTAGAGGTTGCAGTTAAGTCCCACCTCATTGGAACCCCCAATCGGTATGAACAATATGTTTTCCCTATATTTTCCTAAATTTAAATTTTTCGTATCCATAACCACTCTCCATTGATTACACCATCAACGGCGGACAACCACAGGGTGCCCCGCCAGTCACCTCTACTCTTTTTACAGCGGAAAACGGCCCGTTCTTCCGCGAAAAGAGATAATCGGACGGAGCCATTGTAAATGATTTCCAAAATAAAAACAAGCCCCAAATTTTGTCCAAAATTCCGCCACAGTGCTATACTCCTGGATCTTTCTCCATCTACCCCGGACCCGGAGGCCAGGGCTGCCCTCCGGGGTGCTCTAACAATTTACCCCCGGCCAATTTTTTTAAAATTATTTTTTATGCTATTACTATGTAGTGGGGGTAATTATTTTTACAGAGCTAGAGAAAGGCACTGCTTGGCTGTAACTCTCCAGGGGACTGCTAGGCTATTGCATAATTACTATTTATCTGTATAATTGGGTTAATCGTAACATCACAAAAAAAATGAAAAAAATAAGAAACGCCGAGCTGGTCCATGGAAATAATGAAACCCGCATCCAGATCACCTTCGAAGATGGAAGTAAAAAAGGGGGAAAACTTAAATGTTCTGACCAGAGAGCTGACGGCAGAGCAGCAAAGGCCAGTGGCAAATACACAATTGCTTTCGACGACGGAAGTTCCTACAGCGGGAATCTGGCCAAGAACATAATTAGCGGCCAGGGAACCTACCGCTATCAAAGGGGTTCCGAGTACAGTGGGGAATTTGAGAATGGTGAAATCCATGGCAAGGGAAAATACACCTTCAGCAAGGAATCCAACTATACTGGAGAGTTCAAAAATGGCAAGATCCACGGCGAAGGAAAATACACCTTCAGAAGTGGTGCCTCCTACGAGGGAAAGTTCAAAAACGGCAAGATAGACGGGATTGGGGCGTACAGCGGAGCCAATGGTAGGACATTTATTGGTCCCTGGAAGAATGGCACCAGGATCGAGAGTGGCATTAGTCTGAATGGTGGGAATTTGGCACTAGCCCAATACGGTGACGGCGGAGTGGAAAAAAAATCCACTAGGCTAGGGAAATTGGAAATGGATGCCAGTGGAAACATAATTTTCGCCATCAGCGAAAGCGGCGACAAAATAAAACTCGATGCGGAGCTGGCTAAATTTCTCGGCAAATTCTACAAAAATCATCCAAAATTGTTGCAAAAGTACATCCAATCGCCACCCAGAGCGGAGAATGGCCCGAAGCCATCTCCGGCGACTAGCTCTGGAAAACCGGTGACTGTGGCTGGGCCCACCGTAACCAGCAGACGGACAGAGGATAAAAAAATTGCTGAGCGGCAAAAGGATGAGGAAAGAAGGAAGAGAGAAGAAGAAAGGAGAAAAAGAGAAGAGGAGAAGAGGAAGAAAGATGATAGAAGAAAAGAGGAAGAAAGGAGAAGGGTAGAAAATGAAAAAAGGGCGAAAGAGGAAGAAAGGAGAAAAGAGGAAAAGAGAAAGAGAGAGGAGGAAAGAAAAAGAAAGGAGGAGGAATCCAAAAAAATAGAGAGGGGAACCAGAGATTTGACCGAGAAGAGCGACTCTGGGGAGTCACAGCTAAGGCTATTGGCCAAAGACCAGAGAACACTCGCCGCTAGCCTAAAAAAAATCGACGAAGAACTTCTAAAATTAGCGACCAAAATCGATGGGTACGCCCTAGCATTAAACAGACAATCTAGTCCCGGCACCAAAAATGGCTGGAAAACAAAAGAATACGCAAATGCGAAATACCTGGGTGAACAGAATGGTAGAAAAGAAGAGAATGGTCTAGGGATTATGAGCTACGATGATGGTGATGAATATGTGGGGGAGTGGAAAAGCGGGGAAAAACACGGCATTGGAAGATTCAGAGGCAGTAAGGGGTGGAGCTACGGAGGGGAATGGAATGGTGATAAAAAACACGGCATTGGAATATCTAGGGGCAAGGAGGGGTGGAGCTACGGAGGGGAATGGAATGGTGATAAAAGACAGGGTATTGGAAGGTACATAGGTGAGGAGGGGTGGAGCTACGAGGGAGGATGGAAGAATAATGTACGTGACGGCTATGGAGTATATAGAGACACAAATGGCATCGAACTCAGAGGCAGCTGGAAAAATAGCAAGAAGCATGGAGAATTTCTATGCAGAGAGAAGGCAGGGGACATCTTTCTCCTGGTGAGACGAGAATACTATGATGATAAAATTAAGATGCAATGGAAGCATCACCTATCAGAGGGACTCCATGGTCCGGGAGGGCAAAAAATACCCCTCTACAGCAATGAATTCGCCGCCACCGGGAAAAAAATAGTAGATGGGACAGAGTCCTCGGAGGAGAAGAAGACGTCGGCGGTGATCTACCACAGCTACGGGAGTATGTCAAAAAACTCATTGGTCCCAGAGAGATCCATAAGGATTGACTATGAGCTAATCAATAGACTGCTAGGTGAGAACAAAATAAATGACTTTGATGATCTAGTGAAGCTAGGGGCCGTGGTGGATGTTAGCGAGGGGGTAGCCAGGCTGACGAGCTTTGCCGATCTGAGAAAATATCTGGCGCTGAGTAACAGTTTAAATTTTTCCGAGAGGAAAATTATAAAAAAAGACGCCGACCTATTCGATAGTGGCACCGTGGATGAGCAGTACCTTATACAGCTAGTTGCCACGGAGAATGTTGAGGAGCTGCGGAGAATGAGATTCCAAAAGATTGGACTTTCCAGTAAAAAGGGTGGCCCGAGTCTGTCATTTGGGAGTCTATTTAGTGGTAAAAAAGAATTCAATAGCTACAGCGACTGCTATAAAAATATTACCTCACTCCTCAACTCCCTGTCCATCGATCTGGACTCTACTGGGGAGGACTACATTTCAGTTCAATTGGACACCCTCCAGGGGAATCACGCTGTCACTGCCATCATAGACATAAAAAAGCTGAAGTCTCTCAGGTCCCGGGGAGTAAACCTAAATAAAACTAAGGAAAAATTCATCTATATCTATGATACCAGCAGGATTGTAGATGATACATCTTCAGAACATAGGGGAAACGATCTCGATGGTCTTATGAAGAACAGCGAAATGTTTAGTCAAAATCAACAGGCGGGTGGCTCCTGCTGGTTTAATGCGGCTGCCTCGGCTCTGGCAGCGGCGCAAAATCCCTCCATAGTCAGAGACATGGCCGATGGGAAAATAAAGCCCTATCCTAAAAATATTAACAGACTGACAGAAGCACCCAATGCCCTGGAGGTTAAACAGGCACTCACCCTGCAACATATTGCTGAGCTGTCCGAAATTAGCAAAAAGTTGAGTGGCGGTCTAGTTGCGGATCATGTTGTGAATAGTTCTTTTAGGCAGAATGTTTTCGGGTATGCAGAAAAGGAAAAAATTTTACGAAGGATAGAGACTAGACTAGATAGCTATGCAGTGCTGAATGGAAAGGAAAAGAAAGAACTGAAGAGACAGCTGGAGGAGAAATTTGCGACGGGCTGGGCTAGTCCTGGCCGGACGGATGCTAGGGTGACGGCAGATAAATTCCAGGAGAGCCTCAGAAAATTAGACATGGAGAATGAACTATTTAGAAAATTGGACAAAAGCCTGGAGCAGAAACAAGCGGTCCACCTCTCTTCGAGGGTGGCCGCTCTGGCTAAAAATATGAATACCCTGGACCTCGCAGAGGTAATCTTGGCAGTGAAAACACTGGACCGGAGCATTGGAGTCAGAAAAAACCTTAGGGTAGTATAATAATAGGGCATCACCTCCCGGGAGGGCCCTCCGACGGGAGCCTAGAATCCTCCGGAGACTCTTCCGGGCTTGATTTTAACTATGGCCGGGGAATACTTCGGCGATGCATCAGATACCAGTGAAAAACTATTCCAGGGGAAAATCAGGGACCCCAGGCTACCCAGAGGGCCTGTCCCATGGCTAGAGGGACCAGGACTCTGGGCCTCCCCCTTATTTTGCCGCTGCTGATCTCCTTCCAGCACTGTCACGGCAAAAGACAGCCACCCCCAGCCAAAGAACAAATAGCCATCGAGGGGAATCTGCTGGGAGAGAGGAAGATCAGGATAGCGCTGCTGGAGCCCTGCCTTCTAGCTATGGCTGGGGCGGCGACCGGCACCGGGGGAAGCTCGGGGTCCGGTGGCGGCAGAATGGCTGAGCCAGTGGCCTTCAGCTACAAAAATATAAAAAACAGGGTCCAGGAGGCTGTGCTGGAGGAAATCTATGGACGGATTGCCGCGAATTTGGCATTCACCGGGCTCTACCAGACTGTCCACAGAGCCGGTCGCTGCCAAGCAGCCACCGCATATGTGACCAGAGGGGGCGACGGTGACATCTCCGACTACATTTTTTCTGGAGAGTTTTCAAGTGATTTTGATTTTGCTCTGACCATAGATGTTGTGGCCTCCAGTGGAGGTAGGGTGAAACTACGGCTATTCCTGTGGGACATAGCCGGTGGTCGCCTGGCTGCCGGGAAATACTACCTGCTGGACACGAATGGAAACAACAGCAACTCCTATAGGCTGTCCAACGTGATCTCCGATGTGGTCTTTGAGAAAACCACTGGGGAGAGGGGAGGAATATTCGATAGCAGGATAGCGTACATACGCGAAACCGGTGAACCCGGGAACAGGAAGAAGCAGGTGGTCATCATGACCTTCGATGGCACTAGAACCGTCACCATCACCGATAGCAAAAATATAAAGCTTACTCCAGTATTCTCCAGACATAGCCAGGATGAAATCTACTATCTAGAGTACACGGAGGAGGGGCCATTCATTGTCAAGCATAATATGAGGAGAGAAACCTTCACAAGAATTTCCAGTGGCCACAGCATGACGAGCTCGGCGAACTGCAATCCAAACGGGAAGGTTGACCAGCTGGTTCTGGCTGGCGCCGAGCAGGATGCCGACACAGATCTCTACCTGTTCGACATCGATGACAACAGAAATGTGAAGCTCACAAAGGGTGGCGGAATAAACACCTCCCCGAGTTTCAGCCCAGAGGGAGGCAGAATTGTGTTTGTGTCAAATCGGGATGGACAGAAAAAATTGTACCTGAAGGACCTAAGGACGGGAAGGGAAACCCTCCTCTCCAGATCCGGCGGCACCTACGACAAGCCCTCCTGGTCCCCTGATGGTAGACTAATATCCTTTGTTCGGACAGGCAATGGGAGTTTTTACATTGGCCTTATGGACTCGGAGGGAAAGAACATCCGCTATTTGACAAAAAGTTTTCTAGTGGAGGGAGTAAAATGGTCTCCGAACTCTAGATACCTGATCTACACAAAGCAGACCAGTCCCGTGGGTCCTGGCAGTGTGCCGGGAATCTACATCATGGATATTCTGACAAAGGAGGAAATTCGGCTCAACACGCCCCAAAATATGGGGGCAAGTGATCCCGATTGGATTATGAATCCACACTAGCGTACGTACCGCTAGCCAATTTCAACAAGTACCAGAGGCCCCACCTCTCCACTGGAGAGGTCTCTCATGTTTATCTCCAGTCTATCCGTATCGAATCTGACGGGCACGTCAAAATCGAAACTAGCTCTAACTATACTGCTCTCGTTCGGAGCCACCGGCAGAACAAGCACCCCGGTTGTGTAGTCTACCTCGAATTGGTCCGTTTCCTCGTCGTCCAGGTACACCCTCAGAGTGTCTTTCACTGGCTTCGTGATCCTTCGCAGATAGGAGAGGGAGCCATCCTCTGGATTATGGTAGGCCTTTAGCAGCTGGAAATGGGTGGCCAGACCGTCAGCCTCGGCTATAACCTGCCTCTCTCCGTGGAAATCTAGCCAATCTTTGTACCTGAAGCCTATAGCTCTGCCCTGGACGAGTCTGAAGAAGTCTCTGATTCTGGCTATCTCCCCCTCTGTCCTCAGATCACCCAGCACACTGTAGACCATCCTGCATTTTCTATTCGCCGTTCTATGCTCTTCCCCATTCTTCGCTGTGACAACATTTGTGTCGAACTCGAGAAGTGTTTTTGATTTTATGGGTATCTCCTCGGGAAACCTTAGTTCGTAAAACATTTACCTAGCCATACGTTGAAAACATGGGCTAAGAATAGAAAATACTCCAGCCCCAGGTAGTACAAAATGTTTCTCCAGCACCGTCGAAGTCCCGCTACTAGGCTAGGGCAGAGATAGCCGGAGGTGTTTTACTAATATCTATACCCAGCACCTCAGAGCCATTTGATTTATTAGCCAATTCCACTAGGATGGCCCATTGAATTTTTAGAGGACTGCAACCGTGCCTGAGCCAGCGTACCACCATCTAAATTGCCAATCGGATGCCAGGGCTGAATTTTGAGAAGATCCCGGCCAGAGCCCTAGGTGCTCTGCATATCGCCCTGGCAATTTTTCTGGCCACGGCCGCCATGACCTACAGCAGACTGGATCCATCGCTGAACAGTGTCACTAGCTCGACGGTGACTCACAACTGGATGGGTCTGGCCGGGGCCTATGTGGCCGACCTGGCTGTGCAGCTGCTGGGAGTGGTGCTGTTTCCTCTGGCAATTATTCTGGCTGGGGCAGGTTTCAGCTTTTTTAGGAGTGGGACCGGCGGAGGGCATAGCGTATATATGAAAATTACAGCCTCCGTCACATTCCTGATTTCCTGCTGTGCCCTCCTGTCTAAACTATGCCAGGGGAAAAACCTCTGGGACTATAATGGCTGGGGTGGTGCTCTGGGCTACTACCTGAACAATGTGGCCATAGCAATTCCCGGTCACATGCTGCTGGCTATCTACCTAGTGGTTCTGCTGGTCTCTCTGCAGATCCTAACGGATTTTAGTCAAAAATGGCTGCGAAGGGCCCTTAGGAAAGTCTGTCTGGCCTCGGCTGCTGTTTTTATCTTTCTTTTCAGACTATTCCGCAGACTGATGAAACTACCGTTCCGAGGAATTAGGTGGCTAGCTAGAGCCAAAAAGAGTAAAACATCTCTAGTGCTGGAGCCATCACCCGCTAGAGCCAGGAGGGAACCGGCCGAGGGCAAAAAAAAATTCGAGCCCCCGGAGGACAGAGAAAAAACCACAGATCCAGGAGCAACCTCCCCCAGGGGGGAAGAGAGTTCCGGTCCGGAGCTGGATGTGGATAGAAAGCCAAAGCCAAAGGCATCGCTGCTTGCCTTCTTCGGCGGAGAAAAAAGATCGGGAGCCGGTGACCACTATAGACTGCCAACTCCGGAACTGCTGAGTTCGTCCAGCGGTAGCGGCGTTAGTCTGACGAAGGATGAACTAAAACTCCAGGCTGCAGATCTGCTGAGGGTACTGAGAGAATATAAAATCACTGGAAAAATCGTAGGCATAAAGGTGGGACCGATAATAACTCTCCATGAATTCGAGCCATCGGCCGGAACAAAATCATCCAGGATAGTGGGCTGTGCCGATGACATAGCCAGAAATCTGAGGGTAGAGTCGGCTAGGATCTCCGTCATAGCGGAGAGAAATGTTGTGGGCATAGAACTTCCAAATAGACAGAGGAACACGATTTTTCTCCGAGACATACTTGAGCTGGATGACTACAGGAATAGCAACTATGCGCTGCCGCTGGTGCTGGGCTCAGACATAGCCGGTGCGCCGGTGATAATGGATCTGGCCAGAGCTCCGCATCTACTGATAGCTGGAACCACAGGCTCCGGTAAGTCGGTGGGTATCAATGCGATGATCTTGTCACTGCTCTATAAATTCCATCCCAGTGAATGCAAAATGATAATGATAGATCCCAAAAGACTTGAACTCTCGGCCTACGAGGGCATACCCCATCTACTCATGCCGGTGGTTACGGATCCAAAGAGGGCTGTGATGTCGATGAAGTGGATAGTGAGCGAGATGGAGAGTCGCTACAGGACGATGTCTAGCCTTGGGGTGCGGAATATCTACGGCTACAACGAGAAGGTCAGACAGTCTCTCCGGGATGGCACTCCTCTGGAGAGTCGGATGCTTCTGGGCTACGACGAATATGGAGAACCCATCTACAGCCGCAGAGAGCTGGAGGCAAAACCCCTTCCCTTCATAGTGGTCATAGTTGATGAGATGGCCGACCTCATGATAACGGCGGGTAAGGACATTGAGGCCCTGATCCAGCGAGTGGCCCAGATGGCCAGAGCTGCCGGCATCCATATCATAATGGCGACCCAGAGACCATCCGTTGACGTCATAACGGGAGTAATAAAGGCAAATTTTCCCAGTAGAGTCAGTTTTCTTGTGAGCTCCAGAATTGACAGTAAGGTTATTCTGGGTGAGCAGGGGGCAGAGCAGCTGCTGGGTATGGGTGACATGCTCTACATGCAGAATGGCAGTAAAATAAGTCGGGCCCACGGCCCCTTTGTCTCTGACGGTGAGGTGGAGAAGGTTGTAGAATTTATAGCTAGGCAGGGCTTTAGGCCGGAATACGTTAAAATGACGAGAGACTCCGATAGCTCCTCCGACGGCGACTGTGACGATGGCAGCGAAACCATGGACATAGACATAGCGGGCTCCGGAGACGGCGAGGCTATCTACCAGCAGGCAATCGAGATAGTTAGAAGGGACAAGAAGGTTAGCGTCAGCTATCTCCAGAGGCAACTCAGGATAGGCTACAATAAGGCGGCAACTCTGGTCGAGCGCATGGAGCGGGATGGCATAATAAGTCCCTCTAACAGCATTGGGAAGAGGGACGTGCTAAAATAGCGATTCCCATCCCCGAGGGGGCTCCACTGCCCAGCAGCTTCTCCTAGCTAGGCCGGAAGGGAGCGGATAGGCACCAGAGCGGCGCCGGATCCGGCTCATCCTGCCTCCCCTGGCTCGGGGAGTTCGGCTGCTGCCATTCAAATTCCCCTCGGCAAACCCCCCTCTCCAAACTTCCGCTGTCTTACCGTTTCCGCTATTCTTTTCGCCTCCAGGCTAGCCTGGTGCACCTTTCCTCTGACATCTATCTCACCTATTCCCCTCTTCACCTCCCTTAGGTTTAGCTCAAGCTCATCCACCAGGCTGCTGAGCAGTTCAGATTTCCTAGCATTGTTAGTGTCAATCATCCCTTCCTCTGGATAAAAACAAATTTGTGGTCATTATAGCCGTTTTCTAGAAATAAGTCAAACATTTTGTTTTTCCCGGAAACTGCTCGGCTGTCCTTGAAATTCCTAGCTTCTCTGCCCGAACCGAGTCAGACATTCTTTAGTTTTTCGTAGAAGCTGTTAAGCCTGCCTTTAAAATTTTTAAGTTCGCTCCTCAGGCTAGGGCCACAGTCCCCGTAGCCCCTCGGACCACCACCATCTCCATCCACAACCCTAGCCGGCTGCTGCTCGCCTCTGGCTCGACCAGGGCTGTGCTCTCCGGCTAGCGGAGCTTCCGCGGCCAGAGCGCCATCCAGGTCTATGGTTTCATTTTTCATGAGATTCCGCAGACCCCTTATGGTGTATCCCCTGTCATAGAGATAACTCCTAATCATCTTCAGGATTTTAATGTCTCTGTCGTAGAAATAGCGTCTACCCCCATTTCCTATGGTGGGTTTTATGTACTCTCCGAACTGTGTCTCCCAGAATCTAAGGACATGCTCCTGGACTCCCACCTCCAGAGAGGCCTGGCCTATGGATCTTTTCCTATCTACCAGCAGTGCCATGGGTACACCCCTCTCCGAAAAACTCGACACTGCCTTGACCCTGCGGACGGAACAACCATCTGTCCTCTCCCATTTCTATGCTGTTCTGAGCGTCTACTCTAGGTTCTTCTGGTTTCTAAGTCAATGCCGGAGATCTGCCTGGGCCCCGACAGCAGGGGGGTGTCCGGGAGTTATTCCAATGGCGCGCTATTTTACGAATACTAATTCGATAGAAACCACGAAATTTCTATTGATTATTAGTTAACCATATTCTACAATTCCACCCAGAGATCAAATTCTCTGGGAAAAACTCTGTCCCGTTGGGGGGGGGAGATTCGACAACATAAAAATCAAGGAGGATTCTATGCCGAGAAAGAAAAATAAAAATAGAAAAAGGAATGCCGCTAGGAAACGCTATCCGGCTAGGAAAGCTGTCGTGAAGTCCCTCAGGGAGGCGGTGGCCAACCTCAAAATGTTCCCGGGCGAAACAAAGGGAGCCAAGGGGGGAGAAAATAAAATTGGGGGTCACAAGATTATAAAGCTGGGTGAAGGCGGCTATGGGATCGCCTACAAAGTATTCAGCAGAAGCCTAGGTAAATTCGTTGTACTAAAACAGCCGCTAAATGGCTCTGATTCCACAAAGCCCGGAGAGATTCTCTACTATAGAAAATACTGGGCGGAAAATCTGGGGTCGTCGGCTCTTGTGGAGCCCTACTACGCTGATGACAGAGTTGTAGTGCTAGAATATTGCGAAGGTGGGGACCTAGAGGCTATGAATAGCGGCAGAAAGAGAGAAACCATCGAGAGGAATTTCCTGGCCCTCATGAAAGCTCTGGTGAGACTCCACAGCCTGGGGATTGCCCACCGAGACATAAAGCCAGCCAACATGCTGTTGACAGACGGTAGGGTGAAGCTCGCTGACTTCGGGCTCTGTGGCCAAATTCAGAAGGATGGTTTGAGTACAAATTGTTATGGGACGCCAGATTACCTTTCTCCGGAGCTAACACTTCAAGGAGCCTATATAAATAGGGATATAGATAAGCTTCCCGAAAATTTTGCCACTTCCCCGGAATTGGATGATACCTGGGCCATTGGGATAGCGTTTTTTGAGCTAGTCACCGGAAAGCACCCCTCTAAACTGTTTCCATCGGCCTCTGGCATGGATTTAGAGCCTTTGCCCCTAGCTATCAGGATCATCAGAGAACCCGACTGGTGGAATGGGCTCATCTCCGGTGAGCTCGAAAGACTGGAACCTCCGGCTGGAGAGCTGGAGAAATATGCCCTGATGGCCATGCTAAATCCCCTTCGAATGGAGGCGGTGCCAATCAGAGAGGTGCTGGCTAGGTTTGAGGAGATATCAAGCAAATACCCAGAGGAATATGAACGACTGAATGAGGTAAAAACCGGAGATGAAAAGATTACCAGGAAGGAACCAATCCCGCCGCTGTTAAAATTGCGCTCGGCTGTCTATGGAATGCTAGAGATGGTAAATTCGATGTTTAGACCCAGGGCACCTAGAGCTGGGACGGATTGTAGGAGTGTGCTGGCTGATCCAGGGCTTCTCGAAGAAATAGCACAGGAAATCGATGAAGGGACCTCGGCAACTGTCACTGGAGGTAAAGCCGAGCTAATGGGAAAGTAGTGTTCTGGAGGGATTCCGGAGTTGGAGAACCCTAGAATTTCGCCCAGGCCTGCTCTAGTTCTCTGGCGGGGCAATGTTCCTCCGGCCATTTTGGTCCCCGGACAGCAGGGGGGTGTCTAGGAGTTATTCCAATGGCGCGCTATTTTACGAATACTAATTCGATAGAAACCATGAAATTTCTATTGATTATTATTTAACCATATTCTACAATTCCACCCAGAGATCAAATTCTCTGGGAAAAACTCTTTCCCGCTGGAGGGGGGAGATCCGACAACATAAAAATCAAGGAGGATTCTATGCCGAGAAAGAAAAATAAAAATAGAAAAAGGAATGCCGCTAGGAAACACTGTCCAGCTAGGGAAGCCGTTGCGAAGTCCCTCAGGAGGGCAGTGATGGACTTCAGAATAGGCGAAACGAAGAGAACTGCCGGGGCGAAAAGGGGAAAAAATGAAACTATGGGTTGCAAGATTATAAAGCTGGGTGAAGGCAGCTATGGGGTCGTCTACAAAGTATTCAGCAGAAGCCTTGGTAAATTCGTTGTGCTAAAACAGCCGGCGAAGGACGGTGGTTCCACAGAGCCCGGAGAAATTCTCTACTATAGAAAATACTGGGCAAAAAATCTGGGGTCATCGGCCCTTGTGGAGCCCTACTACGCCGATGACAGAGCTGTAGTGCTAGAATATTGCAGTGGCGGAGACCTGACGCAGCTGTCCAAAGTCGGGAAGAGAACGGCCATCGAGAAGAATTTCGTAGCTATCATGAGAGCTCTGGTGAGACTCCACAGTCTGGGGATTGCCCACCGAGACATAAAGCCAGCCAACATGCTGTTGACGGGCGAGAGAGTGAAGTTCACTGACTTTGGAGTCTGCAGCCAAATCCCGAAGGATGGTTTGAGCATAGGTTGTTCTGGGACGCCAAATTACTTTTCTCCGGAGCTAACACTTTTAAGAGCCTATATAGAGAAGGATATAGATAAGCTTCCTAGGAATTTTACCACTTCCCCTGAATTGAATGATACCTGGGCCATTGGGTTGATGTTTTTTAAGCTAATCACTGGGAAGCACCTCTATACACTAGCTGGCGCGGTGGATATAAATTTTCTGCCCACGGCTATCAGGATCATCAGAGAACCCAACTGGTGGAACAGGCTCATCTCCGGTGAGCTCGAAAGACTGAAACCTCCGGCTGGAGAGCTGGAGAAATATGCCCTGATGGCCATGCTAAATCCCCTTCGAAGGGAGGCGGTGCCAATCAGAGAGGTGCTGGCTAGGTTTGAGAAAATGTCAGGTAAATACCCAGATGAATATGAACGACTGAATGAGATAAAAACCGGAGATGAAGAGATTACCAGGAAGGAACCAATCTCGCCGCTGTTAAAATTACGATCGGCTGTCTATGGAATGCTAGAGATGGTAAATTCGATGTTTAGACCCAGGGCACCTAGAGCTGGGACGGATTTTAGGAGTGTGCTGGCTGATCCAAGGCTTCTCGAAGAAATAGCACAGGAAATCGAAAAAGGGACCTCGGCAACTGTCACTGGAGGTAAAGCCAGGCTAATGAGAAAGTAGTGTTCTGGAGGGATTCCGGAGCTGGAGAACCCTAGAATTTCGCCCAGGCCTGCTCTAGTTCTCTGGCGGGGCAATGTTCCTCCGGCCATTTTGGTCCCCGGACATCGGGAGGGGCGAAGTCCCTAGCCGCCAGTCCGCGGCGGATTCCCGCCGCGGATCCTCCGGGCGCTAGCGTCTCCCCGGGGGGGGTACACTATTTACAGAAATTTTATCCTCTGTAACATGGACCCAAAATCTAATGGACAATGAGGATTTATGCTAAAGATAGGAAAAGTACTTTCTAGCCATGGCCTTAGCGGGAACGTCAAGGTGGCAAGCTTTTTTGAGGACCCCGATGACATCTTCAGGTACAGGCTGATGGACGGCAGTGGCAAAGCTCTGAACTGCGCCAGAGCCGGATCGACCAGTCGGAGGGACGTTTTTCTGGTGAAATTTGAGCACATTAATTCCATCGAGGAGGCAAAGAAGTACAATGGGACCGACCTTTTTGTTAATATCGAAGATCTGCCGGCACTCTCCGAGGGAGAAATCTACATCGAGAGCCTCATAGGCATGGCGGTCGTCGATGGGGTCCGGAGAGGCGTAGTCACCTCTCTGTCAAACTATGGGGCTGGAGATATTCTAGAGGTTAGCTGGGACAATGGAAGGTCCGAGTGCATGATATACAGCGGGGATCTCGTGGAGACTATAGACAAACAAAATAGAATCATTAAAATACACCCACCGGCATACATATAACTATGAAATATCCAGGAATTAGTGGTCTCTTCGCCAGACTAGGGGCCCTAGAGGGCGAAAGGGTTAGTCTAGATCAGATTCTGGGTGACGAGGAGGGCGGCCCCCATTTTGCACTATTCATCCTGGCGCTCTTCTCCCTCATACCAACTCCGGCCCCCCTACCGGTGATATCTATTTTCTTCGGGATCCTCTGCTGCCTGGTGCTCCTTCGATTCATCTTGACCAGGGGAAATGGGTCTATGCCGAAGTTTCTGGGTAGAATTTCAATGAAAAAAAAGACTCTAGATAGCACCATAGCAAAAATAGAGCCATTTTTCCGTAGAATCGAAACAATAACTAGAAGACGCCTCAATTTTCCCGCTAGCCGGGTTCTATCCTATCTGATGTCCGTTTTCCTTCTGGTGATAGCCATAGACATGCTTACGCCCATACCACTGCTGAATGCGGTGCCAACAATTTCCATGCTAGTGACCACCTTCGGTCTACTGAACGGCGATGGGCTGCTGGTGGCCGCTGGTCTGCTGATTGGTGTCCTGTCGGTGTTTCTGACGGTGAAAGCCCTAGTCTACAGCGCAAAACTAATCCTGAAGTTTAGCTAGGGCTCGCTCCAAACCTAGCCAGAGTAGTCCTGGAAAAATGGCATTTGGTACTTCCTCCCCCGCCAAACTCCGCTAGCATGTTGGAAAACCTAACCACTGTGGCCTATGGACATAGTTAGAAATCTACAGAGACTGGTCTACGAGCAGCTGAGAGGAATAAATTTCGGGCTAGAGGTTGGCCTCTACTCCTACCCTCCCAGAGAAGTTGCCTTCCCCTACCTGCTGATAGCGATGGAGGAATCCAGAGTCAGTCAGAACTTTGGCTACGAAGGGGTAAGAATAAAAATGAAAATAAAAATCTTTGACAGAAGTGAAAATAATGCGCGAATCCTCGGAATTTCCGATGGTACCGTGAAGGGACTGGAAAACCTCCAGGCCCTGGGCTTTGGAGACCTCAGAATCATCGGAGTGTTTTTCGGCGGCAGTGAGTTAAAACTGTACAGCGAGATTAATCCCACCTGGAGCAACAGCCTGGACTTTGAAGTGGCTGTGGAGCGCGTTTCTCCTCGCTGAGATATGCCTACCCTAGAGACCCCGGGCTATGGGAAAGACCCATGTGGATGAGGAATTTGACTGTGAACTCAGAAAAATCAGAAAAATCATCGGCATCATCGTAGAGTTCCTAGAGGAAAGAATCCACAACATTAGAAATGGCACTGGGACGGAGGATGGGCAGGATTCCATTGGCCCAATGCTGGGAAAAAATGAAAATATTCTGTCAGCAGTGTGTAAACTCGGCAATCTGATGCTGAAGCTGGGTGGCCTGGGAGCTAGAGCTAGGGAGGAAAAAGAAAGCGGCCCTCTGGAGGAGGTGGATCTGCAGCTAATGCGGAGCTACCTAGAGACGCTGCTGGAAGAAAAATCAAACTCCTAGCGGAGAAGATGTTCCCGTACTCTGGTCTAGAGCTCTTTTGCTTCCTCCCTCATTCACCAGAGGTGTCACCGGTGATGAAATTGATGAAATTGAGTGTGATTCGCTGCTTTTTCCGGACTGGTCTCCGGAAGTGCTCAGACCCCGGAGGGCATTCAGCGTATCTCCAAGAACAACCTCCTGCGCCTTCGGCGGCGAATTCAGTGCTGGCTGTAATTCCGCCTCCCTTTTCCCGAAATTTTCTGATTCCTCCTCTAGCCTTTTTTCGAAACCCTCTACGGCTTTCTCTAGTGCCCTGAGGTTTTCCAAACCTTTTATTGTTTTGCTGTGTTCTTCGAGCATTCTCATTTTCTTAACTTTACTCAGCTGCACAGCCGAGTCATCCTTCCTATACCCCGGTTTATCTTTATCATCGTTTTTTTCCAACCCAGCTACTTCGCTAGTCCTGTTCGAAATGTCTCTGATTTTCGCCTGGAATTCTGTTCGACACTGCTCGGCAACTACTTTCCCGCGAATTTCATCATAGTCTCCCTCTGGCAGGGCGGTGTTTCTCGATTTTGCCAGTTTTTCCCTGAAGGCTCCGGATAGCCTCTTGATCCTACTATCAAATTTCCCCAGAAGCCTCTCCTCGCTGGAGGCTTCGCCCTTTAAATATATTTGCAGTCCGTCAGAGACAACGGTTCTGACCATTGATATTCCGTCCCCAGGGCTGGCGCCAAAGCGATCTGCAATTTCTTGCACCATGGATGTCTCTGCCAATGTGAGGTTATTTGGGAGTGCATTCCTTACTGGTTCCTTCCCGTTGGGAAATTTGTAGAGTTTAATCCTCCCAGATTCTATTTCCTCCGCCAGTCTAGGATTTTTTGCCATGGTAAGCACTGCAGCCACTGAATGAAGCCAGCAGGAACCGGACTTCTGCTGTCCCCCCTTGACTATTCCACAATTACCTCTGACTCCACCAAGATCACCTTCATGTCCATTACCAGCAGTAACTCCACTGCTATCCTGGCAAAAGATAAGTATATCTTTTGATTCGTTTATATTATTCCATTCCATTTTCTTCAGTTTTCCTAGATCCACAGTAAAACATATGGCATGGGTCTTTGTGGCTGTTTCCACAGCTAGAGAGATGAAATTTTCAGGGATATCTCTAAAATTTCCGGAGTTGATGCCGATGGATTCTAGTAACGACACAACATCCTGGAGGGATATTTTTTGTGTCTTAAACCTAATATTTTTTAAACTCTTGTCATCCAGAGTTGCAAGAGCTATAAGGTTTATCTCCGTATCAGATCCGCCACTGAAACCATCATCGCCCTTGTCAGTCCTAATTTTAAATCTGTCTCTCTGGATTTTTTCAATGTACTGTCTCGCCTCTTCGAAGTTTTCAAATTTCCGCGGGCTATCGCCCGTTAGATCCATCACCAGCTCCCTATCCACGAGGCTATCCAGGGTTACCCCTTCGCCACTGCTGAGTAGGCTATTTATCTTGTCATAGCACACTCCCACAACTTTTTCCACATTTCCATCTGGCCCATAGGAATAGTATTTATCTTGAAATCTGGGGACGGCATCGCCCTGGCCGCACTCCCAGATGTGCATTGGTTTCAGATCAGAGATCTCTTTGTCGCTCGCAAGGGGCTCTTCGCCATTCCACTCTCTTGAATCTAGGGCTAGCTTCGGTTCTATGGTCAGATCCTGTCTTAGGATCATTTTTCCTGTGTCGTCATAGATGGCGCGTTGAGTAAGGCCATTCGCCTTCGAGCTGTAGAAAACATCTTTTTTTTTGCCATCTTCGAAGATTCCACTATAGGTGCCATTCTCCTCTGTACGCTTTCCGAAGCCGTGGGGCATCCCTTTCTTAGCCTCCCCACTGTAGGAGGAACCGTCGCTAGGATCAGTTATGCTCATTTTTCCTTTTTCAAGCTGGCCTCCTTTGAACGTCCCCTCTAGTGTTTCATTAGTCCCGTTGCCCATTTTAAGCACATACAGCTTTCCCTTTCCCTCATAGAGCCCACTCTCGTATTCACCTGCGTAGTAGTAAATAAAACCATTCTTCTCGCTTTTTATATTCACTTCCCCCTTCACAAAGGAGCCATTCACAAAATCTCCCTCCCAGTAGCTTTGGTCTTTTCCACTTAGTCTCCCCTTGCCATTTGGTCTATTCTCGGTGTCCACATCGCCCACGTAGGAAAAGCCATTTGAATAGGTGATCTCCGCCTTTCCATCGCCAAGGGGATTATTTGTTATAATCGTGCCATTTTCCTCCATATTTTTCTGCCTAATGCTTGGTTGAGCCAATGTTACAGCGAATTATACATTTTGCAATGGGGGCAACCGGTGTTCACGGGATTCCCCTATCTGTAGCCCTGCGCCTTGGACCAGGTGCTATGCCTGGCGCTACCATATTTTTCGTCCCCTGGCTGTCACAGCCATTGACTCTACCCCCACCGAAAATGTTCACTAGGTAGCCTCTGTCTTCCGTTTTCTTCTTCTGCTGCGGTCCGTCGCCTCCAACCTCTGTCTCATTTTTTTCTCTTTTTATCCTCTGTTCCAGTTTTTCCTCTAGTTTTTTTTCGATGTTTTGGCTATATTCGTCCAGTAGATTGAGTTTCTCTATGCTCTTCATGAATTCGGAACATCTCTCTCCGGTTTTCCCCGCCGGGGTCTGTGCAGCCTCCTTTCCACTGGCGGTGCCCTTCTCCAATGGCTCTCCCTCTCTCTGGTATCCGGCACTGGCCTTCGCCACTGGCGCCGCCTCTCTGGCAGGTTCCTTAGCTATTCCGCCGGTCTCCTCCAGCCTATTCTGGATAGCATTGATCTTCTCTAGAAATTCCCTTCCATACTCCTCTCTGATTTCTTCCCTATATTTCCTAAAGTCATCCCCTCTGCCCGTTTCCTTTAGTTTTTTCTCGAGCGCTAGGGTTGCCCTGTCAACCTCCTTTCTGAGATTTTTCAGCAGCTTTCTATCTCTAGAGAGGGTCTCCAGTCTATTCCTGACGTTACCACTTATAACCTGCTCGGCCATAGTCCCATCGTTGACCCGGCCAATGCCAACTTTGTCCCCGATCCTCTGGACCATTTCCATCTGTTTCAGCATGAAACCGTTGGGAATCTCGTCCGGATCGCCATATTCACCCTCTCCAAACTTGTGAAGTTTGATTTTCCCAGATTCTATGTCCCCCAGCAGTCGGGGATTTTCCGCCGCTGCCAACATTGCGGCCACTGCATTGTACCAGCAGGTGCCTCCCTTCTGCTGACTATAGTTCAGCGCCCTGCTATTTTCCATGAGTGCACCAAAATCACCTCTGTAGTCGGGGCAACCGACAGCTCTGCTGCTATCGTAGCAGTAGAAAAAGACTTCCTTCGACCTGTCTAAATTTCCCCAGCCCACATCTCTAAGTTTTTTCAGATCCACCGTGAAATTAACCACATGATCCATGGTGGACGTGGGCACAGGCAGAGAAATGCTGTCCCCGGGAATGCTGTCCAGGTTTTTGCGGCTAATGCCATAGGACTCCAGAAAGGATGTCACAGTGTCCAGAGGAACTTTTTTTGGCATAAATCTGACATTCTGGAGCGTTTCAATTTTCTCCAGGTTTGCCAGGGCTACCAAATTTATCTCCTCGGGGTAGCCACCGTCAAAACCGGATTTACCTATCCTTGCCCGCTGGCGGAGGTTTTCCTCTAGAACTTTTTTGAGACAGGCACTGGCCTCCCCAAAGCTTTTGAATTTTCTGGCGGAGTTGCCCTCCATAGCTAGCAGGACCCCTGCCTCCAGCAGATCTTCCGGGGTTTTTAGCTGCCCAGCGCTGAGTAGTGCGTTAAGTTTGCCGTAGTCCACTCCCACAGTCTGTGTCGGTTTCCCATCTGCTCCGTAGAGGTGGTACTTCGTAATGTGGGACTCCTGGAAATCAACTCTGTGGTACTCGTATTCCTCTGTGACCAGGGGCTCCAGTAGGGTCGCGCCTAGATTCTCCGTTGGGAGTCTGTTGGTCGTCCTGTCGCGCTCCGGTTCTCTGGGCAGAATCTGCTCTCGCAGAGGTTTTTCTTCGGAATTATAGACAATGTGCTTTACAAGGCCATTTTTCCAGATGGTTAGAAACACATTTTTCCTTTTACCCCTGGCGAACTCCCCTTCCCAGAGCGTATCGTTGGAAAAGCCATCACCGCCGATGAGCTTCCCGTAGCCGTCGTAGACTCCATCTCTAAAATTCCCCTCGTAGCTGCCACCATCGGTAAATATGAGCTTTCCCTGGCCGTCGTAGGCTCCATCTCTAAAATTCCCCTCGTAGCTGCTGCCATCGGCAAACATGAGCTTTCCCTGGCCATCGTAGACTCCATCTCTAAAGTTTCCCTCGTAGCTGCTGCCATCGGCAAGGATAAGCCCCAGCAGGCCACTGAAGGCCTCGCCTTCGGCGCTAGCCTCGAGCGTTTCGCCATCATCGGTGCTGGCTTTCTCTAGCCCATCGGCCGTTTCCCCTTTAAAACCTCCGCCAGGGACAGCACTGGCTATGGCGGTGGGTTTTTCTAGTCCATCGCCAACCCTGGGCTCGAATTTCTCAGGGTCGTCACTTTCCTGTGAGGATGTTTCGGATTCTTCGAAGATTTCTTCTCCCTCGCTGGAGGACCCCTCTCCGGAGATATGGTCAAAGCTAGGTTTCTGGAGAATGATTTTTGGATTCCTAGGGGCTCCTCTGTCCACAGCCTTAGCCCGGTGGTTTTCCTCCTCCGAATCACTCTCCCCCTGGGTATTCATTTCTACCACTAGCCCATCCCCATCTCCTCCACTCTCTTCAGATTCTATTTCTTTCCTTCCCATTTTTTCTACAAAATATTTATGATGTAATTTTATAATAAACTAAATATTATGTAAATACCCTAGGGATATTTTCCTCGAGCGCGGCCCAACTTCCGAAAATCCTGAAAAATAGCCTCCTTGACCTCAGATCCCTTGCTTCTCTGGAATAGTTGTGCTACACTGGGTGAGTTAGGAGGGGAGAGAGAAAAATCCCCGAACGGTTAGTGGTTTTTTTGGTATGTGATATATGGCTATGCAGCTAGTTAGAGGAACGAGGGATTTATTCGGTGAAGATATGGAAAAATACAACCACATCGTTGATATGGCCAGAGAGCTCTCTGAGCTTTACAATTTTAGTGAAATTGCAACTCCCATATTCGAGTTCAGCGAAGTGTTTGAGAAAAATCTCGGTGACACATCCGATATAGTTCTGAAGGAAATCTATAAATTCAAGGATAGAAGTGATAATTCCCTCAGTCTAAGGCCGGAGTTCACTGCAGGTGTGGTTAGAGCACTGCTCAACCACGGAGAGCTGGCAGATAGGCTACCTATAAAATTGTTTTCCCAGGGTCCGATTTTCAGGTATGATAGACCCCAGAAGGGAAGGCAGCGCCAGTTCAGTCAGGTGAACTTTGAATATTTTGGAGTTGGCGAATACATGGGAGATGTGGATCTTATCCTCTTCTCCAGTCGCCTTCTAAAATCTCTGGGGATAGACCAGGTAACCCTTGAGATAAATTCTCTGGGTAGCGAAGGGAGTAGGAGGGATTTTGAAGATTCTCTGGGAAAATACCTGGAAAACTATAAAAACGATCTTTCCGAGGACAGCAGGGTCAGACTGGAGAAAAATGTTCTCAGAATATTAGATTCTAAAGACCCGAGGGATAGAGAAATTCTTGGGGATGCTCCAAAAATCAGCAGCTACTATAGAGAGGAGGACAAAGTGTTTCTCTCCAGCATTCTGGAAAAGTTATCTCTCATGGGTGTAGACTACCGGGTGAACGATTTGCTGGTGCGTGGTCTGGACTACTACACCTCCACGGTCTTTGAATTCACCACGGAACTCATCGGTGCCCAGTCTACGGTGATGGCCGGTGGCAGGTACGACAGGCTTGTGAAGCAGCTAGGAGGTCGGGATGTGCCGGCCGTAGGTTGCGCTGCTGGAGTAGAGAGGCTTATGCTGCTGGTGGCTAGTCAGCCAAAAAAGAGAGAGTTGATCTCCGCTGTGCCGGTATCCGATGGAGACCTAGACTATTGCCTTAGACTGGTGGAGACTCTAAGGAGCAGAGGTATTGCCGCTGAACTCTACTGCCAGGGCAACCTCAAGAAAAAGATGACTCTGGCCAATAGAGGCAACAGTCGCTACACTCTGCTGGTTGGCTCCGACGAACGCGACAGTGGCCTAGTGACTGTCAGAGACATGGGTACAGGGACAGAGGAAAAACTTAGCCTCGGTGACCTGCTGGAAAAACTCTCTAGCCTAGCTCTCTAGAGGGAACGGGGGAGAATATCTTCCATTTTTCTAGTCCTAGGGCTGCTCTCCCGGTCGGCTAGCCCTCCCCAGCGGAAAATCCAGGGGAAATGGTAACCACTGTGAGATTTTTCTGGGAACAGGAGGGGCCGTGGTGGAGGCAGGTTGTCTCCCGGGGACTCTGGGGAAGAGGAGGTTTCTCTGGGGCCCCGGAGCTGCAGCTGTGAAGCCGGATGTTAATTATTATGTCTTAAGTTCTAAATAAGTTGACTTTTTATATGTACACATTATCCTAACCCACTAGCTATCAAAAAACAAACGGTACGATGGACGCTGGGGAAGAAATCACAAGGAAAGAGGTGGTATTTCTGAGAGAAATTTTGTCGAAAAACTGTCTCCTATTTAAAAATATTGGGGACAGTCAGGCTGCTGACAACAACATAAATGGGAACCCCATCAGGAAAATTGGCGAAGGCAGCTCTGGTATCGTCTATGGGGTTATGGGACCCGCTGGAGAGTATCTGGCCGTGAAAATATTCAAAAAGGAGGAGTGGATAACCTTCTATCGGCAGGAGCCGACTTTTGGTGGTTCTCTGGATACTGGTGAACTTCTGTACTTTAGCGAACAGGGAAATATTAATTCGCCTATTTTACCAGAGGTGTACTACGCTGAAAATACATCTCTAGGGGGCCTCATGGTTTCAAGGCTCTACGGGGGTAAACCGGGGCCAGAAAATCACCCCGTGCCAGAGCAACTGGAGCCAAAGGATGGAGCCCTCGGCAGAGCCCTAGAGCTATTCGAATGTCTGGCGAATATCCATTCCTCTGGGTTTTTAGTCGGAGACATAAAGAACGACAATATTATCTCTGGTGTGGTAATTGACCTAGGATGGTTTGACCATTTTAAAAATATCAATAGGAAAAAGTCCAGTGGAACACCGTCATATTCTCCTCCAGAATCGCTATGCCTCCTAGACCATGGGACAGCTTTAGGGGGGCCTGCTGAAGTCGATTTAGGGCTGAGGGACGTCTGGGCTATGGGGAGTAGCCTCTATAAAGATTTTGTGGGCGAGCTCCCCTATGATACGTTTTTTGCCTCTCTAGGGTACCGTCCTGCTTCTGTTACTTGGGATCATCTTATTTCTGCGAGTCGGCAGCTACTATCGGACGGAGAAAATCAGGAGCTGTTCAGAGAAGCTATCCTCAGGAAACTTACGAAGGCAGGGGTTGTCGATCCGCTCGCAAAAATAATAATGCAGTCGCTCGAGCCGAATCGCGCCAAGGCTCTGGGAGCTGGCAGCATCCTTAGAGAAATTAAGATGTCAGGGACTAGCGAAGAAAAAAAAGCAAGAGAATTGGGGGAGGCAGCAAGGTCAAAGGAGCAAGAGGCAGAGAAATCGGGTCTAACTGTGGGAGTCCGCAGATATAGAACAATAGCCGAAAGATGGGAAGCAACAGCCGATGGATGGAAGATAGCGATGGAGAAGCTGGGAAAGAAGGACAAGAAATCGGAGGAAAAAATCAAGGAGCGCCAGGAGAGACTGAAAAAATACGAAGAGATGCAGAAACAGAAAACTGGGGACCAGGGCCTCCGGGACAAGCAGACAGCAGGGGGAAATATCGAAATCTTTGGTGCGGAGCCGGAAAAGAAAGAATTGGATAGCAAACTCCCTAGTAGGATGGCAGCCAAGGGATGGGAGCTGGTGGAGAAGTGCGAAGAGGCTGGGGTATATAAATTCAGAGGCGAAATAGACATTGACTACGATTTTTTATGGAATCGGAAAAGCAATATCACTAGCCTTCTAGGCCAGGGGAGGGCAGTCAGATGCAAAGGAACCTTCACCTACGACCTAGAGAACGACTGCCTGTGTAGCATTGGCAATGGGGCAGAGCTAAGTAATCTGGCTGGGGACGGTAGTTTTGTTGGTGATTTCCTGGCTGGATCCGTAGTAATGGAGAGTGGAACATTCAAAAATGACAGTGGTTTTGAATTCACTGGAAAATTTGGAACGCGTCCTGGAGAAGGAATGTTTAAATCTGGAACATTCAAAGAAGGGCAGTCTGACGGTTCTATCTACATAGGTAGGAAAACTGATGGCAAGAAGGATGGCCGAGGTACAATCACCTTTCCAGACAGGTACAGCTACGTCTGCAGCTTTTCCCAGGGTGTCGAGACTCTAGGATCCAAATTCCGCGGCTGGAGAGAATATTTCAAGTATCTAGCAAGGAGACTCCTAGGCCTACGACTCACATTGACCGGAGATGAGCTTGAAACCGGTTCGAAAGAGAACGCCGGAGAGAAAGGCCGTGGCCCCAGGGCCTAGTCAACCCCTAGACCTCTCTGGGAACCTAGACATTTGGCTGCCACTCCCTCGCCTGTCTAGGTTTTTGTGGGGAGAGACCTAGTTTACGGGGGACGCTAGCCAACTGCAGATAATTAAAATCCAACCCAGGGCTATGGGTACCGGTCCTGCTGGCATGAACCAATGGGCCTATTGTAAATTAGAATTTCCTCTGGACAGCTGGTGGAGATTTAATTTGCGGTGAACCCATTGTGTAATAAAATTGTGCGTCTATAGTGGGGGCGCTAAATTTATTTGATCCGGTAAATCTAGACGTCCAGAGGGTGCCTCTCCTTGGCAGGATTACGGTCCAGCCTGTCCTGGGTTATTCGTTCTTAAAATAATTCCGGCAGTTTTTTGTTTTTTTTTGGCTTGCCTATGTCCAGTGATGTTGGGGAAGAGAGCTGTTTTGGCTTTCTGAAGAGATTTTTCAGGGTGTACAGCTGGGAAATTTTTGTGTCCTTCTTTTTTCTTACGGTGCTAGCTGACTTCATAGAATTTCTGGGGGGAAACTATGTTCTCCAGGTGATCATAGATAGACTGGGTCAGAGCAGTAGCGCAGACCGGAGAGCAGCACTAGCCCTCCTGGCGATTTACCCGCTGGTGGTCTCTGTATCCTACCCAACCTCCATTATCCGGAGAAAGTTGAGCTTTGCCTTTACATTCCGGCTGAAGGAGGATGTGAGGCTATTTATTTTTCAGCATCTTCTAAAACAATCAAACAGTTTCTTCGTTGAGAATCTTTCGGGCACGATAAACAGTAAGATTAATGATGTGGTCGGGGATATTCCCTACTTCATTGATAACTCCTTTGATCTTTTTTCTAGTCTACTGACTCTAGTGGCTCTGGTAATCCTCTTCACCACAAAAAATATTTACCTGGGTCTGACGATGATAGTTCTAACGACACTGTACATCATCATTTTCTATTCCTTTGCAGGGAAGTTGGAGAGAAAGTCCGAAATAATCGCGGCTGCGGAGAGCACCTGCTCTGGCAAGGTGATGGACTGTCTGGTAAATATTCTAAGTGTTAAGAGCTTCTCAAGGGAGGGCTTTGAAAAGGCTAACATAAAAAAACAGACTATAGCCATACTCAAAGAGAGGTCAGAGCGACAGTTCATGAGAGCTATGGTGGATCTGTTCAATTTCCTAGCCATGTGTCTACTACTCTGCGCCATATCTTCTATAGGTTTTTCCCTCTACCGCAGAGGAAAGCTGAGTCTCGGAGAGCTGATGTTCATTGTGCAGACCACAACTTCTATCTTCTGGTGGATAAAGGTGGCTACCCAGAAGTTTATGGAGAACACCGAGCTATTTGCCGAAATGAATAAGGCCATCAAGACTCTCATGGTGGGCCATAGGATCATGGATGCCCCTGGAGCCAGAGATGTCGTCTTTGGGAAGGGTAGAATTGAGTTCAGAAATGTCTACTTTAGATACGAAAGGGACAAACCCTATGTCTTTGAGAATCTAAGTTTTACCGTGGAGGCGGGCCAGAAGGTTGGCATAGTCGGTCCTAGCGGAGCCGGAAAGAGTACTCTGGTCTCGCTGCTGATGCGAATCCACGACACAGACAGCGGTAGCATTCTGATAGATGGCCATGACATAGGTTCCGACATTAGCCAGAGGAGCCTCAGAAAAAACATATCCTATGTGCCCCAGGAGCCAGCACTGTTCCACCGGAGCATAGGGGATAACATAGCCTACGGTAAATGTGGAGCTACTCTGGAGGATGTGACAGAGGCCAGTCTTAAGGCAAACTGCTATGAATTCATAGCTAAACTGGACAGGGGTTTCGATAGTGTGGTTGGCGAAAAGGGGCTTAAGCTCAGTGGAGGCCAGAGACAGCGCGTAGTCATTGCCATGGCCATTCTGAAGAATAGTAGAATTCTCGTGCTGGACGAGGCCACATCCTCTCTAGACAGTCTGACCGAGAGGGAAATTCAGAACACCATAGAGAAACATATGGTCGACAAGACAGTCATTGTCATAGCCCACAGACTCTCCACACTTGGCTACCTAGACAGAATAGTAGTCTTCGATGGAGGTAGAATTGTCGAGGATGGCCCCAGAGATGAGCTACTGGCCAGAGAAAACGGCCTATTCAGAAGCATGTGGAACATGCAGAAGAGTGGAATCTCACTGTGACAGCCGAGGATGCGCTATGCACTAGACCTGCCGCAGACTAGACCAGATCTAGGATTGCCTCAGTATTTCTCCGACACCTGTCTAACCTCTCTGGGAAGAGGAACCCAATAGGAAGAGGAACCTAGTAAAATCTAACTTGCAGCGGAGTTAGCGGGATAACTTTCTCCTCAAATTTTTCCTCGCATATGCATATTATCCTTTGATTTTTTCCTATCTTTATCAGGAATTAGTGAGTTCGACTGGAAGGACGGCGATGAGACTGGGGGTACAGCTGCCTTTCCCTCAGGAGTTTTGACTGTTGGCTGTGTGCCGTTGTCCGGAGATGACATTTTCGCGCCCTCAAAACAAGTCAGATTCGATGGGGGTGATGTCGACGATGGAATTGTGGATGACCCCGTTTCCTTATCCAGAGCCTTGGCGCTATTCTTCAGGATCTTCACTATGTTCAACTTTTCTGTCTTCTTTTTCTCTGTCTGTTCGACGACCTCCTCTTTCTCTGTCTGTTCGACGACCTCCTCTTTCTCTGTCTGTTTGACAACCTCCTCTTTCTCTGTCTGTTCGACGATCTTCCCTCTCTCCTCTTTGAATTTCTCCAGACCAGCCTTCAGCCTGCTTTCTAAATCACTAGTCTGTCTATTCGCTGCCTTGAGTTTTTCCAGATTTTTTATGAATTCGGATGATTTTTCGGCTTTCTCCTCGGCAGTAATGTTTTCGATTGCCTCTGAAAGTTTTTCTCTGTACTCTTTGGCAGTTTCTTTTTTATAGTTTTTGTATTCTTCATCTTCCAGCTCGCTATCCCCAACTTTCAGCTCATCTCTTAACTTCTCCTCGAATTTCTCGAATGCTTCTTCGATCCTTTTATCTAGATCATCCAGTAGGGTTTCCCCCTCGACTAGCGTTGTCACTCTCTCTATGAGCGTTTGTTGAACAATATCTTCAACCAAAAACCCGCCACCCTCAAGGTTAACGCCCAGAGTATCTGCTATCTCCTGGAGTTTCTGCATCTCTAGAATCACGAATTCGTTGGGAACGTCGTTATCCTCTAGAGACCTATGTTTACTGAGTCCATAGCCTGGGATTCTCCCATCAAGTACCATTTCCACTATCTCGGGATTTTCCAATGCCACCATCATCGCAGCCAGCCCATGGAACCAGCAGGTGCCCTCTTTCTGCAGGTTCCAGTTTATAGCGTCCAAGTTCTCTGTGATCGCACCAAAAGAGCCTTTATAGTTCTCGCTACCCACGACTCTACTGCTATCAAAGCAGTGGATGAAGGTTTCTTTGGATGTATTTAGACTATCCCAATCCCCTCCTTTCTTCAGCACCTCTCTTATCTTCTTTAGATCCACTATAAAGCACACTGCGTGGTCCTTTGTGTCTGTTCCTGCCCACGTGGCTACGTAGTCTTCCTCCAGCTTCTCCAAATTTTCTTTACCCATGCCAATGGACTCGAGAAACGATGTCATACTGCTGTAGGAGGTTTTTTCTGTGCAGAATCTAACATTTCTAAGATCTTTCCCATCCATCATTGAAAGCATCGTAATCCAGGCCTCTGGAGTATGGCCGCCATCAAAGCCTTTAGCACCCTTGGTAGCCCGAAGTGCAGCTATACTTCTTGCGCTGTCTGTGAAGAGTTTTATGATTTCATCGGTAGAAACTTTTGATTCT
The DNA here is from genome assembly GCA_031287725.1 of Rickettsiales bacterium. GTDB lineage: Bacteria > Pseudomonadota > Alphaproteobacteria > Rickettsiales > UBA1997 > CALXRO01. The sequence continues at coordinate 32,265 of JAITSP010000025.1, forward strand.
ACACCATTTTCACCCCGAACTACTATAGCCCCTTTCGCTACCAAGCCCTCCAGGTCTGTGGCAGTTCTACTGCTGAGTAGCTTGTTAATCTCTCCAAAGTCTATCTCTATCGTTCTCCCCTGATTCTCATTTTCGTAGAGATAGTATTTGACAGCATCATTTGACACATATGACCTACAGAACGGTTTCAGTTTAGAATCTATTTTGATTCTCCCATATTCGTCCCGGGCGGGCTCTCCAGGTAGCAGCAGCTCAAAGACTAATTCTTCTTTGTCATAAAGTCTATGGACGTAGTTGCCTTCCTTTGTTTGTGTAAACGTTTCTTTCTGATCAAACCATTGCTCTTTTATGTCGCCACTTTCGAGAATAGATTTCTCATACTCTAACTCCATGCTAGAACCTCTAACATGGTACCACCAGTCGGAGAAAGAGCCATTGGGTTTGACTTCCCTTATCGTCCCTTTAGTGAAGTCACTATTTTTAAATGTCCCCCTTTTGTGACTTCCATCTGGATTGGACAAGATTCCCATTCCATTGAACTTTCCATTTTTAATATATCCTTCGTAGGTTGATCCATTGGGGTTACAGACTATGGCTTCTCCTTCTTTGAGTTTACCCTTTTTAAATATTCCCCTAGCAAGGGATTTGTTGTCCACACCAATCAGTTCCCCCTTCCCATCGAACTTCCCATTTTTGTATTCTCCATCGTAGGTGACGCTGCTGCTAAGTTTCATCTCCACAGTTCCCTCTGTGAACTTACCGTTTTTAAATCTTCCCTCCCGAAGTTCCCCTTCAGAATTTTTCCAAATACCTTTGCCGTCGGGTATATTATATTTATTAACCTTACCAACGTAGGTACTGCCATCTTCGTAGGTTATATTTGTCTCTCCATCTTTATATTTCACCGCATTGGGATCAGTGGGCACCGCCATCGATGGATTTTTCGCCCTGTCTAGATTTTCAAGGATCATTTTACCAACAAACTCATTATCATTCGGCTCCTTACGCTCTGGTTCTTTCTCTAGCTCTTGCCTTAGCAGCATAACTCCATTCCCATCGTATATAAGATGGGTAAAGGTTAATGGACCACCCGGCAATTTCCTCCTCTTTAGGACTACATTCCTCGCTTCGCCTTTTTCAAACTCTCCCTCCAGGGAACAGCCATCGCTATAGGTGAGTGTCCCATAGCCATGGCGCATTCCATTGGCGTATTTCCCACTATAGACAGAACCATCAGGGTTGGTTATTTTCACATCTCCACCAAAAATGGTTCCATCTTTAAATTCCCCCTTACAGCTGTCTCCATAGGGACCAAGCCAGGTTCCCTCCCCATTGAACTTCCCATTTTTAATATATCCTCCGTAGCATGATCCATCGGAGTTATCGAATGCAACTTCCCCATTTTTTAATTTACCATTTTCAAATGTTCCCTTCTTAAGGGATTTGTTGTCCGCGCCCATCAGTTCCCCCTCCCCATCGAACTTCCCATTTTTATATCCTCCCGTGTAGGTGACGCTGCTGCTAAGTTTCATCTCCACAGTTCCCTCTTTAAACTCACCGTTTTTAAATCTTCCCTTCCGAAGTTCCCCTTCAGAATTTTTCCAAATACCTTTGCCATCAGGTATACCTTTTTTGTTAACCTTACCAACGTAGGTACTGCCATCTTCGTAGGTTATATTTGTCTCTCCATCTTTATATGTCACCACATCGGGATTAGTGGGCACCGCCATCGGTGGATTTTTCACCTTGTCCAGATTTTTAAAGACTATTTCTCTATTTTCATAACGGTCCGGCTCTTTCTCCAGCTTCCGCACCGACACTATATCTTCATTCTCATCGTAGATGAGGTGGGTAAAGATTGTTATAATGTTTGATCCCTCATCTACGTCTTCATACTCCAGGATTACATTCCTCGCCTTACCATTTTTAAACTCTCCCTCCAGTGAATGGCCATCTTTATAGGTAATTCTCCCGTAGCCCTGTATGCCATCAGCTACGGAGTATTTTCCTTTGTAGATATCATATTTATCGTGGGGATCGCGCATATTTACCTCTCCTCCAGAGAAGGAACCATGCGAAAAAATTCCTTTTTTGTACAATTTTTTGCCATCTCTATAGCTCAGCTCCCCATAGCCATGGTATTTTCCATTCTCGATGCCTCCGCTATAGGATACTCCAGGAGTATTTAGTACTGCCCCTACTAGGCAATCGTCTTTAAACTTTCCATCCTTTAAATCTAACGAGTCAAATCTAGACGTCAGCGTCCCATTCCACCCAGATGCTGTACTTTTGGTCACCACTCCACTATAGGTGACACCATCTATGGTTAGACTCACATGCTGGCCGTTGTTTCCCCCTTCCATCCTTTTCAAGAAATATTCATTTGCATATACCCTACATTATACTTTATAATATGCAATATACTACAATTAACTGTCAGAAAAATGAACTAATCCGGACTGGTTGGGGGAATCCATAGTTTTCTGGACTACTTTCCTCCTACCTGTATGGTTTCGTTGACATTGGTTCTTGTGTCAGCGGAAACGGGTAGCTCCGACTGGGATGATGGTGGCTGTGTGTCTTCCATAGGGGACGTTTTCGCCCCCCCTAGAGCAACTACTAGATCCGGTGGCGATGGCAACAACGAGGTTGGGGGTGCTACCGCTGCCTTTCCCTCAGGAGTTTTGACTGTTGGCTGTGTGCCGTTGTCCGGAGATGACATTTCCGCGCCTTCAAAACAAGTCAGATTCGATGGGAGGGATGTCGGCGGTGGAATTGTGGATGACCCCGTTTCCTTATCCAGAGCCTTGGCGCTATTCTTCAGGATAGTCACTATGTTCAACTTTTCTGTCTTCTTTTTCTCTGTCTGTTCGACGATCTTCCCTCTCTCCTCTTTGAATTTCTCCAGACCAGCCTTCAGCCTGCTTTCTAAATCATAGAGCTGCTCCCACATCACTAGAAGCTTTTCTGAGCCTTCTAGGAATCCAGGCGCCTCTTTGGTATCGTCGGTGGCCAGTGGCGTTGCTTTTGCTATTAACTTTCCCCCGTATTCCTTGGTAGTTTCCTTTTTATAGTCTTCGTATTCTTTGTCTAGGAGCTCAGAGACTTCACCCTCTAGCTCCTTCAGTTTCTCCTCAAAGGTTTTAAATGCCTCTCCGATTCTCTTGTCTAGTTCCTTTAGGAGTTTTTCACTTTCGGCTAGCTCTACCGTTCTGTTTTTGAAATGATCTTTAACAATAGACCTGTTTCCAAGAAATCCTTGACCCATTATAACAATGGATTATTAATCTAGCTACGAACAATGGCTAGGAGATAGCTTTCCAATCTATGTCCAAATATGATTGTGTGAAGAGTCTAAAAAATGAAGACTTTAGGTTGCTGACGGGAGTAAAAAGAAGCACCTTTGATTTGATGTTAGAT
>JAITSP010000081.1 GCA_031287725.1 Rickettsiales bacterium
TTCATACTCTTTGGTCTCTTCGAGCAGACAAAATTCTTCCTGCAGAACTGGCTAAAATTCGTCTTCTCGAAGTGTCTGGAGCTGGTTGGATTTTTTATGGCCTTCTACTTCTGCACATCAATCATAGATAACTTCATAAAGAAACTGCTAAATTTTAAGGTTTGCTTTAAGAGTTTCGGAGACTGGCTATTCAAGGATATTGATTTAAATCATGATTTTTCCTGCACCGGCTTTGACTGTATGGCGGAACCATTTGTGGAAGCCTACAAGTGGGTTCTAGAGCTGATAAAAAATCTTTTTAACCTCATTGTCTATCCAGATGTGACTGGGCTGGGGGGCCATGGGCAGTTCTTCGTGTTCTACTGCGTAAACGTGGCCATCACAGCAATTTTGGTCTTCATGTTTGATATGATGACTAAAGAAATGATGGGTATAATCGGGAATATACTCACAATAGACGGTGCTAGCGCAACTATGGGCGGAGGAAAGAGTGCTATGCAGGAGTCAACCAGCGGTAAATTTGGCCTAAGCCAGCAACTTAAGGATTTTGCCGGTACCACAGGGCTCGGTGAACTCCAGAAGAGTGCCGATGGCCTATCCTGGACTAGAGGTATCTACGACCTGAATAAGGGTCTCGGCGAGAACATTGCCAATGGAGCCCTTAAGGGAGCTAGGGTTGGTAAACATCTAGCCTCTGCCGCAGGGCGGGCTGCCCTTGCCGGCATCAGAGGGCTCAGGGGGAACCGTGTCGGTGCCAAGAATGATATAAAAAAGGCAGGTGCCAACCTACTTGAGGCGTTTGGCGAGCTAACTGGAGATGCCTTCGACAAAAACTCTATGTTTGACATTGATCCTAAGGATACGGCCGCAAAGTTGAGGGAGGATAGTGTTCTCTCCAAGGTGATAGCTGAAAATGATAGGAGTACTTCCTTCAAGAATCTGGGACGGGACGAGGCTGAAACGGACAGCGAAAAGAGTGTAGAGTCCCTGCTGATGGCCAAGAATAGTGCGGCCCTCAGAGAGAAACTAAAGAAACTTTCTTCAGAAGAGCTGAGGGAGATATTCGATGAGGAGACGGCTGAGAGGTTTAGTGAGCTTCAGGAGGATGGGTTTATCGAGGACGAGGATGAGATAGATGATCTGCACATTGAAAGGATTAGAGAGTACCTGAAGACCTACGCGAAGCATGGCAAAGACGCTAAAAATAAACTTGCCGTATCCGGCATTAGCTACAACGTGTTTTCAGATAATTTTGGAAAGGCGGCACAGCCTAGACCACCGGTTCCTGATGCCATTAGAAACCTTTCTAAGTCCGATAGGCTGGGCAAAATGCTAGCTAGACCGATAGGGGGAGAAGAGGACCAGAAGTACCTGATCAAGAGGATGACGAAATTTAACAATAGGACTGTGGAGAAATTGCTCGGGAGAAAAGGAGGTTTGACAAATATTAGCATTGCGATAGCGAGAGCTAGGTACAAAGAGTATGGAAAGCATGGCATTGATGTTAAACTGTTCACGGTCCAGGAGTACGAAAATATGAGAAAAATCCTTGGAAAAATCAGATATGATGGTATAGCTAAAAAAACCGAGAAGCTGCTGCGGGATGGTCTAGGGGAGAAGGATCTCAAAAAGGGACTGCTGAAACTCGATGAAACTACTGTGAGGGCCGTACTTGATCCGGCTAGGGCTGATAGAATTATGAATGCGAAGGCACAACTCGCAGCTGGGGAGATAAAATCTAAAGAAGTTGCGCTAGGGGATTTGAATGACTACAGAGATGACATCCAACATTTCGTCGACAGCAAGGACTATGACAATCCTGTGACAGGGCTTCCGCCCCCAGCTCCAGATCCAGCTCCAGATGGGGGAGGACAGGCATTTCAGGCTGGCCGGGGTTCTGACACAGAGGACGAAAAACAGATCGATGATAGCGTTCTCTTCGGCGAAGATGGAAATAATAAAAAGGTTGACAGTAGTGCTATAATAGACACCGGCAACAGCGATGTTATAGTGAGTGCCGGAGATGTCAGTGTGATTTGCAACACTGGAGATGTCTCATCGATAATCAAAGCCGGAGACGTGGGAACTGTAGTGAGCACAGCCAAGGAGTCCGGTGACGGCGATTCGTCAAAGAAGGCCGCCACCAAGGAGGAGCAGTTTAAGCAGCAGCAGGAGGCAAGGGAAAAGATGGAGAAGAAACTCAATAAGCTCAAAAAACAGCGGGAGGAGCTAGATAGAGAGGATCAGGAGAGAAAGGAAAGGGAGAACGAGAAGAAAAAGAAATAGACCTCGGCGATGGTGTCGATACTGGTGGGAAGAGAAGGATTTGAACCTTCGAACTCGTGAGAGGGCAGATTTACAGTCTGCTGCCATTGACCGCTCGGCCATCTTCCCATCCTGCCGGGACTTCCCGACACCTAACCTTATCTCCAGTGTTTTTGAAAATCAATGCACAGCCGAAGAGTTTTTTAATGTTAGATGAACTATGGATTTTGGCGGAGATCCCTAGAGGGGAATCCCGGCGATTCTCTGTCCGTCGATGCTATCTCCTCTGGCCTGGTGCGAGTGACGCGATTCGAACGCGCGACCCCAACCTTGGGAAGGTTATGCTCTACCGACTGAGCTACACTCGCAGTGCTCTGGGGCAGAGTACCGGTTCACTTTTATTTTACAAGTCTGGTTTCTGGCTAGTGCCCCGTGTTTCCTGGTGCCAGGGACTAGATGATTAGTAGGGCCACTATATTCATAGGGGTAGCCCCATCCGCTGCCGTTTGCAATGGCGGTCTGGCGTTGGCAAAGCCTTGCCCCCGAATCCATTGCTTTTTATAAAAAGTCTATTATCCTTCCCATATACTATAAAATATGGAGTAGCCGTGGATGGCTGGAAAATAAATATGAACCAAGAGGCGCGCGCCGAGATGATCAGAGTGGTCGAGCGCCGCGAGGTTGAGCCGGGTGAACGGGTGCAGTTGTTTGGGAGTTCTCACTCCGGGGGCCCCCCATCTTTTGACAGAGAGGAAATAGAGTTGGACTTTGACGGAAGCTTCTATGAGTTGGAGAGATACTATGATGGTTCCTTTATTCAACGGCGAGCTGTCAGAAGGGAGGAGGGTGAACTGCCAGAGAGCTGTAGAGAGGGGGCAGCGGAATTGAAGGCTTCGCTGGCAAGGGCGGTGGAGTATTTTAGGACAGGGGACACCAGTGTGCTGAAGAGTCCCTACAGGTGGTAACTGTCTAAGGTACCGGGATATATATGTATGTATTGCGTAGAAAAGACTAGAGAAGCGGGCCAGCCGTTTTCTGTGCTTGAAAATGGGAAAGCTGTGCTCACCATGCTTCCGGTGGAAACGATAGCCAATGCGTGGGATCCCATCGTGCCGGCGACTACGCCCAAAAAATTGGGCCAGAACTATGTTCTTCAGTTCCTGCCGATCACAGATCCGAATATAGACAACTTTAATAAGTTTGTTTCGGGCTCGAATAACAAGTATTCTGACTACGTCAAGCTCTTCGAAAACAAAGGTGGCATCAAAGAGACCGTAAAGAGCGTCTCCGAAGCCTACCTGGCAGAGTCTATTAGAAATATTAGATATGATAGTGCAGTAGGAGGACTTAACCTTGGCCTAGAGACTGAATTCATTAACCTCTTCAGCATGACACATTCTCCCCTAGAAAAGGGAGGAAAGAATGAAAACAACAATCCCATGAAATGTAATCTCTTTGGTTTTCTTGATAAACATAGTTTGCAACTGGCGAAGAGCGGGAAAATTGATGCTGGTACTCTAATGAGATCTGTAGCTGGTATTGGAAGTAAAGAATCCCGATTTGTGTGCATATTTTTGGAACATAACGAACATGTGAGTACTCTGGTGGTAGATCTAGTTGATAGAAAACTATATTCCTTTGATTCTTTGGGAACTAAAGATGAAGAAAAAAAGTGCCATAGGTCCATTTTACCTGACAATGTAGTATCTTTGAATAATGACTGTATCCAGGGGAAGTCTGGCTGTGGATACATATCAATAAAATTTGCGACGACTCTGATAGAAACTCAGAATATGGAAAAAGCAAAGGATGCTGCAAAGAATCTAGGCAACTTCCTGATGAAGAATAATAATAGCCTGTACTCTACAGACTCAGTAAAAAAGGAACTGGGCGAGAGGTTTCTTGGAGGTGAAGAAAAATATAAGAAAATCCTTGCTGATATGGATAAAAAGAAGAATGATATGGAGAAGGAGAAGAATGAGGAGATGAAGAAGAGTGGAAAGAATGATTATAATCGGTTTATGGAGAAGAAAAAGAAGAAGGAAGAGGATGAGAAGAAAAAGGAGAAGGAAGAGGAAGAGAAGAAAAAGAAGAAGAAGGAGGATGAGAAGGAGGAGAAAAAAAGGAAGGAAGAGGAGAAGGAAGAGGATGAGAAGAAAAAGAAGAAGGAAGAGGAAGAGAAGAAAAAGAAGAAGGAAGAGGAAGAGAAGAAAAAGGAGAAGGAAGAGGATGAGAAGGAGGAGAAAAAAAGGAAGGAAAAGGAGAAGGAAGAGGATGAGAAGAAAAAGAATGAGAGAGTGGAGAAGGTGGAGGAGAACAAGAAGAGGGTGAATGATAAAGAGATAGAGATGGAGGGGATGGGGGTAGAGAAGGAGAAAGGAGCGAAAGCAAAAGAAAATTCACAAACGACATCACTACCAGGAGTATTAGTATTTGAGAGTACTTGTAGTGCCGGTGGCGACTATATTCTGTCCCCGTTGAATGCATCACAGCAATCGAACCTACCGTTGAGTGTGGGGACATCACAAAATCCATCGTCAAAAAATAAAAAGAAAAATAAAAAGAAAAGAAATAAGGGGGGTTTTTAAGCTATAATAACCACAATTTACAGGGGGGGTGCAGAGGAATTAGCTATAATAATATGGTATTCTACCTGTAAACGCATTATCTTGACTTTAAAATTCTAGCGGAGTGGAATAGCGAACGAGGACGAGCCAGAGTTTGCTGAGCTATCGTCTTTCGAAAGGGTAATTTCTGTCTGGGGCTATTATATGAGATTCGTCCTGCTGGGCGGTGGAGATATTAGAGAAAGAGGTGGATCTGCTGTGTCCGTTGATGAAAAATTGGCGGACATCTGTGGTCGCAGTGGGGGAAACCTACTATTTATTCCTACCGCCCAGGAGGACAGTGAGGGCTACTGTGATACTTTCTCGGGGCTCTACTCGGAGCTCGGCTGTAGGGTTAGGTTTCTAAAATTGTACAGGGATGGGATAGGTGAAGATGAGATCGATGAGCTGATCTGGAGTGCCCACATGGTGTATGTTGGTGGCGGCAACCTGGTGAATATGCTGGAGAAATGGGAGGAGTGGGGCATCGCTAGTCGCCTCAGAAGGGCTGGAGAGCGGGGTCTGGTCCTCGCTGGCATAAGCGCCGGAGCCAGCTGCTGGTGTAGCCGCTGCGTCAGTAATTCCAATGCTAGAAATGGGGCAGTGGAACCATTTTCCGAGGTGAATTGTCTAAATTTTCTCAGTCTAAACTTTTGTCCTCACTTTAACGATCCTAGAAGAAGGGATTTTACCATCGAGTTGGCCCGGGGGACTGGAAGGTGCTACTGTGGGGTAACCGATGGTGCGGCCATTTTCGTCCCTAGGGCAGGGGAGATTAGTTTTTTCAGCTCCGGCACCGGAGCAAATGTCTACAGGGTTGCTCCCGGAGGAGAAATCAGTGCTCTGGTGGATGATGGTCTGTCGGTGGTGAAGGGAAGCATACCCCTCTAGGGCCAGGAGCTGGAGAAAAATCACCAGCCCTGGTGAACGCGGCGGGAATTGAACCCGCGACAACTTGATTAAAAGTCAAGTGCTCTACCTACTGAGCTACGCGTTCACTCTCTGGTGATCTCTACGGGATTTGAACCCGTGTTGCCAGGATGAAAACCTGGTGTCCTAACCGCTAGACTAAGAGATCGACAGACGCCCTAGTCTATTAATTTTCGCAGTTAAAGTCAATAGATGTGCAAAATTCCGGCCATTATCTAGTGTTTAGTGGCAATTGTCTAGAGCAGTGCGCATTTTACGACCACTCGGGGGCCAAGGCAGAAAAAAATTTAAAGTCAACGGGTACAAAATTTTGGCCATTATTCAACGTTTAGTGATAATCGCGTGCAGGCGGAGTATATTTTTAGCTAAATATATGCCAAAGCGCGAAAATTGGAATTTGAGAGGAATAGATGGGAAATGCCCGAAGACTCTTGCTAAACAGAAACTCCCGGCTATCCTCGGGGACCCTTTGGGGGAAAAAATTTTTATTAGATTTAAATGACTAGAGTGAATGATAAGTATTATTTGTCTAAAAACTAGAGATAGAGTTGCAATGCTAGTTCTTTCCGCAGCACTCTGCTGTGCGGCAACCGCTCGCGCTAGCGGTCTTGGATGTGCTGAGCTGTTTATTGGTTCTGCTACCGCATATGATCCTGATTTACATGGAAAAGGCTATTTGAGTCCAGAGGAAGGGGTGGAAAAGGGAAACACATTCTCTAATTTTATAGCTGGGATCAAGGCAGCAGCGATGAAAATCGATGAATTCAGGCAGAGGGATTCAAAAAAGAAGAATTCTGAGAAGGAAGATAGGCGCGGCTGTAACTATTTTCAACAGTTGTTCGAGACACAGAGAGGATCATCAGAGAATACAGAGAATACAGAGAATATAGAAGATACAGAGAATACAGAGAATACAGGGGCTAAACCAAATAGATATCCTCCGAGATACCCAAAACAATTTGCTCTACCTCCAATGCCCTTCAGTGAGTACTACAACCTCCGAAACTGAAAAGCTGCAGTGACTTGAAAATAATTTAATTTTATGATTTCTTTGGCAAAGGTTGGAGTTGATTTCGGGTAGAGTTGTTTGAGCAGCTGGAGAAAACCCTGGGCTACAGATTCAGCGACAGAAAGCTTCTAGAGGAGGCGCTAACGCATCCCAGTGTCCCCCCTAGGAAAGGGGAAAAGAGACTAAGCTACGAGAGGCTGGAGCTGCTGGGCGATGCGGTTCTGGTCTGTGCCGTTGTGAGGCACCTGTTTGAGACCCATAGAGGGGAGACTGAGGGTGAACTCTCGAGGAGAAAGGCTCTGCTGGTGTCAAATTCGGTTCTAGCAAGGGTGGCCGGAGATCTGGGCCTCGGTGACCACATGCTGCTGGGCAATGGAGAGGAACTGGGGGGTGGCAGGAAGAATGCTAACAATCTGGAGAACGTCCTGGAGGCTCTGCTGGGCGCCATATTTGTGGATTCCAACTTTGAGACGGTCCAGAATCTCATAGTCAGAATTTGGAGTGTCCTCGATAGAGAAACCGGAGATGTTCCAACGGATCCGAGAACAGAGCTCCAGGAGTGGACCCAGAGGCACTTCCGAAGGCTACCGGAGTACGAATTGCTGTCATCGCTGCCAGGGGAATTCCATCTAAGGCTCTCTGTGCCGGGGCGAGAGCCCCTCGAGGGTTCTGGTGGATCGATAAAGATGGTCAAGAGAAAACTTGCCGAGCAGATGCTTGAAAATATAAGAGCTAGAAGCTAGGGTTTCGGCGTTAACAATAGCTTTTAGACAAATGGTTGTGGTGGATAGATTGGACAACGGGATGGCCTTTGTGCACGAGTATATGCCCGCTGTTGAGACGGTCACGATGAAGATAGCTGTAAAGGCTGGTCTGAGAAACGAGACCTTTGAGAATAACGGTATTTCCCACTTTCTTGAGCATATGGCCTTTAAGGGTACGGAAAAAAGGGACGCAAGGCAGATAGCCAATGATTTTGAATCCCTGGGGGCGGTATTCAATGCCTACACCTCTAAGGAGGTCACAGCTTACTATAGCAAGGTGCTCAGAGAGTATACGGAACAGTCCCTGGAGATACTGTCCGACATGTTTGAAAATTCTGTCTTCGATCCAGTCGAGCTGGAAAGGGAGAGAGGGGTGATTTTACAGGAGCTGGCGATGATCAATGACACCCCGGACGATGTGATAAATGACTACTACCAGTCTACAGCCTTTAGAGATCAGATATTTGGCCAGAGCATAGTCGGCACCTCCGAGAATATAGAGAAATTCCAGCGCCAGGATTTCCTTGACTACATCAATAGTAACTATGTGGCTGAAGATACGGTGATCAGCATAGCTGGCAGGGTGGAGTACGGAGAGGCGTTGGCTCTGGCCAATAGATACTTTAGAGGGAGCAGGAGGGCCCCAAAAAAGCCATTCCAGGTGGCAAGCTACACGGGTGGCTACTTTAAAAGGGAGAGGGACCTGGAACAGGTGCAGTGCATCCTGGGCTTCGAGGGTACGGCCTTTAGCTGTGAGAACAGATTTGTGATGTCCGTGATGAACAATATTCTAGGCTCCAGCATGTCCTCAAGGCTATTCCAGGAGGTACGGGAAAACAAAGGTCTCTGCTACAGTATCTATTCCTTCAATGACCCCAGCTTCGAAACCGGATCATTCCAGATATGCACAGCGGTGGACCCGGAATGCCTCAGTAGGGCTGTCGAGGCCATAGTGCTGGAACTTAGGAAGATGGTCTCCGATGTCAGGGAAAGCGAGCTGGCGAGGGCGAAAATACAGCTAAAATCTAACGTTCTGATGAATCTCGAGAGTACCACCAACAGAGCCTCCAGCAATGCCAATGGTCTAATTTTTCGTGGAAGGATCGAGACGATGGAGGAGATAGCGGATAAAATCGACTCTATCCGGGTGGAGGATGTGGAGCAGCTGCTGGCCAAGATAGTGTCCGGCAGACCAACCATTGCAGCCTATGGCAGGGTCGATGGCCTTCTCAGCTACGATGAGCTGAGGGAAAAAATACTGGCCTGATCCTGCCGGGGGAGGTCTATCTTGGCTAGGGGCCTCCGATGGCTAGCCTCAGAGGATATCTCTTCGGGAACCCCAGTGACAGGTCAAAAAAACGACGCTCGAGTTCTGGAAATAGCTTGATCCATAGATGCCTTGATTCCGAGGCAACGGATCCCGAGTGGGAATTTTCATGATTCCCCGAGGTCTGCTACCCTCCCTCTCGCCAGAGCGGAGAAGGCTAGTCTGTCGTCGCATTCGCTCCGCCTTGTGGTTCCTGCAGCAGGTCCCTAGCCCCCTGGAGGGGGGCTAGGGACCGACCCAGAGCTAGCTGCTATCCCTGGGCCTCTAGAGTATGCCACCCGGGCTGGGGGAAAGATTTTCTCCATAGCTATGGTCCAGGGCCTTGGTGGCAGTCTCTAGGTTCCCGCTGCTCTGTGCGAGCTTAGCAGTTAGCTGCTCTGGGCTGTCCTTGGCTCCAGAAGCATATTTTCCATCTGATCCATTTGTTGATCTCCGAAGGACGATCTGCCCGCCGTTGAATATTGAAAAAAATCTACTAATCAAATTCAGCAGTCGATTTTTCTTGAGGGTCAGCACTTTTGGTTCAATTTTTTTTAGAAATTCCTCCATTCTTATCTCCAGCTCCTGAAATTTTGCTATTCTCTCCAGCGCCAGGATATGCTCTTGGTCTGCGCTATTCATAGCTTCTTTCGGCTCGAATACTCTTCTGTCTCGGTTTAGGGGCCAGATTTCTTTAGATAATTTCCTCTTGTACTGCCCCAGGAAGTTTGCTTTAAATTTCCCACCGAATTCTACCCCGTATTCTTTCTCCGCCCTTTTCAGAGCATCTCTAGCTCTCTTCTCCAGAGCCTCAATCAGTTTTTTATCTTCGAGAAACACCTTCAACTCACACCTAACTCCATATACAACCACCTCTCTAGAGAATAGATTCTGCCAGCTAGTCATGGCCATTCCTGCTCCGGCGGCGATATCCTGGAAGAACTGCAGCACCTTTCTTTCATACTCATTGAGCAATCCCGGTCGCTCTACACCATCTCCGAGGCCATAGGACTCAATCCTGCCAGCCAACAGTCTCCCTACCAGGTCCGGATCTCTAGACGCCACTAGGGTTGCGACGGTCGCGTAGAGCCAGCAGACACCATGTTCCTGTAGATTTTGGTTCACAAATCTACAGTTTTTTGTGATTCCCCCGATATTTAGCTCAACTTTTGGGCAACCTACAACCCTACTGCTGTCAAAGCAGACTATAACATTTTCGTCGATGCTAGACAATTTCCTGTTCTGCTGGATCACCAGTTCTTTTATTTTTTTGATATTGATGATAGTGCCTACCTCATGATTTAGACTCGTGGTTGACACCGATAGAGCTATAAAATCTGTTCTGATGTTCTTTAGATTGCTAGCATTGATGCCCAGAGCTCCCAGGAAGGTTTCTAGATTGCTGTAGATGGACTCCAGTCTGGCCTTGTTCCATCCAGGATCGATAAATCTAGTGCGATTGAGCTGTTCTAGGGTGTCTATATTTGCTAGTTGAATTAAATTTATTATTTCATTCTCTCCTCCGGCATCGAGTACCCCCACTTTGAGTTGCTTCAGATCTTTCATATGCTGCACTACGGCTCTTCCGAGATATTTCTTCGCAGCTCCGAATGTACTAATTTTCTTAGAATTCTCTAGTCCCCCCGTCACATCTAGAATGGCTCCTCCAGCTACAAGCCTATCGAGGTTGGCTATTTCGCTGTTGGCTAATTCATTTAGCCTGTTAAAATTAATCCTAATGGTCCTCTCCAATTTTCCCGCGCTATCGTAGATGTGGTAGTCGGTGTAGAGCGACGATCTCCTCCCGTCTCCTCCGGAGTCATAGGCAAATTTTGTTGTCCAGAGGGGCTTTCCATTCTCGTCAGCTCCAACTTCGGTGATCTCACTATCCTCATAGGACTTCGCTGACATATGGCTCTTACTTTCCATCCTATCCTGGTGATATAGATCCTCATAGGATTTTCCCCGTTTATTTAGATATTTAATTATACCGTCTCTCTTTCCGTTTAGCCAGAAGCCGGTTTCTCGGGCGCCATTTGCGAATACATACCTTCCCGAGCCATTAAACTTACCACCCTTTAAATATCCCTCATAGAAGTCACCATTTGCTAATACATACATTCCCAAGCCATTAAACTTACCATTCTTGAATTCTCCCACATAGAGTTCACCATTTGGGAGTATAAGCTTTCCCCAGCCGTCATACTTGTCATCCCTGAAATATCCCTCGTAGAAGCTGCCAGGCTCGAGTTCAAGCCTTCTCCAGCCATTAAACTTGTCATCCTTGAAATTCCCCTCATAGGGAGAGCCCTTTAGAAACACATATTTTCCTAGGTTCTCAAATTTGCCATCCTTGAAATTCCCCTCATGGGGAGAGCCCTTTAGAAACACATATTTTCCTAGGCCCTCAAACTTGCCATCCTTGAAATATCCCTCATAGAAGTTACCATTTGGAAATATCTGCCTTCCCCAGCCCTCAAATTTGCCATCCTCGAAATATCCCTCATAGAAGTTGCAATTTGCGAATTCACGCCTCCCCCAGCCATTAAATTTGTTATCCTTGAAATTCCCCTCATAGAAGCCACCCTTTGTAAGTACATACTTTCCCCAGCCCTCAAATTTGCCATCCTCGAAATATCCCTCATAGAAGTCACCATTTACATGCACATATTTTCCTAGGCCCTCAAATTTGCCATCCTTGAAATTTCCCTCATACTGTTCGCCGCTTGCAAATACGCGCCTTCCCCAGCCATTAAACTTGTTATCCCTGAAATCCCCCTCATAGGAGCCACCCTTTGCGAAATTACAATTCCCCTTGCCACTCAGCACGATCTTGTCGTCCTGGAGGATATACTCTCCTTCGTAGGAGCCCCCGGCACCGTATGAATCTCTAATATTTACTATGCAGCGAGGATTCCCTCCAGGTCCTCTCTCATCGAGAAACTTTGGTTTCCCAACTATTTCTAATGAAACTTCCATTTTTTTCCCTAGTTCTTGGTATTAATGACTGATTGTTACATAATTAATTTATATTTACAACCCCCCAGGGGGCCAGAGGGGCTGCTATCCCTCTAGGCCTCTAGAATTGGCCACTGCCCGGACTAGGGGAAAGATTTTCTCCATAGCTATGGTCCAGGGCCCTGGTGGCAGTCTCTAGGTTCCCGCTGCTCTGTGCGAGCTTAGCAGTTAGCTGTTCTGGGTTGTCCTTGGCTCCAGAAGCATATTTTTCATCCAACCCACCTGTCGGCTCCAGAGGGACGACCTGCTCGCCACTGGGCACTGATGAAACTTCAACGGCCGAACTCTCTAGCATACTCTTTTCGAGAGCCTCCATTCCGGGTGATGGTTCCATCAGATAGTCATATATCCTTTTCTCCAACTCCTGGAGCGCTCTAATTCTCTCCAGAACTAGGATATATTTTAGGTTCTCGCCATCCATACCTTCTACCCTACCTTCCTCTCTGGTCCCAGGGTCTATAGACCGGATTTTTTTGGACAATTCCCCTCTGTACAATTCTATGATGTTTTTTTTGGATTCCTCATCGAATCCTACCCCACTTTCTTTCTCTACCCCTTCCATGGCAATACTAATTCTCTCTCCTAGAGCCTCAGTCAATGCCTGATCTTCGAGAAACACCTCCAACCTATGCCTAACTTCATCTCTAACCACCTCTCTAGAAATTAGGTGTCCGTCGACTAGGGCTATTCCTGCTCTGGCGGCGACATCCTGGAGCAACTGCAGCACTTTCATTTCGTACTCATTGAGCAATCCCGGCTGCTCTACCCCCTCTCCGAGGCCATAGGACTGGATCTTGCCGGCCAGCACCCTTCTCACTAGAGCCGGATTTCTATATGCCACTAGGGTTGCGACGGCCGCGTAGAGCCAGCAGACACCGTGTTCCTGTAGCCTTTGGTTCGCAAATCTACAGCATTTTGTGATTCCTCCGAGATTCGTCTTAGTTTCTTCTGGGCGACCTACAATCCTACTGCTGTCAAAGCAGACTATAACATTTTCTTTGATGTCAGACAATTGCCTGTGCTGCTGAATCGCTAGTTCTTTTATTTTTTTGATATTGATGATAATGCTTACTCCATGGTTTAAACTTGTGGTTGACACCGATAGAGTTATAAAATCTGTTCTGATTTCCGCTAGATTTAAAACATTAATACCCAGAGCTCCCAGGAGTGCTCTTAGACCACTGTAGATTGACTCCAGGCTAGCCTTGTTCCATCCAGGATCGACAAATCTCGTGCGGTTGAGCTGCTCTAGAGTTTCTATATGTGTCAGTTGGAATAAATTTACTATTTCTTCATCTCCCCCGACATCGAGTATTCCCGCTCTGAGCCGTCCATAATTTTTCATATACTGCACTACGGCTCTTTCGAGACATTTCTTCGCAGCTTCGAATGTACTAATTTTTTTGGAATCCTCTAGTCCCTTCGTCGCATCTAGAATGGCTTCATCATCCTCGGTCACAAGTTTATCGAGACTAGCTATTCCTCTGTTGGCTAATTCGTTTAGCGCATTAAAATCAACCCTAATGGTCCTCTCCAATTTTCCTGCGTCATCGTAGATGTGGTAGTCAGTGTAGTGCGACGATCTCCCCCTGGCTACTTTGGGGTTATCGACAAACTTTGTCATGTAGAGAGGCCTTTTTTTTCCGCCAGTTTCGACGATCTCACCATTTTCGTCGTAGGACTCCGCTGACATGAGACTCCTACTTTTTACTATACCCTTGTGACATAGAAGTTCTCGGCATTTACCTCCTTTGCTTAGAGATTCAGCTACACCCTCCTCTCTTCCGTTTTCCCATTTACCGGTTTGTTGAGTGCCATCTGCGAATACACGCTTTCCCCAGCCGTCAAACTCACCATTCCTGAAATATCCTTCATGGCAATCACCATTTGTGAATACACGCTTTCCCCAGCCGTCAAACTTGTCATTTCTGAAATATCCTTCATAGGAGCCATTATTTACAAGTTCACGCTTTGCCCAGCCATTAAACTCACCATCCTTGGATTTTTCCTCCTCATAGGGAAGGCCCTTTGGGAGCTCATACTTTCCCAAGCCATTAATCACGCCACTCTTGAAATATCCCTCAACGGTGGTGTCACCTAGAAATACATACTTCCCCAGGCCCTCAAACATATTATTCTCAAAATTTCCCTCATAGAAGTTGCCATTTAGGAATTCACGCCTTCCCCAGCCATTAAACTTACCATCCTTGAAATGTCCCTCATAGTAACCGTCATTTGCGAATTCATACCTCCCCCAGCCCTCAGTTCTACTATTCTCAAAATTTCCCTCATAGCGACTATTGTCTGCGAGTACATACCTTCCCGAACCCTCAAACTTGTTATTCCTGAAACCTCCCTCATAGGATCCTCTGAAGAGGCTATTCTCCGTAAATACACACCTCCCCTTGCCACTCAGCACAATCTTGTCGTCCTGGAGAACACACTCTCCTTCGTAGGAGCCCCTGTTACCGTATGAATCTCTAATATTTACTATGCAGCGATGATTCCCTCCGGATTCATTATCCTGGAGAAACGTTGGTTCCCCCTCTGTTATTAATATATTTTCCATTTTTTTTCCTAGTTTTTGTCATTAATTATCAATTATAACACAGTTAGTTCACATTTGCAACCCCCCCAGGGCTCTGCTATCCCTAGGCCTCTAGAATTGGCCATTGCCCGGGCTGGGGGAAAGATTTTCTCCATAGCTATGGTCCAGGGCCTTGGTGGCAGTCTCTAGTCTCCCGCTGCTCTGTGCGAGCTCGGTAGTTAGCTGGCCTGGGTTACGGCTCCAGATGTAAAAGTCCAAACACATGTGAGACAAAATAGATTTTCTGACTCCTATCACCAGTCAGATAGACAAAGCCTACACTTTTTTCACTGATCTGCACAGGTCCCAGATTAGAAGGGGAGGAGCTAGCTGAGCCCCTAGATTCTATGTATATCTAGTCCGGCCATAGAACCTGGCCTGGCTTCGGATCCTAGTGGATGACCAGTGCAGGTCTATTTAGCAGAGTAATTTCGTTCTTTTCTGGGTTTAGATAGCCTAGGTTTGCTGTGGCTGTAAAATCATCGGAAACTATTTTTACATTCTCTATCCACAGGAGATCTCTGTGAACGGCATCCATTCTGGCTCTATCACCAGTCAGATAGACAAAGCCTACACTTTTTTCACTGATCTGTAGTGCTGGTTTAAGAATGACATTAATTCTATCGGTGTCTCCAAACTGTTCTCGAGTCCTCATTTTCCTTCCCAATAAATTTTTCAGAGTGCTGGGTAGCGCAGCCAGTAGAAAAAAAATAAGCAGGCTCTGGAGGCATCTGGCTAGGAGAGTGTACCCAGTCACACACTTTTTTACGCTATCATAGTCCTCTAGAGCCATAGTCCATGGAATTTAACTTACTCCAGCCCATAATAACTCCTGGCACATATTTTTCCAGCTAGACAGAGCAATATTTGTCTGCTATTCTAGGGTATTCAGAATAATCTGTCCCTAGCTAGTCCTGTGACAGGAGAAATGACCGTAAAGAGTGCTCTGCACTACCATAGAGTTAAATTTGCCTCTAACTATGATCTGAACGTCTACAGAGGCTGCGAACACCGGTGCAGGTACTGTTTTGCACAGTATTCA
>JAITSP010000089.1 GCA_031287725.1 Rickettsiales bacterium
TATACAGATACAATAACTATAGACCCCATTCGAAGCTTGATTTCAAAACTCCCATGGAGTATTATTTATCTCTGAACAGAGTGGGGTGAATTTGTCTCATATGTTATGGACCTGTACACTGGGCAGAGAACCATTGTTTTTTTAAAAAATATTGGTATAATTCTTCCTAGGGCGGTTATGGTGAAATTGGTATACACGCAATGTTGAGGTCGTTGTCTCGAAAGAGGTGGAGGTTCAAGTCCTCTTAACCGCACCATCTATCCCTAGGGAGGAATCAGCACAAATTCGGTTAGATCTGAGTTTGCTTCGCTATCTTTCTGTTTTTCCAGTGTCCTCGAGAGAACGGACGTCTCACTGGTCCCTGAAGAACTCCTAGTCTCGCCGGAGGAGAGTACTAGCCTAGCACCATAGCATCTCCGAGACAGTTGGCGTAGCCAAAAATGTGTAGAAGATCTAGGTACCTTCCGACATTCCCTCCATTGACGATTGCTCTGGCGGAAACTATGGCCTGCTCTAGAAGAGCGAAGTCTCTGCTGAGGTCGGCAAAATTATAGCTATGGATTCCACTCTGCCTATTGCCAATGACTTCGCCTAGGCCTCTGATTTTCAGATCCTTTTCGGCCAGAGTGAAGCCATCATCTGTCGAGCGCATTATGTTCAGTCTCACCAGAGCACTTTCAGGACATCTATCTCTGTCGTAGAGAAGTATACAGTAGGATTGTTTGTCTCCTCTCCCTACCCTTCCCCTCAGCTGGTGCAGCTGGGACAGGCCAAATCTCTCGGGATGCTCTATGACTATCACGGTGGCGTCCCTAGCATCGATACCGACCTCTATCACCGTTGTGGAAACCAGTACCATCCCTCCGGCACGGCCGCAGAAATCTCCTAGCAGAGAGTCCTTCTCCTTTTCGGGCATTTTTCCATGGATAAAGGCCACATTGGCTTTGCCAAAAATATCGCAGAATTCTCTATATTTATTTTTAACATCTGATAGGTAGCTATTTTCGCTCTCCTCCACAAGGGAACATATCCAATATATTTTTTCATTTTTTTCTATCCTCTCCCTCATCCTGGAAATCAGCTCATCATATTTATCCATACTCACCAGTGCCGTAGTAACCTTTTTTCGCTCCACCGGCTTAGCAGCTATGACACTCAGATCCATACCGCTGTAGAGTGCCAGAGCCAGAGTCCTCGGAATCGGGGTGGCCGTCATAGTTAGAATGTCTATATTCTTACTCTTACCCATCAATCTCAGACGCTGCTTCACTCCAAATCTATGCTGCTCATCGATCACCACAAAGCTGAGATTTTTGAATTCTATATTCTCCTCTATGAGGGCATGGGTACCCACCAGTATATCTATCTCTCCATTTTTTAGCCTGCTAAGGATATTCTTCCGGGCACTGCTCCGGGTGCTACTGGTCAGCAGCTCCGCCTCTAGAGATAGTTTTTGGCAGATGTCACCAATGTTGGCAAAGTGCTGAATGGCTAGCAGGGTCGTCGGCACCATTAGCACGCATTGGCCATGATTTTCCACATAGTTCAGCATCGCCAGTGTAGCCACGATGGTTTTTCCGCTGCCCACATCTCCCTGCAGCAGACGCATCATACATTTGTCAGAAAATGTGTCAGCCTCTATCTCCTCCAGTGCGCTAGCCTGGTCCCCGGTCAATCTAAATGGCAAAATTTCACCCAGCAGCCTATTCCTTAGTTTTTTCTCAGAGCTGGCCAGCGGAACCTTAGCAGATTTTTTCATGGTTCTAGTGACCACTAGAGACAGCGCTAGCTGCTGGGCTAGCAATTCATCGAAGGCCAGCCTTTTTATATATTTACAGTTCCTAGGATCAAATGGGGTCTTTGGCCCATGTAGATTCAGAAGACTATCCCTCCAGCTACACCAGCCATTTGATTTCAGAGTAGCCTCCTCTAGCCACTCGGGCAAATCTGGAATGCCACAGAGAATAGTCTGGATGTTTTTGCCCAGCTCCCGATTCGTTAGGCCAGCGGTAAGTGGATATACTGGCTCCAGCAGCGGAATCTGGTCAACGGCGGCACAGACATAGTCAGGATGGACAATTTGAATCTGTGAATTGTAGAACTCAACCTTACCGCTAACAAATACAGCGGAGCCGATTTTAAATTTACTATTTATGTAGTTCTCAAAATACCTGTAGAAAACGACGGAGACGAAGTTATTTCCAAGATAGCAGGTTATGGTGAAGGGCTGCCTAGATTTCCGAGGTGGATTATGGGCCACCACATCGAGCTTAGCAACGATCACATCGGATTCTCCGATTTCCCTCACATCGGTGACAATTTTTCTCTGGACTATCTTCTCCGGCCCATGGAACAGAAGATCCACCACCCGAGCCTCCTCATCCTCCGTGGCCCTATTTTTTCTCAGCAGCAGCCTACCATAGGCTTTAGATTTCTCTTTGCCCACACCAACGAGGTCAGCCACACCCCTAAATAGGAAATTCAGTCTCTCCGGCCTCAACCTGCACTAGAAATACCACTTCCCCTAGGAGACAACGTTCCGTCGGAAAAATCAAGCCACAGATTTCTAGATTATTTCCCCAATGTTCCTTTCCATGGCTAGCCAAAACCCCTCCATCTACCTATCTAGGGATTCGTGCATATCACTACTATCTCACCCGTATATCCACATAAATGTGCCGTCCAGAGTCGTGGCCGTGTTTACCATGTCTATGCCTATGGCCACAGTGTCTATGACCATGTCCTCCATGTCCGTGTCCATGTCCTCCATGTCCGTGTCCATGTTTTCCATGTCCGTGCCCATGCCTGTGAGGGCCATGTTTATGAAAACGAAAATATTGGCCATGCTCGTCGGTGTCCCCAGCATCATTCCCATCTTTGACGTTGTCTCCACCGTTCGAATTATCTTTTACACTCTCTTCCCCGTCTCCTAGCTCTCCAGAGCCGATCTTCGACGACAGAGGGGCTAGCGAACCATCTACAGCCAAGTTTGACAGCTCTTTCTGGGTAGCGGTCTTTTCCGAAACCTCAACTTCTCCTCTTTCCTCCAAATCTTCATCTTGGATTTTTTCTAGCAATTGAAGGGCAACCAGCGAACCACCCTTACCTAGGTCACTCAGATAGTCCTGGCTAGCAAGCTCCTCCGAAGTTTCCTCCTCATCCATTGCTAGACCTCTGGCGCAGCCAGACTTCGCCAGGCTGGTGGCCAGGAACCCTGCCATAATGACAGTAAGAACTTTGAAAGTAATTTTATTTTTCATATTAATCTCCTTTTTTATTAAAGTATAAGTTCATTATAACATAACAATTATCTAATTGCAACCCCCCCCCAGAAAAAAATAATTCTAATGAATTAATAGCCATACGATGGTGATATAAATACGAGCCCCAGGCTGAAGATTCACGTATCTTCAGGGCGCTTCCTCTGATCTCCGGAACTTCTAGGGAGAGGCCACCGGACCGGCAGGAAATAATTTAACTGTGGCCTGCGCTGCTGCCTCTGGTGGTCCAGGACCAGAGAAAACCCACAGGA
This sequence comes from Rickettsiales bacterium, assembly GCA_031287725.1. Lineage (GTDB taxonomy): Bacteria > Pseudomonadota > Alphaproteobacteria > Rickettsiales > UBA1997 > CALXRO01. The sequence goes on from JAITSP010000089.1 coordinate 3,533, forward strand.
ACCGCCGATTCATCTTCTGGTCTGGCCGAGTCTGTTCCGGGGCAGTTGACATTTGGCCGAAATCTGCTTAATTGTCCACTGTTATTGTCGTTTAGCTATGAAAATACTAGCCTGCTCTAGTGCGAGAAACTTTGTAGACAATTTAGAGAGATTCGGTAGGAGGGATATCCTCTATACGGAGGTGACATCCTTTGCCGATGGGGAGAAACTTGTGAAAATAAGAGATCAGCAGGTTCTCCAGGGTGACAGAGTGCTGGTGGTGCAATCTCTGGCAGGTAACGTCAACGACTCTCTGATGGAGCTTCTCTTTGCCCTGGACATAGTGCGCAATTCGGTGCCAGCAAAGGTCTATCTGCTGATAACCTACATGGGCTACTCTCGCCAGGACAGGGTGGAGAGTCTGTCCGATGCCTTCTCTGCCAGAGTCGTTGCTCAGCTGCTCTCTCTGAATTTTATAGATAGGCTATTTGTGGTGGACCTGCATGCCCCCCAGTCTCTAGGTTTTTTCAGTATTCCCAGCATAAACCTAAATAGCGATGAGTTTATCCTGGAGGAGATCAGAAATAACTACAATCTAGACGAGGTTTTGCTAGTTTCACCGGACACTGGCAACGTTAAATCCATAATTTCCATAGCAAACCAGATTGGTGCGGAGTACAGCATAGCGATAAAATATAGGCCGCGGGCAAATGAAAATAAAATACTTTCTCTGGTGGGCTATGACGTTAGCGACAGAGTATGCATAATAATTGATGACATAGTGGATTCCGGCGGCACACTCTGCAATGTGGCCGAGAGATTAACTAATAAGGGAGCGAAGGATGTCATAGCCTACATAACTCATCCCGTCCTATCGGAGGGGGCTAGAGAGAGGATAGATAATTCCTATCTGACCAAACTATTCATCAGTGACTCCATAGACGCCCGGGAGAAGGTTGCTAACTCGAAGAAGGTCCAAATATTCTCTCTAGCTGACTGGTGTCTCGAGAATATTCTCCGCCAGGGGAGAGAGATATAGCTCCGGGTATCTGTGCCAATTCTCAACAGACTGAGGAATTTCGTCATAATTGCCCACATAGACCATGGAAAATCTACTCTGGCGGATCGAATCATTGAGTACTGCGGGGGCATCGAAGAGAGGGAGAGGGTGGATAGAATTCTGGACTCCATGGAGCTGGAAAGGGAAAAGGGCATCACCATAAAGGCCCAGACGGTGAGACTGGACTATAGGTCCGATGACGGAGAGGACTATGTGCTGAACCTTATGGATACGCCTGGCCACGTTGATTTTACCTACGAGGTAAATAGGTGTCTTGCAGCCTGTGAGGGTTCTCTGCTGCTGGTAGATGCTAGCCAGGGGGTGGAGGCCCAGACTCTGGCTAACACCTACCACGCTCTGGAGAACAACCATGTGATAATTCCGGTCCTAAATAAAATAGATTTACCCTCGGCAGACGTGGAGAAGACAAAAAATCAGATAGAGGAGATAATTGGCATAGACACCAGCGGCGCCATTCTGGTCAGTGCCAAGACCGGAGATGGGGTGAAGGATCTGCTGGAGGCTGTGGTACATGGACTACCGGCTCCCCAGGGCGATGCCGGGGCACCTCTCCGGGCCATGCTCCTAGACAGTTGGTATGATTCCTATCTGGGTGTGGTGGTTCTGGTCAGAGTTGTGGACGGTATTCTTCGAAGAGACAGTAAAATAAAAATGCTAGCCACCGGTGGTCTCTACCAGGTGGAGACCCTTGGCTTCTTCACTCCCCGGAGAGTTGAGGTTGGCGCCCTGGCTGCTGGGGAAATCGGCTTTTTCACGGGACAGATAAAGCAGGTGGGGGACTGCAGGGTAGGCGATACGATAGTTCTGGCGGGCGATGGGGTGACCAGACCTCTGGCTGGCTTTAGAGTAAATTTGCCGGTTGTTTTCTGCAGCATGTACCCGACGGATCCGGGCGACTACGACCTCTTCAGAGACTCCCTCGGCAAGCTGCACCTTAACGATGCGAGCTTTGTCTTCGAGCCGGAAACCTCTACAGCTCTGGGCTTTGGCTTTAGGTGTGGCTTTCTGGGGCTCCTGCATCTGGAGATTATCGAGGAGAGGCTCGAGAGAGAGTTTGACCTTGATCTCCTGGTCACTGCCCCATCCGTCGTCTACCGGGTCTATGGGGATGGTCCAGTAAAGAATCGTGGCACCGGTGAACCTGCCGAATACTTCGAAGTGCACAATTCAGCAGATCTGCCAGAGCCCCAGCACCTGAGGAAAATATGCGAGCCCTGGGTGAGGGCCACGATAATGGTTCCTGAGGAATATCTGGGCAGTCTACTGAAACTCTGTAGCGATAGGAGAGGTGTCCAGGTCTCGCTAACCTTTGTGGGTGAGAGGGCGATGCTGATCTATGAGCTGCCCCTCAATGAGATTGTCTATGATTTCTACGATAGGCTGAAGTCCTATTCCAGTGGCTATGCCAGTCTCGACTGGGAAATAGTAGACTACCGGGAGGGTGATCTCACAAAGCTGTCAATCTTCGTGAATGGAGAGCCGGTGGACGCCCTTTCCTTCATAGTCCATAGATCCCGGGCCGAGTCCCGGGGCCGGGCACTGTGTGAAAAACTCAAAGACCTCATTCCCCGGCAGATGTTTAAGGTGGCTATCCAGGCTGGTGTAAACGGCAGAATAATCGCCAGAGAAACCATAGGCGCCTACATGAAGGATGTCCTCGCAAAGTGCTATGGAGGCGATGTCACCAGAAAGAGGAAGCTTCTAGAGAAGCAAAAGAAGGGTAAGAGGAGGATGAAGATAGTGGGCAACGTAGAGATTCCCCAGAGCGCCTTTCTGGCAGTCCTGAGGTTGGACGACTAGGCGCCTATTCCGGTCTCCCCCGACTCTAGTAGTTTAGAGCTGCTGCAACGCCGACGAAATTGTAGCCGCGGTTGATGGTTGTCAGATAGCCGGTGGAGAAGTGGCGCAGGAAGAACTCCAGGTTTAGTCTGGGGAAACGGTAGCCGAGGAAGAATTTTTCTCCAAAGGTGAACTGGGCATTGATTCGGTCGTCAATTTTATCCTTCAGATAGACTCCCACAGAGAACCCGAGGTAGAACTGTTCCCCATGGAGCAGAACGGTATCCCAGGAGGCACCTAGGGCCCGCTGGCTGTATCTCTTCATATCCTTCCCTGTTCCCCGGAGAGCTATTAGTTCAAGATTTCTGCGCCCCGGCAGACGAAAGTTTGTGTCCGGCTGGGAATAGTGGAGACTAAAAAAATACAGACTCTCTGGCCTCCCGTGGATAAGGTCGAACATGGACAGCATTCCTCCGCCACTATCACTATTTTTATAGCCCAGGCCCAGAGAAATCTGGTTCTGGGTCTCCCCAAAGATTGGATTGGCTCCTAATGCCGTTCTGCTGGGAACGGCTAGCAATAGCACAAAAAATAGCCTTTTCATCTGTCCTCCATTGGTTCGTGGGTCCTGGTCTGCTATCCAGCCACGTAAATTTGTAATGTGACGAGTCTAAGTTTCCTCCATCTCCCCTTTTCCATCTAGAGGGGATCTTCACAGAGTCTTCCTCTTCGTTCCTATCCTCTAGATCCACCATAATATTCTTCTTCTAGCTCCACAATCCGTTGTCTTCGGGATTTTCCATTAGTCCTAGAATTTCTCTCTCAGGGAGTCCGGTACATCTGGCTACCAGAGGCAGCACTATACCTTCTCTCAGCATCCCCAGGGCGGTCTCTAGTTTGCCTTCTAGCTTACCTTCTAGCTTACCTTCTAGCTTACCTTCTAGCTTGCCTTCTAGCTTGCCTTCTAGCTTGCCTTCTAGCTTACCCCTCCTAATACCCTCCAGGATACCTTCCTCCCTACCCTCTCTAATACCCTTTGCCTCTCCCCTCTCCATTCCTAGCCTCGTAGCTGCCGTCTCCGCTGCTATTTTGTTGTTTCTTTCTATCAGGTATCTCCGCTTCTCATCCCAGCTCATGACGAAATCTTCGTCTGCGCCAGTCTCCCTTAGATCCACCATAATGTTATCCTAGCTCTACCATCCGTTATTTTCGGGATTTTCTATCAG